>CAVBXG010000004.1:0-70153 GCA_963599585.1 bacterium
GAGTTTAATTATGACCAATTTTGATTTTCTATCTGATTATCCTGAATTTGCCGTTTTTTCACAATTGGCGCTTGAGGCTGAAAAGCAATATAACAAGTCAACAATGTTTTGCGGAATTGCCACAAGAAAATGTATTGAGCAGGCGGTTCTGTGGATGTATTCTGTAGATGATGATTTGCGTTTGCCTTATGATGATAGAATTCAGCTTCTTGTTCATGACACCAGTTTTATTCAGATAGTTCCGGGAAACATTCAAAAAGATATTCAGATTGCAATAAAAGTTGGAAATCAGACTGTTCATTCAAAATTTGAAGTTGAAAAACAGTTTGCTCTGCTTGCGCTAAAATCTCTGTTTAATTTTATGAACTGGATTGCCTTTACTTATGGCAAAAAATACGAAACCCGGCATTTTGATGAATCTTTAGTTCCTTCAAATAAAATAAAAGTTGTTGTCAAAAAAAGCACAGATGAAATTGCCAAGTATAAAGACGAGCTTGATGAAAAAGAAAAGTCAATTGCTGAATTAAAAAAACAGCTTGCGGAATTGCAAAAAACTATAAACGAAAATAAAACAAAACCCAAAACAGATGTTCAAGTTGAATACGAAAAAATTGATGAAAAAACTACCAGAAAACTTTTTATTGATGAGGACTTAAAAAAACTTGGCTGGCAATTTGATGGCGTTATGGTTCAGGAAGAATATCCTGTGCATAATATGGGCGACAATCATTCTGACGGTTTTGTTGATTACGTTCTTTTTGGCAAAGACCACAAGCCGCTTGCAGTTGTAGAAGCAAAGAAAACCAGCAAAGACCCGAATGTTGGAAAACAGCAGGCAAAAGATTATGCAGATTGCCTTGAACGTGAATACGAAAGAAGACCTTTTATTTTTTACACGAACGGATTTGAATGTTTCTTTTGGGACGATTTACAGGCAACTCCTCGTCAAGTAAGCATGATTTTTAGTCAGGGCGATTTGCAAAAACTTATTGACCGGCGAAACCTCAAAAAAGACTTGAATTCCATAAAAATCAATACAGAAATTACTGGGCGGGATTATCAACTTGCGGCAATAAAGGCTGTTGCCCATTCGGCGGAGCAGGGGATAAGAAAATTCCTTTTGGTCATGGCGACTGGAACCGGAAAAACAAGAACTGTAATCAGCCTGACGGATATTTTTACAAAGGCAAACTATGCGACAAATGTACTTTTCTTGACTGACCGAATCCAGTTGGTGAAGCAGGCATATTCAAATTATAAAGAACACTTAAAATCAATGTCTTTGTGCAATATGCTTGATCCAAAAGAACGTTCCGCAAATAAAAACGCAAGAATTGTTTTTTCAACGTATCCTACAATTTTGAACGCAATTGATTCCGATAAAACCGAAGACGGCGAGCGGCTTTATACTCCTGCACATTTTGACTTGATTATTATCGATGAAGCCCATCGCAGCATTTTTAAGAAATATCGCGCAATTTTTGATTACTTTGATTCGTATTTGGTTGGTCTTACCGCAACTCCGCGCGAGGAACTTGAGCGCAGCACTTTTGATTTTTTTGACTTGGAGCAAGGAAATCCTACCTACAGCTACACTTATGAAGAAGCTGTAAAAAATGGTTATCTGGTTGATTATTATCCAGTTGAAAATTCCACGACTTTTATTGACAAGGGAATTCATTTTGACGATTTGTCCGAGGAAGATAAAAAAGCCTATGAAGATAAATACAATGAGGAAGGAAAGTCTGATTTTGAAGAAGTTCCTCCAACCGATATAAACAAATTTGTTTTTAACAAAGACACTGTAAAAAAAGTAATTGAAGAGCTTATGCAAAACGGCATAAAAACAGATGCCGGCGACAAACTTGGAAAAACAATCATTTTTGCATACAACAAAAAACACGCTCAGTTCATTGTTGACACTTTTGACGAGCTTTATCCGCAGTTAAAAGGTGGTTTTTGCTCTAGAATTGTCTGTGACGACAGCAAGGTTGAGCAGACAATTTCAAATTTTGAAAAGGCGGACAAAAATCCGTTTATTGCAGTCAGTGTTGATATGCTTGATACCGGCGTTGATGTTCCAGAAGTTGTAAATCTTGTTTTCTTTAAGAAAGTAATGAGCAAAATCAAGTTCAACCAGATGATTGGGCGAGGAACTCGTCTTTGTCCTGGTCTTTTTTGCACAGATTCCCAAAACGGTGATTACGAGGGCAAAAAATATTTTTATATTTTTGACTGGCTCAGGAATTTTGAATTTTTTAGGGTTAATAAAGACGGCATTAAAGGTTCAGAAACAACGAGTTTAACAGAAAATATTTTTAGCCGCCGGATTGAACTTATCAAAGAATTGCAAAGTTCTGAATATCAGACTCCAGAATATGAAAAATTCCGCAATGAGCTTGTAGAAATTGTTCACAATCAAATTATGCTGCTTCCAAAAGAACGGACTGATGTTTTTCTTTCAAGAAAATATGTCCTGAAATTTCAAAATATAGAAAGTTTTAATGCCCTTGAAGTATCTGATGTTGAAAACCTTAAAAAACATATTGCGCATCTTGTTTACATGGATGAAGCGGATTTGTATGCAAAAAGTTTTGACAACATTGTATATGGGCTGGAAGTCCTAAAAATGCAGAAAAAGCCGTACAATCGGCAGCAGGCGGAAATTGTAAAAGATACTCAGCTTCTGCTGAAAACAAAATCTACAATTGAGCAAGTAAAAAAACAGATTCCGCTTCTTACAAGGATTACAGACGATTCCTATTTTTTGAATGCGACAATTTTAAATCTGGAAGAAATGAGGATTCAACTCCGCGAGCTTATAAAATTTCTTGTTGAAACAAAGCACAAGCAGGTTTGCTACACAGATTTTAAAGACAATACTTTGTACATTGGAGAAGGAGAACCAGTTTTTACTGGCGATAACTTTGAGTCTTATGAAAAAAAGGTCAATTCGTATATTTATGAGCACCTTGATGAAGGCGCAATAATGAAACTTCGAAACAATGTAAAACTTTCAAAAGATGATTATGAAAAATTGAATGAAGTTTTTACAAAGGAACTTGGAAGCCAGGAGCAGTTTGACAAAATCCGGAAAGGAAAACCTTTGGGCATTTTTGTCCGCTCGATTGCAAAAATGGACAGAAAATCTACAAACGAACTGTTTGCAAATTTTATCACAGAATTTAATCTGAACATAAAGCAGATTGAATTTGTAAAAGTCATTATCGAAAATATTATTGAACAAGGCGAAGTAAATCTAAGCCGACTTGGTAGCGGTTTACCGCCGTTTGACCGCCCCGGAAAATTCTTTACACTTTTTGGAACAGATGCCCAGAAAAAACTGATTTCGATTATCCGTGCTGTAAATGAAAATGCGGTGACAGCATAAAAAAGGTGGTCATTGAGTCAATCCGAAATGACCACCTCTCTGAAATTCTAAAAAAAATTTCTTCCTCTTTATTTCTTCTCAGCCTTTAAATATGCTTTCCAGGTGGTTTCTACAAGTGTGTCAACGTCGCTGTATTTTGGTTCCCAGCCCAAAAGTTCTTTGGCTTTTTTGCTGGTTGCGTAAAGGTTTGCAGGGTCGCCTGGGCGGCGTGGTGCTTCTTCGGCAGGAATTGGTTTTCCTGTGATTTTGCGAGCCGCTTCTATGATTTCTTTTACGGTTGTTCCTTTTTCTGTTCCTAGGTTAAGTTTTAGGCTTTTGTTGTTTTTTGTGATATAATCCAAAGCCATAACGTGCGCGCGTGCAAGGTCTGTTACGTGAACGTAGTCGCGGATGCAAGTTCCGTCGCGTGTGTCGTAGTCTGTTCCGAAGATTTTAAGCGAACGTTTTCCAAGGGCGGCTTCCATTACGCGCGGAAGAAGATTTTCAGGGTTCTGTTCAAGTCCGCATACAACGCCTTCCGGATCGTATCCTGCCGCATTGAAATATCTTAACGCGGCGAATTTCATTCCCTTAAGCTGGTCGTACCAGTCCATGAATTCTTCGATTTTAAGTTTTGTGAATCCGTAGTAGTTCATCGGTTTTTGCGGATGATTTTCGTCCATCGGAAGATACTGCGGTTCACCGAAAGTTGCCGCGCTGGAACTGAAAATCATTTTAAGGCAATTGTGCTTTACCGCGGCATTCATTATGTTCAGGGTTCCATTAATGTTATTCAGTGAATATTTTTCCGGTTTTACCATTGATTCGCCGGCAGCCTTGAATGCGGCAAGATGGATGAATGCGTCAAATCCTTTTTCAAATGCGTTGTCCAAATCTTCTGGAAGAAGAATGTTTCCGTAGATAAATTCATTTTCCGGGAAAAGATTCTGCCGTAGTCCGCTTGAAAGGTTGTCAAAAACGGTAACTTTGTGTCCGTTTTTCATAAGTTCCTTTACAACGTGACTTCCAATATATCCTGCGCCACCAATAACTAAAACTTTCATAAAATCTCCTATTTTGTTAAATTTATTCCTATTCTATCCTAATTTATCCATTGCGGTTTCCCACGACTGGGTTAAAGTTTCTATCTTTTTGTTTGTTTCGTCAATCTTTTGCTGGACTTCTTTTGCTTTTGCGCCGTTTGAATACACTTCCGGCAGTGCCATTTTTGATTCCAGCGCGGATTTTTCTTCTTCGGCTTTTGCAATTTCTGATTCAAGGCGGGCAACTTCCTTTTCGTTTTTGCGCCGTTCCGCCTCAATTTTTTTCTGCTCTTCCCAGCTTAGTTTTCCGGCTGATTTTGTCTCCTCAGCTTTTGTTTCGTTGCTTTTTGAAGAATTCACGCTGCTTGTGGCAATTCCAGTTCCTCTTTCAAACTGACCGACGATTCCGGCCTCTTCAGCCTCAATGCGTTCCATGTAATATTTGTAGTTTCCTGGAAATTCCCGGTGGCTTCCCGGTTTAAGCTCAAGAACTTTTGTGGCAAGTCCTTCAATAAATCCGCGGTCGTGGCTTACAAAAATCACTGTTCCGCCAAAATCCTTGAGCGCGTTCATCAGCACATCTTTTGAATGCATATCAAGATGGTTTGTAGGTTCATCAAGGATAAGAAGATTGTTCGCCCGCAGCAAAAGCTGAAGCAGCGCAATCCTGCTTTTTTCACCGCCGGAAAGAACATTCAGCGACTTAAATACATCGTCGCCACGGAAAAGGAAACTTCCAAGCATATCGCGGACTTTTGGAACAAGTTCCGTTGGCGCCTGGCTTTCCACATATTCAAGGATTGTCTCGCTTCCTTTTATTGTCTCCGCGTTGTCCTGGCTGAAATATCCGATTTTTACGCCCGAACCTAAAATCACTTCGCCACCAGAAATCGGGTCAACACCGGCAAGCATTCTTAGCAAAGTTGATTTTCCTGCGCCGTTTCTTCCGGCAACAACAAGCATCTCGCCGTTTTCCACGGTCAAATCAAGATTTTCTATTACATTTGTCTTTCCGTCGTAGGATTTAGAAAGTCCTTTTGTTCTCAAAACAAGATGACCCGCGTGCGGCGCTTCTGGAAATTTAAAGTGGATTTTTTTTAGGCTTTCTGGAATTTCTATTTTCTGCGCAAGGATTTTGTCCAGCTGTTTCTGCCGTTCCTGTGCCTGAGCCGCTTTTGTGGCTTGAACACCGAATCTGCGGATAAAATCTTCCAGCTTTGCAATCTCGTCCTGCTGTTTTTCGTATTCAGCGATTAAAGTTTTAAGCTCAACTTTGCGCACTTGCTCATAATGACTGAAGTTTCCCTTGTAACGCTTTAAGTCTCCGCCGAAAAGCTCGTAGACTTCGTTTACTGTAACGTCCAGAAAATAACGGTCGTGGCTTACCAAAAGAAATGCGCCTTTGTAGTTTGAAAGGAATTTTTCCAGCCATGTTCTAGCTTCAATATCAAGATAGTTTGTCGGTTCATCCAAAAGAAGAATGTCCGGATTCTGCATAAGTGCCTTTGCAAGGGCGATTCTCATCTGCCAACCGCCGGAAAATTCTTCTGTCTGCTTCTGCAAATCCTCGTGCGAAAAACCAAGTCCCATAAGAACGCTTTCCGCAGTCGCCTCGCGCCTGTGCCAGCCGGATTCCTCCAGCTTTGCAATAAGTTCCGCCTGCTGCAAAAGCAGATTTTCTGTGTTTCCAGTTCCTTTTTCAAGCTGCTCGCCAATCTGGTCAATCTGTTTCTGTAGGTCGTAGCCAAACTGAAAAGCCCTGTCCGCCTCTTCTTTTAATGAGCAACCGTGGTGGGTCAAGCCGCTCTGCGGAAGATATGCGATTCTTGTCTCTTTCTGGCAGATTCTGCTTCCGCTGTCAGGTTTTATAAGCCCTGCCATTACTTTTATCAGCGTTGATTTTCCTGCACCGTTTGCGCCGGTTAAAGCCGCTTTTGTGCCGGTCATAAGATTTACGCTTACATTCTTTAAAATATCTCTGTCGCCAAATGCCAGTGAAACTTGTGAAAATTGTACAAATGCCATGAAACTATTCCGCTTGCTTAAAGAATATGATTAAAGGCGAGATTCCGCGCTCCCGGAATACATTGCCGTCAAGAACAGCACCAGTCGCGTCCTCAAGCCTGAGTCCGTTTTCTTCCATCTTGTAGAAAAAGTTGACTTCCTTGTTCATTCCGTCAAACTTGAATGTAAGAACGCCGTCATAAGCCTGAGCCAAAGAACGGATGAGGAAATATTTTATCTGCACAGTTCCGGTATTTTTTGCCGAAGAGGAAATCACGCCCGGCACAAGAAGATTCTTGTTGTTCCAGTTGAATGAATGATTCTCGCTCAAAGTAAGCTGGCCGTAGCTGGAAGAACGGAAATTCGGCCCGAACATATAAATCTGCTCGTATTCGCTTTCGCGGCGCTGCATTTCGTCCTGAACAAGCTGGTTTATGTCCGCGTCAATTGTAACAAGGTTGAAGTCTTCAGGTTTTCCGCTTTCGCCAGTGTAACGCACAACAATATAAGAAGATTTTTTTATGCTCACAATGATTGGAATATCGTTCAGTTTGTAGGCTCTTGCATTGACAATCGTGCTGTCTTCTGAAGCTCCTGTGTAGTCCCATTCCTTTTTTATGTCAGGCATTGTGAAAGTAAGTTTGTTTGTCTCCTCATCCAGATGAAGGTTGTAGTTCAAGTTGATTCTTGCCGGATCAATTCGCCCGGAATCAATCATATTCTTGTATGAGTCAGGATACCAAGTGCCTTTCAGCATTTCTGTAAGTTCCGCGTCGATATGATTTTCTTCCTCAACAACTTCGCCGCTAATCTGGTTTCCGTTTATGTCCGTCTCAAAAGGACGAAGATTGTAGCTAAAGCACCAGCCGACAGTTCCATCAGAAGTAAGGACACGCAGCCAGTCGCCTTCCAGCGGTTTTTTGCCCGCATATACAGCCTGACCTTTTCCCTTGTAGAGAATTTTTATTGTCTCAGCCTTTTTAAGTCGATAAACCTGTTTTGCGGTGTTTACCGGCTCTGCACGCATAGGAAGTCCGTCCAGCGCAACGGAAGCGTAAGTGTGCTTGTATTCCTCGAACTTTTGCGCCGTCTTTTTGGCCTTGAATTTCATCTCCGGGTCAGTTATCTGCCACAAAGGAATTTCAATCTTACCCTGCGAAGTTCCAATTACATAAACCTGCGAAATATTTGAACGGATGTAAACAGGAACCAAATCTCCGTCCTGCATCTGGTGCTCCGGAAGATTCCACAAAAGAACACCATACCCTTTAACGCGGTTTCCGCAAGAAATAAAACAGCCCAAACAAAGAGCCAGCAAAGAAATCAAACTGAATTTACGCATACCCCAACTTTAACAGAAACACGCAAGAATGAAAACAAGGGGGAAAGACGAGAAATGCGGTGGTGGTAAATTATGGATTTCAGGCAAACAACCCGGATTTGTGGTATAATTTTTATAAAATAAATGAGGGGCAAAAATGAGTAAGCAGGCGGATATAGAATTTCTTTTTATATTGGCACTTGAAAATTGTACAAAAACCAACAATTTGAGTTACGAAGAATGTACTGAAATTTTCCATAGAAATCATATTATGGAAAAAATGCTTGTTCAACATGAATATCTTCATCAGGTTGCTTTGGAAGAAGTTTTTGATTTTGTTAATAAAAATATCTCAAAAAATACTGGGCTGATTTTGTATCATGGTTCAGATTCATTTTTTGAAAAGATTGACTTGGAAAAATCTCAGAACAGACGTGATTTTGGAAAAGGCTTTTATACAACTGTTCTTGAAGAGCAAGCTAGAAACTGGGCATATAAGCAGATGCTTAGAAATGGAAAAACAGAAAGTTATGTGTATAAATTCAGTTTTGAAGAATCTCAAGATTTGAATATCAAGCATTTTGATTCTTTGAATAGGGAATGGCTTGAGTTCATAAAATTAAATCGAAGCAAGGGCGGCATTCAGCATGATTTTGATGTTGTGATTGGACCTGTTGCGGATGATAACACAATGCAGACTGTTCAGCTTTATCTTTTGGGAACAATAAATGCCGATGAAGCTGTTGAACGGCTGAAATATAATGATGTCAATAATCAGGTTTCTTTTCACACGAAAAAAGCGATAGAAAAACTGGTTTTGCTAAATAGGAGTTTATATGCCTGAAAATCTTTTTACATATAACGGAAAAGATGTGACGATGAATGTCTGTCTTTCTGTTCTTGAAGTTTCAAGAGAAATAGCCAGAAGAAGAAATATTTCATTCGAGGATGCAAATCTGTTGTTTTCAAAAAGCAACACCTGCAAACTTCTTCATAAGCCAGAAAATGCTCTTTGGGCTGAATCCGCTGGATATATTGCAGACCGGTTTGACGAAGAAAAATCCCACTAAAAAAAACAGACCGGACTTTTTGCCCGGTCTGGTTCAATATTTTTATATTAGCCTAAACCTTATTTTTCAGATTTTTTTGTTCTTCCGTTCACGGTTGTGTTTGCCTTTTCTATCTCGGATTCGCATTTTGAGGCAAAATCTTTGTAGGCTGGCAGAGCGCAAACCGCGGAAATATACGGAACAAGCTGGTCGTTCAATGTGCTGATAAGGTTTTTCTTTATGGAACTTGCGCTTTCGCCCTTGTTCACGCTTGCGTGTGTGTAGGCATCGTTTGCGCTGTTAAAACTGTCCTGCGCACTTCTTAAACTTGAAATCAGGTCGGAGATTCCCTCTAAGGATTCAATGTCAGCCTTTAGGTTTTCCGCGGCAAAATCTTCCAGCATGCTTTCGATTAAGGAAGATTCCTCCGCATAATTTTTTGTTATGATTTGCTTTCCATATTTGTTGAAAACAGAAAGAAGTTTTTCTGCGGCGGCTTTTCTTGAAGGAACAGGAATCGCTGCGTAACCGTTAAGCGCGTCAGAAAGATTTCGGATAACCGAGTCGCGTGCAATGTCCGCCTCGTCAAGGTTGCTTGTTGTCTTGTCAGACTTGATTGCGGTTGTGATGGCGGCAGAAAGTTTTTCAACCTGCGCCATGATGCCCGAAAGGTTTTCGTCCTTTGAAATCGCGCCGGCCTCATCAGAAGCTGAATCCTTGTACAGGCGCACAAGAACATCAGAAAGAGTGTCGAGTTCAGAAATCCGGATTTTTGAAATAATTTTATTCATTTTGACCTCCACGAAAAAATGAATGGCTAGAATTTGATTGGTCATTCTGTCGTAAAAGTCAAAATGTACAATCCCAAACGGTTTGTTTCCTCCATCTAAAATTAGAAAAGTTAAACTCCGTGTTTCAAAGATAAGAACAGACGTTGATAAAAGCAATAAAAAAATTCCGAAAGCAGAAAAAGTGCTTTGCCGGACTTCGGAAAAATTCCGAAGACAGAAAAAGTGTTTTGTCAGCCTTCGGAATAATTCCGAACATAGAAAATTTGTTTTTTCAGCGTGCGGAATGGTTCCGATTGTAAAAAAAGTCTTGGGTTGGTGCGCGGAACTATTCCGATTAAAGAAAAAGTCTTTGTTCTGCAAACGGAATGATTCCGCGGCAAGAAATAATATTTTTTCAGCTTTCGAAATTTTGCGCTTCGGCAAACAAGCTGGATTTATGCTATAATTTTTTTGTCAGAAAATAAAAAGGGAAGAAGATTGAAAATGGCACAGAACAGGCAGAATAAATCACAATCAGTAGAGCCGAATATCGCGGACTTGGCGAACGGCTGGCTAAAATCGTACAAACTTGATTACAAGCTGGAACAGGAATCAATCGGAAATTCAGAGATAGACAAGGCTCTTGAAAACTATGAGTCAAAGCAGGGTGGAAACGGCGGAAACCGTCCTGACGCAAAACTTTTGCTTTCAGATAAATATAACAGGCTTTATCCTGTTCTTATCGAGTACAAAGGATATAAGGATAAACTTGTAAAACTTGACTCAAACGGTCGGATTGCAAACAAAAAGGCGAACGGCGAGCCTGATTTTGCCAACATAAAATCTTACGCAGTGAATGGCGCGGTTCACTATGCGAATGCTATTCTTCATTACACGACTTTTGAAGACGTTATTTCCATTGGAATTACAGGATATAAAGACACTTCTGGAACTTTGCAGCATGAGATTGGAGTTTATTTTGTTTCAAAAAGCAATTATGGAACAGGGCAGGAAATCGGCAAGTACACAGACCTTTCATTCTTAAAGGAAGAAAATTTCAATGACTTTATACAGACCGTAAAAAATCTGAAACTTTCTCCAGAAGAGCTTGGAAAGATCAAGGAGCAGCGCGACCAGGAAATCAGCGCGAGCCTTGTAAAGCTGAACAATGATATTTACCAGAATGAAAAAGGCTTGGGCGAAAATGACCGGGTTTATCTTGTTGCCGCCTCAATCATTGCCACGCTTGGAATCATTGACAAGGACAATCCGAACAGATATAAGATTACTCCGCTTGAAAAAGACGAGCTGAAATCCTTGCAGGAAGAAGGCTCTCGTGACGGAGACATTATCCTCCTCAAAATCAAGAATTTCTTGAATGAAAAATCAATTCCGCAGGACAAAAAGGATTTGATTGTCCGCGCTTTGCAGAACACGCTTGCAACAGACAACATAAACAAAATTGAAAAAGGCAAAACGGAAAGCCAATTAAAACGTGTCTTTGCAAAAGTCGTTGACGACCTTGGCATTTATTACAAAATCGGTCTTACAACAGACTTTACCGGAAAACTCTTCAACGAGATGTACAGCTGGCTTGGCTTTACTCAGGATAAATTGAACGATGTTGTTCTGACTCCTAGCTATGTCGCGACGCTTCTTGTAAAACTTGCCCGCGTGAACAAAGATTCTTATGTGTGGGATTTTGCCACAGGCTCCGCAGGTCTTTTGGTTGCGGCAATGAACGAAATGCTTAATGACGCAAAGGATAAGATAAAATCGCCTGATGAGCTTGCAAAAAAATCCGCGGGAATCAAGGCTGAGCAGCTTCTGGGGCTTGAGATTCTGCCTCAGATTTATATGCTTGCCGTTTTGAATATGATTATGATGGGCGACGGAAGCTCGAACATCCTTAACAAGAACTCATTAAGCGATTTTAACGGAAAATACGGATTCGGCAACACCAACGAGGATTTTCCGGCTGACGCTTTTGTGTTGAATCCGCCGTATTCTGCGGAAGGAAACGGAATGATATTTGTGGAAAAAGCCCTTTCTATGATGAAAAAAGGCTATGCCGCAATAATTATCCAAGGCTCGGCAGGAAGCGGAAAGGCAGACGAGTTCAACAGAAAAATCCTTGCGAAAAACACTCTTCTTGCAAGCATAAAAATGCCGATTGACCTTTTTATTGGAAAATCCAGCGTTCAGACATACATTTACGTTTTTAGGGTGGGCGAGCCGCACAAGGCAAAATGCGTCGTGAAATTCATTGACTTTTCAAACGACGGCTACACACGCACAAACCGCAAAAAGGCAAGCGTGAATCTTAGGGACACAGACCACGCAAAAGAACGCTATGCGGAAGTGGTTGACCTTGTGGAATTCGGAAAAGGAAGCCTGAAATATCTAACCGAAAACGAATACTTTGAGGGAACGGTTGACCCAGAAAAAGGCAACGACTGGAATCAGAGCGCGCCTGTGGACACAAAGCCAACTTTGGACGACTTCAAGAAAACTGTCGCGGACTATCTCGCCTGGGAAGTGAGCAATGTAATAAAAAGCGAGGCGAACGACAGCCTGGGAAAATGAATGCCCCGCTTAGCAAAAAACTGGATGACGTTAAGTGGGGCGAATTTAAGATTGGGGATTTGTTTGAAAAACAGAATCTGAAGTTCAAGAAAGGTAAATTTGACAAAGAAAAAGATGTTTCTCGAATCTTGACAGATGAATATTCATTGCCGTTAGTTAATGCAAAAGATGGTGATAATGGAATAATGTATTATGGACGACCTGAAGATTTTGAAAATGTTGAAATGTCTATAGATATTGTAAACGATGGAGCTGTTTCGACAGGAAATGTTTATTCACAGCCTCAAAAAACAGGAGTTCTTTATAATGCGTATTTGATAAAATCAAAGTTTGAGCTGAATTCTTCTCAGTTACACTTTTTTACAACTACAATTCAAAAATCAATTAAGTTAAAGTTTTCTTATGAGTTAAAAGCAAGTTGGGAAAGACTGAAAGAGGAATTCATTCAACTTCCTAAAAACAAAGATGGAAATATCGATTTTGATTTTATGGAAGCGTTTATACGCGAACTGGCCGCTTACCTAAAGGTAAGCGGCTTCGACAACTACGAGTTGTCGAAATGCGAGAGCGAAGCTCTCGCGCACTTCAATTCATTGAAGTGGAAGGAATTTAATCTTATAGATGTTTTTGATGTAAAAAATACGCATAACATTCTTTCAAATGAAATAAAAAAAGATTCTGGCAGCGTTCCGTATCTTTGCGCAAGTTCAGTGAACAATGGCGTTAGTTCATATATTTCCTATAAAGAAAAGCTTGTAGAGAAAGGCAACTGCATTTTTATCGGCGGAAAAACTTTTGTTGTCAGTTATCAGGAAAAAGACTTTTTCTCAAATGACAGCCATAATCTTGCGTTGTATGTAAAAGACTTGCATCCTACAAAACTGAATCAGCTATATTTGGCGACTTGCGTTTATAAAGGTTTAAACCGCAAATACACATGGGGCGACAGCATAAGCGGAGCAAAAATAAAGTCAGATAAAATAATGCTTCCAGTTATTTCCGACGGCTCCCCCGACTACGCCTTTATGGGAAACTTCATCAGTGCAGTTCAAAAGCTCGTGATAAAAGACGTTGTCCTCTATGCAGACAAAAAAATCGCCGCAACAAAACAAGCTGTCCACAAAAATTCGTCTTTAAAGGTTGAGGAACATAATTAAGGAGGCATGAAAAAAATTACATCCTTGTAATTTTTTTCATCACAGTTTGCTCAAGCGTTGCTTTCACAAACTGTGATTCTCGCCATCCGTGGCTCGCCGTTAACGCGGTGTTTTATAAGGAGAGCTTATGGCAAAAATAAATGTTCAGAATACAGAAGTGACAATAACAAAGGTTAATAATGAAGATTATCTTTGTCTTACAGATATGATAAAAGCAAAAGACGGAGACTTCTTTATTACAGATTGGCTAAGAAACAGAAATACTCTTGAATATATAGGAATTTGGGAAAAAATCTATAATCCTGATTTTAATTATGGCGAATTCGCCATAATTAAAAGTAAGTCCGGGCTGAATAATTTTAAAATCAGTGTAAAAGAGTTTGTAGAAAGAACGAATGCAATTTCTTTGCAGGCAAAAGCCGGACGCTACGGCGGAACTTATGCACATAAAGATATAGCTTTTGAATTTGCAATGTGGATAAGCCCGGAATTTAAAATATATATTGTAAAGGAATTCCAGCGGCTAAAAGAAGAAGAGCAAAAACAACTCGGCTGGTCCGCAAAACGGGAACTTGCAAAAATCAACTATAGAATCCATACAGATGCGATAAAACAGAACCTGATTCCTCAGGAACTGACAGCCGCACAAAAATCTTTCGTCTATGCTGACGAGGCTGATATGCTCAATGTTGCTATGTTCGGAATGACATCGAAGCAGTGGCGGGATGCAAATCCAGACTTAAAGGGCAATATCCGCGACTATGCGACAATAAACCAGCTTATATGCCTTTCAAATATGGAAAACTTGAACGCTGTTTTTATCAATGAAGGGCTTGCGCAAAGCATCCGCCTTGAAAAACTGAACAAGATTGCAATCCAGCAGATGAAAGTTCTGGAAAACATCGATGACAGAAAATTGCTTGTGGAATAGAACTCATTCCTTCCCGAACTCCGGTTCATCTTCCGCGGCCAAAAGCGCTGCGTTTGCCAAATCGTCGATGTACTGTGCGTCGGCGGCTTTTTGCCAGGTTGTGCCGGCGGATTTTAGGGAATGCATCTGCTCTTCCTTGCGGGCGTTGCGCTTTTCAAGAAGGCGTTTTGCGGCAAGGATGATTTCTGTGGCTTCGTCCGCGCGTACGTGGAGTGCTTGCGCAATGGTGCTTTCGTCCGCGGCGCACATATTTTCCAGGGTTGTGAATGTTTTTGTGAGCGTTCTTGCCCGTTTTTCACCGATATTTGGAATCTCAAGGAAAATGCTTACGGTGTTTTCCTTTGTTCTTAGCCGCTGGTTTCTGCTGGTTGCAAAACGGTGTGTCTCATCGCGCACGCGCTGCAGAAGGCGCAATGCGTCGCTTCTTTTTGGAAGGCATACTGGTTTTTCCGCGTACGGCCGCCAGATTTCCTCGTCGCGCTTTGCAAGTCCGGCAATCGGAATATCCAGGTTCAGCGATTTTAATACTTGGTCAACAGCGTTTACCTGTCCGATTCCTCCATCAATAAGAATCAAATCCGGCAAATCCGCCTGTTCGTTCAGAAGCCGTGTGTAACGTCGGCTGGTTGCCTCGCGCATTGACTGGAAGTCGTCTATGTATCCGTCTGTTGTCTTAAGCCTGAAGTAGCGGTAGTTTTTTTTGTCCGGGTTTCCGTTGTAGAAACTGATTAGTGAGGCTACCGGGAATTTTCCGCCGATGTGGGCAATATCAAATCCTTCGATTCTGACAGGAAGTTTATTCAGTCCAAGGATTTCCTTAAGCTCCTCAAGTGCCGGAATGTCGCCGCGTTCACGCAGTCTGCGGATTATATCTTCTTTTGCGTTCTCCGCCGCCATGTTCATTGCGGCTTTGTGGCGAGGTGCGTTTTCTGTGTCATCGTTTACAAGGATTATCTGCGGATTTGCGTCAAACTGATTTTTTATCCATTCAGAGATTATGTTAAGTCCGTCCTCTGTAGGAACGTAGATTTTTGGAGGAATCTCGTCTTTTGAGCTGTAGTATGCGCTCATGAATTCGGCAAGAAGCTCGTCGTTTTCATTTAAACTTTGAACGCGGTAATTGTCGCGGCCAAGAAGTTTTCCTCCGCGGATTTTAAGGACTGTAAAGCTTACGAGTTCGCCTTCCCTGTGCCATGCAAGATAGTCGCGGTCTTCGGAGTCAAAGCTTTCAACAATATTCTGGTTCTGCATGACCATCAGCGCGCGAAGTCCGTCCCGTAGCCGGGCGGCTTTCTCAAAGTTCAGTTGGGCGGCCGCTTCCTTCATTTTTGCGGTAAGTTTTTCGGTTGTTTTGCTTCCGTTTTCGTTAAGAAGTGCGCAGATTTCTCCGAAAAATTCATTGTAGGATTCTTTTGAAATTTTTCCGCAGCATGGAGCTTTGCATTGTCCCATGTGGTAGTAAAGGCAAGGCGTTTCGCGAGTAACAAATTTCTTGCAGTGCCTTAGCGGATAAATCTGATAAAGAGTGTCTATAAAGGTATCAAGCGCGGTGGCGTCTGGGTACGGACCAAAATATTTTGAACCGTCGTGGAGTATATTCCGTGTCTTAAAAAGCCGTGGAAAATCTTCGCGGGTAATTCTTAGAACTGGATAAGATTTTCCATCTTTTAAGTTGATGTTATACTTTGGTGTGTACTTTTTGATAAGATTATTTTCAAGAAGAAAAGCTTCGTATTCGTTTGCGGTTGTGATGTATTCGATGCTTTTTGCGTTTGAGATAAGAAGTCTTGTTTTGATGTCTTTTTTGCCAGAAAAATAAGAAGTCAGCCTGTTTTTAAGGTTTTTGGCTTTTCCAACATAAATTACGGTGTCCTGTGGATTTTTCCACATATAGACGCCGCTGGAGGAAGGTGCTTTTAATGCAGTTTCGTGAAGAATTTCTCTGTACATATAACGAAAATAATTATATATCAAAAAAAAGCCTAGTTCCATTCGTTTTTGCCATATTGTGTTTTGCGCTTTTTTCTTTTTCCTTGAATGGTGAAGTCTATGAATTCGGCGGAAAAACCGGCTGGAGCGAAGTTAATGTCCGCAACGGAATTACAACCGGTAAAGGTCGTTATGGTTTTGAAAGCCTTGAGCTTGAGACAAATTCCAACCAGCCTGATGAATTTACTGACTGTCTTATTGATTTTGAAAATTCCACGGTTCTGGACAAGTCCGGAAAATATTCTGTAAAAAAAAGCAATGTTTATTTTTCAAAAAAAGCGACGGTCGGAAAAGGTGCGGTTTTAAGCCGCGGTCGTGGCGGAATTGACATTCAGGGCGATGAGACAAGTCTTTTCGGCTCGGAAGGTCCTGCCGGCTCATTTATTATTGATTTCTGGATTTGTCCTTCTGCGGTGGAAAATGGCGAGGTTCTGCTCAGCTGGCGTTCCTCAAAGAATATCGGCGGTCAGGTTGTTTACCAGCTGATTTCAACTTCTTTCTATAAAAATAAAGTCACAACGATTTTTTCAAATATTTTTGAAGGCTACACAGATAACAATGGCGATGTGACTCTTTCTTCTTTAAGGACGATAATTCCGAACCAGTGGAGTCATCACCTTATTTCGTTTGAAGAAGAAACTGGAATTCTTGAGTACAGGATTGACGGTCAGCTTGAGGACATAAAATATCTTACGGACACAGGACATGAAGGCGGAACGGTTTTTACGGCTGTTATGGGAGTTGCCGCGGATTTGCACATAATTCCTTCTTACATCGGTCTGCTTGATGATTTTAGGATTGTGCGCAGTTACACGGATTTGCGCCCGGAAGAAAATTCTGAAAATTCCCAGATTGGTCTGCGGGAACGCTACAAAATCAGCGGCGGACGTTTTGAGTCAATTCCAGTGCTTACAAAAGAAGGCACAATAATTAACAAAGTTTATGCGGAACTTTCAGAGCCATCCCAGACGGAAGTGAATCTTTACGTCCGTGCCGGAGACAATTATTTTAACTGGACGGAAGATTTTCCGGAATGGGTTCCGGTTGTTTCCGGGCAGGAAATTGAAAACCTGAGCGGCTTGTATTTTCAGGTTGCGGCGGAACTTTTCCCGGACGGCGGCGGAAAAAATACTCCTTCTGTAACAGAAATCAAAGTTGAATATACAACATTGCCTGAACCTTTTCCGCCTTACAGGATTTCCGCAGAGAAGGGCGACGGTCAGGTTACTTTAAACTGGAGTTACTCTGTTGATGATTCTGCCGGCGGATATTATATTTATTATGGAAACCGCCCCGGTGAATATCTTGGCCGCGTTGCCGTAGAAGGCGCTTCTCCAATCAATGTTGGAAATGTGACCAGCGCAACTTTGACCGGTCTTAAGAACGGCACGATTTATTATTTTGCGGTTGCAGCCTATTCAAAACTTGATGAAAGGATTTGCGGACCGCTTTCAAAGGAAGTTTACGCGCGTCCAGAACGTAAAAGATAAAAACTGAAACGATAAACTAATCTGAAAAAGAGGATTTTTATGGAAGAAAAAGAAATTGTATTAAGAAGAGCAAAAAATGCTGTGATTTCAAGGGATTTTAATCTTGCCATAAGATTGTACAAATCTCTTCTTCAGGATGATGTTAAAAATATTGAATATCTTACAACGCTCGGAAATCTTTACATGAAAAACAATGATGACGAAAAAGCGTTGCCGTATTTCCAGCAGATTCTTACTTTTTATCCGAACGATTTTGAGGCAATGAACAGCATGGGCGGAATTTACCGCCGCATGGGAAAATATCAGGAGTCAATTGATATTCTTCAGAAAGCACTTGAAACAAAAATCAATCCGGCGCAGGTGAACTACAATCTTGGGTTTACATACAAACTGATGGAAAATTATTCCGACGCAATCGAATGTTTTGAGAATGTAATTGCGGTAAATCCAACGGATGTTCTAGCGTACAATCATCTTGGAACAATCTACGCGGCGCAGAACAACCATGAAAAGGCTGTTTCCGCATACAAAAGAGGACTTCAGGTTGACCCGAACCATCCGATTCTTCAGTTTAACCTTGCAAAAAGCCTTGAGGCAATCCACGATGACACTTCCGCGATTCAGGCTTACGAGGCGGCTCTGCGCGCAAAACCGGGCTGGCAGGAAGCGGTAATCGCATACTCAAAACTTTTGCTGAACCACCGGAAAACGAAGCTGGCCGGCGAGCTTGTCCAGAATGCAATCGGGCTTCATCCGCAGGACGCGGAACTTTATGCGCAGATGGGACAGATTCTTATGCGCCAGAGCAATTTTGAGAAAGCCGCAAGTTCTTTTGAGATTGCGAACCGTCTTATTTCTGAAAACGCTGAGATTTTAAAAAGTCTTGCCGAAGCGTTTGAGAAACTCGGAAAAAAGGAAGAAGCTGTCTCGACAATAAAAAAGGCGGAAAAGGTTCTGCCGGACGATGAGAAAATCAAGAAGGCGGCTGCATCGATTTATCTTACCGCGGAAAAATATGCAGAGGCGGCGTCACTTATCCGTCAGATGGGCGCGGCAAACAAAAATGACTGCGAGGCTTTGGATTTGGCTGGCCAGTACAGCATTCTGATTGGAAAAACTGATTCTGCGGAAAAATTCGCCTCAAAAATCAAAACGCTTGACCCGGAATACGAAAATTATCTGTATTCGTTTGCGACAAGATTTTTTCAGAAAGGCGATTTTTCTGCCGCAAAGGAAAAGGTAAAATCATTTATCGATGAAAATATGAAAAATGTTCCGGCGTGGCTTTTGCTCGGACAAATTGATGAAAAAATGGGAAATTCCGCGGAAGCGTTGGACGATTTTTCAACTGCGGTCGCTTTTGACCCGAACAATTTTCTTGCCGGAAAACTTGCAAAGGAAATCGGAAGCAAAATCGATTCGGAAAAATCAAATTCAGAAGAAAAAAAATCAGAAAGCGATGCTTTTTCAGATTCGCAGGAAATTTCGCTCGATGAATTTGGTTTTGGCGATGATGAAAATTCAGCTTCAACAGAAAATGCTTCGGCAGAAAAAGTTGCCGAACCGGAACCAGCTGCTCCTGCGGAAGAAAATTCTTCTGACTCAACGGAAGGCTTGAAACAAGAAGATTCCACAGACGTTTTTGCTTTGGACGATGAGAACGCGCTTTTTGAGGATAACGTTGCGGACGACGGAAAAAGCGTTGAAGAAACTGCGTTGGTTGAGCCGGACGAAAATGCGGAAAATTCCGATGAAGAAATCAGCATGGACGAAATTCTTGACGAACCGAA
This sequence comes from bacterium, assembly GCA_963599585.1. Lineage (GTDB taxonomy): Bacteria > Spirochaetota > Spirochaetia > Treponematales > Treponemataceae > Treponema_D. The sequence goes on from CAVBXG010000004.1 coordinate 19,501, forward strand.
AGATGACGTTTTGCCTGCTGAAGAATTAAAAAATCCAGAAGACGAAAAAAAGCAGAAAGTTGAGATTTCGGTGAATTCTGATTCCGGGGCGGAACAAAAAACTGAAGAAAATCTTGCGCCAGAAACAGAAAAAACTGATGATTCGGAAAATTCTGCGGATGTTCAAAAGTCTGAGGCTGAAGAAATTCCTAGCGAGAATGAAATTTCATCCGAACCGGAAGAGCCTGTTTCTGAGCCTGAAAATGATTCAAAAGTTGAAGAAACTGAACTTGAAACCGAGGAAAATTCTGATGAGGAGCAGAAAGATCTCCGCGCGGAAAATGCCTACGGAAATCTTGTTGATAAGGTTAGCGAAGTTCTGCCGAAACTTTCAACATTTATTGAAAACAGCGAGGAAGCCGCGAAATTCCAGAAAGAAATTGAGCTTTTCAAGCGTCTGCGCCAGTTCGGGGAATCGCTTCCGTTTGAGCAGCGCGCAAAATTTCTTGCGGGTCGCGTCCGCCTTTTGCTGGACTACATAATCGCCCGTCTTTCTGGCCGTCCTGGACTTTTAAAGGCCGCCTCTGAAATCCGCCGCCAGAACAACCTTCCGGTTGACAGCATGGAAACAGCAATAAACGGAAGCGACCGCCCGGCAATTGTGAATGTATTAAAAGATATGGAAAACCTTACGTTCTATCTTGAGGACAAGAATCTTTCAAAGGCACTTATTGTTGCCGCGGAAGAAGTGGTTGATAAACTTTCATAGATTGAATGTTGAGTTTTTATAAATTGTGAAAGAAATTGAATAAGCTTCCAGTCAAAAGTCAAGTATTGGCTATTGTGAAGTGTTTTTTGGGAAGAATTATCTGCGCTTTTCTTTCAGAAAATGCTCGACAATTCTTTTATGCCATTCGGCAAAAAGCACTTCAAGGACGCCAAACTTGCCTTTTTCCTTCGCGCTCATTCAATTTATGGATTCAATAAAAAACCCAACATTCAGGAATATGATATTTTATAGCCGGATGATTCGGGAATGTGTGATTACTTCATTTCCGTCGGCGGTTATAAGGACGTCGTTTTCAAGGCGGACTCCACCTAGTTTTTCATCGTAAAGTCCCGGTTCAAGTGTGACAATCATTCCTGGCTGGAACGTTACATCAGCCGTCATTTTTGTGCTTACGCGCGGGAATTCGTGGATTTCAAGCCCGATTCCGTGTCCGAGCGTATGCGGCATTTTTCTGTTTTCTTTTGCGAATATTTTTTCAGCAAGCTCGCAGGCATCTTTTACAGGCACATCTTTTTTGTAAAGTCTAAGACATTCGTCGGTGGCGTGCTGAACAAGTTCAACAAGTTTTTCCTGTTCTGAAGAAAGTTCGCCTTTTGCGACCGCCAGCGTTGTGTCAGAAGTGTAGCCGTTGTAGACAACGCCAAAATCAAGGATTGAAAGTCCGTTTCCCGGCCATTCGCCGTTTGTGTAGCCCGGAAAAGCGTGGATTGCCCAGCTTCTTGCCGGTCCTGCCGCAAGCGTGTCAAACCCGGTCCGCTCGCATCCGTTGAGCCGCAATTCTTTTTCAATAAGAAGAGAAACATCCATTTCAGTTTTTATTTCTCCAAAGCGGATTTTTTCTTCTATTTTATCGATTATTAAATCACCGACCCTAGCGGCTTCTTTTGTACATTCAATTTCGTATTCATCTTTTATTGTTCTTGAGCGGACTACAAAGTTATGGACTCCATCGTTTTTGCATACAACATCCCATTTTGGATTTGCTTCTATAAATTCAAGGAATTTTGGATACGGAATGTATGGCGGAATTTCAACCTTGAGGTTTTCGATTTTTTTTGCGCCATCCAGAATTGATTTTACAGATTCAATGTCTGAATTTCTGTATTTTGCGTAAGGAATAATCTTGTCGCAGAATGCGATTTTTTTTGCAAGAATTTCGTCCCAGACAACAAGAGTTGAAGTTCCATTCTGAAGAATTACAAGAACCGCATCGCTTGTGTGTCCTGTAAGATAGCGGATTGCAGGTTCGCGGTGAGCCTCGCCGTCAATAAAAACGGTCGCGCCAATATTGTTTTCTTTTAAATATCCAACGATTTTAGCCCGTCGTCCTGAATAAATCTCTTTCATTTCCTTTGCGGAATATTCTTTCATAGTAAAAATCCTTTATTAATATGAAATTTGAGTTTAGTAATTCTGAAAAGTCGCTCACGGCAGAAAAACAATTTGCTCCAGATGGTTGGGCTCGCACTTTGCTTGTATTTGTTGGGGTGCTACGCACTTTTATTGGTGCAACCGCCCAAAATCTTCACAAATTATTTTTTAGCCTGCGCTTTTGTCATATTTTCAAGAAAACTCAATTTTCATATTTCTATTTTTTTATTCGTCCTTTGATTTTGGAGAACATTGCGACTGCTGTTTCATCTTTGAATATAATAAGAAGCAGCACTCCTAGTAAACCAAAAATTAACGCGCTCAGAACAACTGGAATGCCGAACGAGATGAATCTGTTGTGTCCAGCAAATGCGTTCAAAAGGTATGGGCGCAAAAAATATGTCGGGCAGGCGGCGATTACGCTGAATGCAATTATTCTGATTATAAAAACGAGCATTTTTTTTGCGATTCCGGCCGCGTCTATGCTGTTCAGTTTTTTCATGAATATGAAGAGGAACAAAGTGTTCACTGCGCTTGCCAAAGTCAATGCGAGCGCGATTCCGTTTCCTTTCATCGGGAAAGCCAGCGCGAGCGCAAGAACAATATTCACGCCGAAGCAGATGATTCCCGCGAGCGTCGGAAGTTTTGTGTTGCCCTGCGCGTAGAATGCCGGACTTAAAATCCGGTTCGCGGCAATAAAGAAAAGCCCCGCAATGTGAAACCTGAAAACATTAAGCGTCATCAGAACGGATTCATCATCAAAACTCTTTGTCTTGTAGACAAGCGAAATCAAGTCTTTTCCGCACACAAGAGAATAAAATGTGACTGGAATACAAATCAGCGCGATTATTTTTATTGCCTGCGTAAGCATATTGTTGAATTCTTCCCATTTTTGTTTTTTTGCAAGTCCGCTAAGATCCGGAAGAATTACAGTTCCGATTGAAACAGCGAAAATTCCAAGAATCAGCTCCTGAAGCCGCAATGAATATTGAAGCGAGGCCACCGTTCCTGTTCCAACGTTTCCTGCAAGCGCGGTTGAGACAACATCGTTCAGCTGGTAAGCCGCCATTCCGATTATTGTTGGAACAATCAGCGAGACAACTTTTTTTGTTCCCGGATTTGAAAATGCGTTCTTCAGCCCGGTCAATGTTGTTTTCCAGCCAGTTTTTTTTACAAACGGCCACTGGAAAAGAGCCTGGAAACATCCGCCGGTAATAACGCCGAAACTCATTGCGCGCGCGGCTAGCGCTTCCTGTGGAAGTCCGTTTGGATTTGGCAGCTGCGGCGTAAGAACGTAAGTTATGACAACAACAATCGCATTGAAAAGAACTGGAGTGAATCCGCTTGGCGCAAAAATATTGCAGCCGTTCAAGATTCCCTGGAAAAACGCCGCGATTGAGACAACAAACAGGTACGGAAACATTATTTTCGTAAGAAGAGAAGCCTCCGCCAAAATTGCGGCGTCCACATCGGATTTGAAGAAGAACGGAACAATGAATCTTGAAAGAAGGATTCCGATTACTGTTACGATTGCCGTTAAAAAAGAAACCAATGTGAGCGTTGAAGAGATAAAAAGCTGGGTTTCCGCGTGCTTTGCGTCGGAATTTTCTTCCTCAAGGTAGCCGCGGAAAGTAGGGATAAAAGCTACGGAAATGCTGTTTTCCGCAAAAAGCCGCCTGAAAAGGTTTGGAATCATAAAAGCGATTCCGAATGCGTCCGCATATGCGCTAGTTCCAAGGAACGCGGCTTTTGTCATTTCGCGGATTAGGCCCATGATTCGCGAGGCGAATGTCATTAGCGAAAGCACAAGGCCAGATTTAACAAGAGATTTTTTTTTGATTTGAGTCATTTGTATAATCTTAGCCGAGTTACAGTTTTTGTTCAATTTGATTATTGCCGCACTGGATTGGCGGATTTTCAGAAGTTGCTTAGCCCCGATCGTTGCGGAAAGACCGGAATGGAGCGGCTCGCGGAATGAGGACTTGCAGCAAGAGCGGGTCGCGTGCGGAAGGAACGTGCTTCTGATTGTCTTGCTGGTTTAATTGTGAATTACTAATTGCAAATTTACGGTTTCGCGATTATATTTTATTAGATATATTGGCTTTGATTTTTTTTATTTAAGGTGAAGGATTTGATGGAAACAACAAAAAAAACTGAGAGTGAAATTTTACCGATAAGAATTGGAATTGATATTGGTTCAACGACCGTAAAAATTGCTGTTCTTGATGATAATGACAAACTTATTTATGGGGATTATCAGCGTCATCGCGCGGACATTCGGAACACGATAATTTCTGTTGTGACTCAGGCTTTTGATAAGATTGAAAACCAGTTTGCTTTGGGTGAAAATCAGCCTTTGACTGTAAAAGTTACTGGTTCGGGCGGGCTTTCGGTTTCGCAGTGGCTGAATGTTCCGTTTATTCAGGAAGTTGTTGCGGCTACGACTGCTGTAAAGAAAATAATTCCGCAGACTGATGTTGTGATTGAGCTTGGCGGCGAGGACGCTAAGATTACATATTTTACCGGCGGCGTTGAGCAGCGGATGAATGGAACTTGTGCCGGTGGAACTGGTGCGTTTATTGACCAGATGGCGGCTCTGCTTGAAACTGATGCGGCTGGCTTGAATGAGCTTGCGAAGGGCTTCCAGACAATTTACCCGATTGCGGCGCGTTGCGGTGTTTTTGCGAAGACGGATATTCAGCCGCTTATAAACGAAGGCGCGCGCAGGGAGGATATTGCGGCGTCGATTTATCAGGCCGTGGTGAACCAGACGATTTCCGGGCTGGCTTGCGGTAAACCGATCCGCGGGCACGTTGCGTTTTTGGGCGGTCCGTTGCATTTTATGGATCAGCTTCGCCAGCGTTTTATTGAGACTTTAAAGTTAAAAGATGATGAGATAATTGTGCCGGAAGATTCGCAGCTTTTTGTTGCGGCTGGATGTGCTTTTAGCGCGGAAAGGAAGTTTGATGGCGATGGGGCGGCGGATTTCCACTTTCCTACGGTGAAGGAATTCAGGGCTAGCCTGAATAATCTTGTTGGCGCGGAGCTTAGCGAAGTTCAGCGTCTTGAGCCGCTTTTTACAAATGCGAATGAGCTTGAGGAATTCCGAAAGCGTCATGCAGAAGAAAAGGCAATGCGCGGAAGCCTTGAAGATGCGCGCGGACCTGTTTTTCTTGGTCTTGATTCCGGCTCAACAACTACAAAGGCGGTTCTTATAAACCAGAAAGGCGAGATTATCTGGGATTTTTATTCGCACAACATGGGAAATCCTGTTGAGCTTGCGGTAAAAATGCTTAAGGAGCTTTACAAGAAACTTCCGAAAGATGTTTATATTGCGCGTGCTGTTTCCACTGGTTACGGCGAGGCTTTGTTCCAGGCGGCGTTCGGCGTTGATTCCGGCGAGGTTGAGACGATTGCGCATTTCCGTGCGGCGGATTTTTTTGTTCCGGGCGTTGAATTCCTTCTGGACATCGGCGGTCAGGACATGAAGTGCCTGCGCATGAAGGACGGGGCAATCACTTCTATTCAGTTGAACGAGGCTTGCTCGGCTGGTTGCGGCTCTTTCCTTGACAATTTTGCGAACACAATGGGAATGGACGTAAAGGAGTTCGGGAAAATCGCTCTTATGGCGGAAAAGCCGGTTGACTTGGGTTCGCGTTGTACAGTCTTTATGAACAGCCGTGTTAAGCAGGCCCAAAAGGAAGGTGCTTCTGTTGCGGACATTGCGGCCGGACTTTCTTATTCTGTAATCAAAAATGCTTTGTTCAAGGTAATTAAGCTTCGCAAGGCAAGCGATATTGGCACAAAAGTTGTTGTTCAGGGGGGGACTTTCTTTAATGATGCGATTTTGCGCGCCTTTGAGAAAATCGCCGGCGTTGAGGTTTTCCGCCCGGATGTTGCTGGTCTTATGGGTGCTTACGGTTCTGCGCTTATCGCTTATGACCAGTGGGTTGACCTTACTGCGCCAAAGCCGGATGAAGAGCCGGGAACTCCACGGCACGAGCTTCATTCAAAAATTGCTTCTTACGATGAGCTTGAAAAATTCCACGTTGATTTGGAGCTCCGACGCTGCGGAAAATGCCAGAACAACTGTCTTTTGACAATCAACAAATTTTCAACAGGAACTGAAACCCGTACATTTATTACAGGAAACCGTTGTGAGCGCGGACTTGAAGTTGAAGGAAACGTAATCGACGCTTCAAATAAAAAGAACACAAAAGTCGATGATGTAGGCGAGAAAATGCCGAATCTTTTTGACTGGAAATACAAGCGGCTCTTTGGTTATGTTCCTTTAAAGCCTGAGGCTGCTCCGATGGGCGATGTTGGAATTCCGCGCGTCCTGAATATGTATGAAAATTATCCGCTCTGGTTCTCATTCTTTACAAAGCTTGGATTCCGCGTTGTGCTTTCTCAGCGTTCGTCAAAACGTGTCTACGAAAAAGGAATTGAAACTATTCCTTCTGAATCGGTTTGTTATCCGGGAAAAATAAGTCATGGTCATCTTGTCTCGCTTCTTCAGCGCGGCGTGAAATTTATTTTCTATCCTTGCGCGCCTTATGAAAAACAGGAAGATGCAGGAGCCGGAAATCATTACAACTGTCCGATTGTAACAAGTTATCCAGAAGTTTTGCGGAATAATATTGATGAGCTTCGTCAGGATTCTTCTATTACATATATGGATCCGTTCCTTCCGATTTATGATAAGCCGAGATTAAAGGAACGACTTTGCGAGGAACTTCTGCCGAAATTCCCGGCTCTTACTGAAAAGCAGATAAATGAAGCTGTTGATGCTGCCTGGAAAGAACAGGAAAAATATCGCCATGATTGCCAGCAGGCAGGTGAAGATGCCCTTGAGCAGATGATTCGTGCCGGCGGAAACGGAATTGTGCTTGCCGGCCGACCTTATCATCTTGATCCGGAGATTAACCACGGAATTCCTGAGATGATAAACGCGCTTGGGCTTGCGGTTTTCACGGAAGATTCAGTTGCTCACCTTGGTTCAATTGAACGACCTTTGCGCATTATTGATCAGTGGGTTTACCACAACCGTCTTTACCGCGCCGCTTCGTTTGTTAGCGAAATGCCAGACTTGGAGCTGGTTCAGCTTACTTCATTCGGTTGCGGTCTTGATGCGGTTACAGCGGATCAGGTTGATGAAATCATGCGGGCAAAAAACCGTATGTACACGCTTATAAAAATTGATGAAGGCTCGAACCTTGGTGCGGTGCGAATAAGAATCCGCTCTTTGATTGCGGCTGTAAAGGAACGTCAGCGTCATCACCGAAAAATGCCGCCAAAACGTTCTTCTGCCTATCAGAGGCAAGTTTTCACAAAAGAAATGAAGTACACGCACACAATTATTGGACCTCAGATGTCGCCGATTCATTTCCGCATTTTGCAGAAGGCGTTCCAGGCTGAAGGCTACAATTTTGTGGTTCTGGATGCGGTTGACCCGAAAGCTGTTGAGGCTGGTCTGAAATACGTTAATAACGATGCCTGCTATCCTTCGATTCTGGTTGCAGGGCAGATGATTTCTGCACTTGAGTCTGGAAAATACGATTTGAACCACGTTTCCCTGATTATCACCCAGACGGGCGGTGGTTGCCGTGCCACAAACTATATTGGATTTATCCGCCGTGCGTTGAACGATGCCGGTTGGGGACATATTCCGGTGATTTCCTTGAGCGCACAGGCGTTTGAGTCAAATCCAGGCTTTAAAGTGACTCCGACTTTGCTGCACAGATTGCTTATGGCAATTCTTACAGGCGACCTTCTGATGCGCGTGCTTTACCGCACTAGACCTTATGAGGCAGTTCCGGGCAGCGCGAACGCCTTGTACGAAAAATGGTCAGCGTATGCGGAAAAGCAGGTTCAGTCGCTTTCAATTCATGGTTACCACAAGATGCTTAGGAATATCGTGAAGGAATTTGACAATCTTCCTTTGAAGCCGATAAAAAAGCCACGCGTTGGAGTTGTCGGTGAAATTCTTGTAAAATTCCATCCGACGGCAAACAACAATATTGTTGATACGATTGAACGCGAGGGCGCGGAATGTGTAATGCCGGATTTAACGGATTTCTTCTTTTATACATTCTCGACCGGCATTTTCCGCCACGAGCAGCTTGCGTTCCCTAAAAAGACCGAGCGCAATGCAAAACTTCTTGTCTGGTTCCTTGAGCTTTATAGAAGCAAGATGAAGAAATATCTTCGCCAGAGCCGACGTTTTGATCCGCCAAGTTCAATCTATGATTTGATGAAAGGCGTTGATGACATCGTTCAGCTTGGAAATATCACAGGCGAAGGCTGGTTCCTTACCGCGGAAATGGTCGAGCTTATCCATTCGGGCGCGCCGAGCATTGCGTGCGTTCAGCCATTTGCGTGCCTTCCGAACCACGTTACTGGAAAAGGAATGATAAAGGAGCTTCGCAGACGTTTTCCAGGCGCAAATATTTCTGCGATTGACTACGATCCGGGTTCTTCAGAAGTAAACCAGTTGAACCGTCTTAAACTTTTGCTTTCAAATGCTCCGGCTGGAAGGCATCCGGACGAAAACGATGATGGAGTGATTGTAAATCCAGACGGAACAAAAAACCGCCCGGTTGTAAAACTTGCGGAAGGCGCAGGAACATTCACAGACACAGAGCCGGTCAGCACAGCTGATGTTCCATTGGAAAGGTCAGAAGTTGAGACAGTTTCTGAAATTGTGATGAAATCAGAAGACTGATGTTTAAGTTATTTGTCGCGGAGAATACGGAGCTAATATGAAAAAACAGATTCTAGGAGTTTTGCTGAGCCTGATTGTTCTGCCGGTTTTTGCGCTCTACAACCGTTACGGCGTGCCAGATTCATCAGAAATCCGCAAAGATTTGGTTGAAACTTGGTTTGAAGCTCCATTGCAGAATGTCCGTATGAACCGCCCGGAAATCCGCACAAACAGCGTCGGTCAGAAATTTCAGATTCGGCTTGAAGAAACGGAAGATTCATTCAATATTTTTGTTGCGCCTTACGCACGCATTGAAGTCGATGTTTATTCAGATAAAGGAAAAACTACAGAAGTTCAGGATATTTATCCCGGAGATGCGCCGGGTAGCTGGCTTTTGGTCCGCGACAAGAAATCCGGGAAGCCGCTAAGAATCCGTTATTATTTTGCCGCAGACAGCGAAGTTTTTGTTCAGTTTCTGCCGGTTGGCCGCACAGCTTACTGCGATTATCTGATTTTTGGCTGTTATGCCGCAAAAGGTGTTCCGACCGGGCTTCCATTTGAAAGGTTTTATTCATATTCTTTTGAGCAGATTGTGCGCTGGACGCAGAATTCTCTTCCGTGGCAATATGCGCGAATCCAGCCGGAAGATTATCACGCGGTTCAACAGATGGCAAATATCATAAAAGAAAAAAGTGGAAATGTGATTTTTGCTGATGACGCGATGTACGATGATGAGGGGAATCCTGTCTACATTTCCTCTGGAAAACAAAGAAAAATCGATGTTTCGGAAGAAGGAAAAATTTCTGTTTCCGGGGCAGGATATTTAAAATGGATTGCGGACGGAATTATTGAGCCTCTTGCTGGTGCGCGGTTAAAGCGCGAGCCGCTCCTTGAGCCGACTGTTGAATACAAGGAAACTGGATTTCAGGGAATTTTGAGCGAAAAATATGCGATTTCATTTTCATTGGACTGGATTCGCAATATTGCAAGCGGTGTTGTTTCCGTTCGTTCTGGAAGAAATTATCTGTACAAAGATTCCGGCGTTGATGTTACAATCGAGCCGTTTTGTGCGGAACTTACAGAAAAAGGCATAAGAAATTCACTGGGTTACATTGAAAATAATGGTTATTCAGTTAAGGTTTTAAAATCTCTTTTTTATGTTTTGGCAGCCACAAATCCTCAGCTTTTTTACTTTGGCGCAATCCGCGAAACAGACAGAAGAAGCCCGGAAGTCAAAATATTCAACGAATGTTGCGCGTTTTTTCCATATTTTGACAGCCAGAAAAGATTCAAGTGCGAGGTTTTCAAGGACGGCTCGCAGATGACATTTGAGGAATTTTTCAGCCGCTATTGTCTGGATTCAGTTTCGCTTGTAAAAATTCAGAGCACAGAAGAATTCCACCCGGCAGAGTAACTTTTGTAGACTTTTGATATTTTCTGAATTATTATTGAAGAATATGAAAAAGTTTTTTTTATCGATTTTTTTATCTTTTCTTGCATTTGATTTTTTTGCGCTGGAAACAGATGTTTCAGTTTTCAATGAGCTTTCTTCTGCGTACAACAGCGGATTTTTTCCGGGAGCAGTTCAGTATGCGGACAAACTTTCCTCTGAATTTCCTGATTCCGCTTACATTGGTTCTGCGCTTGCGATAAAAGGTGAATGTCTTGTGCGCCTTTCAAATTTTGACGCCGCTTATGAAGCTCTCTCTGCCGCAGAAAAACTGGATTCAGAGCCTCAGCTGAAAAAATCAACAAAATATTGGCTCGCGAAAGTTTATGACTACAAAAAAAATTATCCAGGGGCGTTAAGCCTATACCACGAATACTGCGTTTCTTCGGGCGAAAAAGGAAAATATTTTCCGGCGGCGATTTTTGATTCCGGCGTGATTTTTTATAAAACTTCTGACTTTAAAAATGCAATCCTGAATTTTGAATATGTCGCAAAAAATGGCGCTCGATATTCTGATTCAGATTATTATTCAGCACTTTTAAAACTTGCGGATTCCTACAATAAATCTGGAAAAGCGAAAAAAACAATCCAGCTATATTCTAAAATTGAAAAACAGAAAATTCCTTCCGTGGTTTACTACGTGTTCACGGAATATGCCGGCGACGCTTACTGCGCATTGAAAAATTACAAGACTGCTTACGAATATTATTGCGTGGTCCTAAAAAGCGGAGAAAAATCTCTTGCGGCAAATGCGTTAAAAAAAGCCTACAACGTCTCTTCTGAGCACAAAAAGGAAGTCGGGCTTGAACCGGGAAGCGTTCTTCAGGAAGCGCAGAAAAATTTGAGCGATTCGCCTGAACTTCTTGCTGAATTCTGGACGCGGCTAGGAACTGACGCTTATTTTGAAGGCGACTTTAAAAAATCTTCTGGATATTTTGATGAGGCGGAAAAATACGCAAATCCGCAAATCCTTGAACTGATTGCAATGTACCGCGCGGAAATAACTGCCGGGAAAAATGTGACAAAAGATTCCGCAAAAAACGCTGAGATTCAACTTGCTGAGGCACAAAAAAATCAGCAGAAAATGGAAAACCCGAAATATGTGCGCGACTACAACAGTCTTTTTGCAAAATATGCGGCATATCAGGAAAACTGGGAAGATGTGAAAAAATATGCGCCGCTTGGAAATCCTGAAAATGAGCGTACAAATTTTTATCTTGCGCTTGCAAACTACAAGACGGGAAATTATTCAGCCACGGAAAAACTGCTTGAATCCTCAAAAAATGAACTTTACGCGCTTTCTCTTGCCCGCGGGCAGAAATTAAAGGATTCTGCTTCGGTTTATCAGAATTTTGAAAATGGAGGAAAAATCACGCCGCAGGAACGGTTGAATTATTCAAAAGTCCTGATTCTTTCGGGGCGTTACAAGGAATCTCAGATTCAGGCGGCAAAATCGGGTTTAAATGAAGGAAAATATATTCTTGGGCTTGCGCAGTTCAATACAAGAAGCTGGCCGTATGCGGAGGAAAGTTTTTCCACATTCATAAAAAACGCGGACAAAAAAGATTCCGGGCAGGCGATGGAAGTTTCGTACGCGCTGTTTTATCTTGGTTATTCTCAATATCGCCAGGGAAAATCAAAGGAAGCATTCGGAAACTTGAATTCGTTTGTGAATCAATATCCTTCGCACGAACTTTTGTGGAATGCTCAGATGACGGCGGCAAACGCTGCGATTCAGATGGAAAAATATTCTGATGCGGCAAAAATGGCTGAAAAAGCTGTGAAATCTGCAAAAACAACGGAAAACAAGGAAGATTCGGTTCTTCTTCTTGCGGAAATTTATTCAGATTCCGGCGAATTCAACAAGGCGATTGAAATTCTTTCGCCGTATTCAACGCAAAAAAATGAATTTGGAATGAAAAGCCTTTATCAGCTTGCGCAGGTTTACGAAAAGGAAAAGGATTTTTCTTCCGCGGATGAAAAATATAAGGAAGTTTTTACGAAATTCCCGGAACAAAAGCTGGCGGAGGAAGCCCTTTACCGTCGCGGTGAACTTTTTTATGGAACTCAGGATTTTGGGGCGGCGTTGGAGCGGTTCTTTGAATACAAAAACAAATGCAAAAACGGAATTTTCACGGAAGCCGCATGGTACTACACGGCTGACTGCATGGAAAAGACTGGAAATAATTCCGGCGCAATCCTGCAGAATCAAGCTTTGATAAAAAGATTCCCGGAAAGCACTTACGTTTATAACGCGGCTAAAAATCTTATCGGACTTTACCGCGCTGAAGGAAAATATTCGGACGCGCTGGAAAACGCAAATTTTCTGCTTGAAAAATATAACGCGCAGGCAAAATCTGATGGAATTCCAGAAATTGCAGTACAATTGAAGAAACTTGCGGGCGGAAAAAATGAAAAGATTGTTCAGAAAGAAACCGAATACAGAAACGCCGGAGGAAATTCTACGCCATCAGGACGTAAAATCGGTACAGAACTTGTAGTTTTATACGCTGAAAGCACAGAATTTTCCGCGGATGCTGTAAAACTTGCGGAACAACTTCTGCCGCTTCAGGAAAAAAACAACAAGAATGATTCAGAAAGTCTGTATGCCGCGCAGAATTCAGAAATTCTTGGCCAGGCGTATAAAATTCAGCAGAAAAACAGGCAGAGTGCAGAAATGTTCCTGAAATCCACGAAATTTTACAGAATCTGCGGAAAAAATGACGAGGCGGCAGGCGCAATGTACGGTGCGTATGACGCTTTTTTGGCGGCAGGAATGAAAGCCGACGCGAACGCAACTGCAAAACAGCTGAAGGAGCTTTATCCTTCCAGCCGGCAGGCAAAAAATGTAAAAACTGACAATTGATTTTTATAAATTGAAAATAAAAAGTAGGAAAAGATATGAAAAAAAACACGATAATTTTAGCGATTTTTACCGCAGTTTTTGCAGGCGGAATTTTATTTTCTCAGGAAACAGATGAACTGGATGAAATTTCGCTTCCAGATGTTTCAACTGTAATTTCTGGCGGCGCACCAAAAGTCGGAAAAAGCGCGATTTCAGATTTTTCAGATGTGCTTCCTTCCTCAGATTCTGAGACAGAAGATTTTATTCCGCGGCTTCCAGAAACTTCTGAAACTGGAACATTGAACAGCGACGCGGTTCTGAAAACTTCCCCTGAAAAATCGATTTATGTTGAGGGACTTGCGGGTGGCGGATTTCCTGGTTTCATAGCGGGGAATTTCAAAATCTACCGCGAAACCGGATTAAGTCCTTTTGTGGTGGAATTCGGGCACGAGTCGGCAAACGGATATTCCGGCAGAAATCTTTCTTCAGCTTATTCTGACAGAAACACGTTTATTTCCGCGGACAAAGTCTTTAAAACTGAAAATCTGAAAATCGACATAAACGGACGTTTTGAGGCGGCGGACAACGGGCTTCAGAATAAATTTGAAAATATCAGCAATGTCACAAAAGAAAATCTTGGAGCAGGTTTCAGTCTTGAAAAAGAAATTCCGCACGGAATGGAATTCGGTTTTTCCGCGCTTGGCGACTGGTACAAAAGATATTCAACGATTACAGGAACTCCGGCGGTTAAAATAGAAGATTATGCAAAAAATGTCGGTCTGCTTTATTTTGATCCTGAATTTTATTTTTTGTGGCAGCATGCAGGTTTTTCTTTAAAGACAACAGCGGCTTACGGACTTGAATATGACACAAAAGATTCTTTTGAAGGAAGCCGGGCTTCCAACCGCGGGGATTTTTCCGTTGATTTTGGCTGGAAAAACGAAACTGTAGATGTTTTTTCTTCTGTTGGGCTTGTTGTTGGAAATCATATTGGAGACAATTCTGTTGTTGTTCCTTTTGAAGCCGGCGTGGATTTTGCCTTTGCCTCTGGAATTTCTTCCCGAAAAATAAAACTTGGCGTAAAAGGCGGACTGGACTCGTTCCGCTCAAAAATCAGCGATTCTGAAAAAAATTATCTTTTTGCCGCGGCACAGATTCTTCCGGAAGAAACAAGCGACTGGTTCGGAAGCACACAGATGATTCTGCCTATAAAAGACCGCTTCACTTTGACGGCACAAAGCGAATTCAGAAAATCTTCGCTTGGAAACGGCACTTTCATGCCGGACTACAAAACTAAAAAAGAATTGGCAGAACTTTTTGGCCAGTACGTTTTTGTTCAGGAAGAGTTGACCCAGTTCAACACGGACTTTGATTTTGCGGTGAGGTTTGGAAAACTGAATCTTTCTGCCGATTGGAAATCATACTGGGCGGACGTTCCTTCTGGAAAATCAAACCATTTTGTGAGCGCGAATATTTCTTTCCAGGATGAAAAAGCAAGGTTCGGAATTGACGGAAGAATCGGAATGTCGCTGGATTCTGATTACGACAGCACACCGGAAATTGATTTTGAAGCGTTTTTCAGGTTAACACCAGCCGTCAGGCTTGCGGTTTCTGCGGATGATGTTGTAAAATTGATAACAACCAATGAAAGAGATTTTGCAGGCACAGAATACATTTCGCGCAGCGGAACCGCCTCTGTCCTCGTGAAATTTTTCTTTTAAATTATTAGGGAGATCTTATGTTTGGTGCTTTAAAAGCCGGCGGCATACTGATGCTGCCAATCATTCTTTGTGGAATTTTTGCGACTTTTATAATTGTTGAACGTTGCTATTATTTTTATGTAACAAAAAAACGCGACATAAAACTTATGTTTGACTTGAAGAATTCAATCTCAAAAGCTGATTATGTTGCCGCTGAAAACGCCTGCTCGGAAGCAGACACGCCGACTGCCCAGGTTGTAAAAAAAGCGCTGGAATGTCGCGCGTGGCCGGAAAAAGATTTAAAGGAAACTGTGGAAGCCGAAATGTCCGCAGTTGTTCCGCGCTACGAACATTTTCTTACGCCGCTTGGGACAATCGCAAATATTTCAACATTGCTCGGACTTTTGGGAACGGTAACCGGAAATATCAAGGCGTTTGGCGTTCTTGGAGCTGGCGGAACAATGGGCGACCCAGCTTTGCTTGCCGGAGCAATTGGTGAGGCATTGGTAACAACAGTTGCCGGGCTTGTGGTTTCAATTCCAGCGTTGATTTTCTACAATTATTTTGTAAGCCGTGTGAACCGCCGCATTGCAGAAATGGAATCAAACGTAACAAATATTGTCATAAAACTTTCAGGACGCGTAAAATAATGAGATTAAGAGCAAGACGAAAAAATATTCAAGCCTCAGTTGATATGACTCCGATGATTGATGTTGTTTTTCAGCTTATAATTTTCTTTCTTGTTTCTACAACTTTTGCGGTTTTGCCGGGAATAAATTTGAATCTTCCGGAAAGTTCAACCGCGGAAAGCACATCGAATTTGGGAATCACAATCACCTGCGAAAAAAACGGAAATTTGTACTTCAATGACAAAAAAGTCTCATTCAAGTCGCTTGGAGATGAGCTTTCAAAATTCGATACAAAAAAGACGAAAAAAGCTGAATTTCCAATTACAATAGAAGCAGACGATTTGGTTACAAACGGAACAATCGTAAAATTGTTCGATGTTATTCGCCAGAACGGTTATGCTTCTATAAATTTGCGGACAACTGATAAAAAATAATGCAGATAAAAAATCAGATTGAAAGAATTATAAGAATTTCCTCAGATGACAAGACGCAAAATCAGGCGATGAGGCTTGCGCTTTTGTTCACGCTGATAATCTGGCTGATTCTGTTTGTGATTCTTGCAGTTTCGCCGGGCTGGAACCAGAAGAAAAAATACAAGACAGTTAAGATTACGCTTGCACCGGTTGAAAAAACAGAAGAAAAAGTAAAGCCTGAACAAAAAATTGTTGAAAAGGCAAAAGTTTCCGAGGAAATAAAGCAATCTGAAAGCGCAAAAAAATCAGAAACCGTAAAACAGACTCAGACTGAAAAAAAATCTCAGGACACAAAGCCAAAAACTTCTGAGACGCAGAAAGCGAATTCTTCTTCTGCGCCTAAAAAGACTGAAAATTCGCAGGGCTCGCAGAAAAAAGTTGAAAAAACTGAAAATTCTGCAAAGCCAGCCGCTTCTGAACCAAAAAAAGCGAACATAAAATACGCAAAATCCGTTGACGAGCTTTTGGAGGAACAGAATTCTGTCTCAAAAAGCAAAAATTTTGACTGGGACAGCATGGATTTTTCAGAAAACACAAATTCTTCTGAAACTGGAAAAAATAATTCCGCGCAGAATACGCAAAAACTGAACAATTCAGCATCTCTTAGCGGAACGGCTGGTACAAAAACTGATGGCGGCGGAAGAATTTCTTCTGAAACGCAAAAAACTTCAGCTGGAACAAACGCTTCTTCTTCAACTTTGACTCAACTTGGAGAAATTTCAAAAAGCGAATATTCTTCAACAGCTGCGGCTGGTCTGGATTCTGTTGCAAAAGGAATCAATCAGCATTTGAACGGAAAATATTCAATGTCAATGTCGGACGGTTCTGCAAGAATTTTAGTTTATCCAGACGAACCGCGCCTAAAAATCTCTGAGGAAAACTCAAAGACAATTGACAGCACACGGAATTTAACAATAACGCTGAAAATCCTTGCGGACGGAACAGTTCCTCTTGGCGGCGTGGCTTTTTCGCCGGCTTCCGCAATAGACAGCTCTGTCCGCTCGGAACTGGCGGCGCAAATTCAAACATGGCGTTTTTCCAGCGCGTCTACAGATGGACAGGCTAGCTTTTACTATAGTATCATAAAACGTTGATTCAAATATGGGGGATATGTGAACGTAAAGAATCTTGGGGAAATTGAAGCGATTGCATTCGATATTGATGGAACAATTTATCCGCAGTGGAAAATTCATATTATTGCGTTTTTTCATTATGTCTGCCATTCAATTTTCTTTCTTCACTATGGGCTTGTGCGCCACGAACTGCATGGTTTGGAACAGACGCCTGATTTTAGTAAAATTCAAACTGAAAAAATGGCTGAACATCTTCATTGTTCGTATGAAAAAGCCGAAGAAAAACTGAAAAAAATCGTATATCATGGTCTGGAGAAATATTTTAAAAGAATTTCCTGCTATAAAGATTGCGTTGAAACTGTAAAAAAATTCAAGGAAGCTGGATTTAAAATCGCGCTGCTTTCAGATTTTCCGCCTGAGCAAAAAGGAGAAATCTGGGGAATAAAAAAATATTGCGATGTCATGCTTGGAACGGAAGCTCTTGGCGCATTGAAACCAGATCCTTTTTCTTTTGTAAAAATGGCGGAGGAACTAAAAGTCTCGCCTGAAAAAATTCTTTTTGTTGGAAACAGCCGAAAATACGATGTTGCCGGCTCAAAAGCTGCCGGAATGAAAAGCGCATATCTTCTTGCGTGGCGTTACAGGATTTTCAAGTTTCTTAAGGTAAAAGAAGCGGACATTACCTTTACAAACTATCGTCAATTGCAGGACTTTGTGTTAAACTAAAAATATAATCAACAGGAATGGGTGGGAAAAGAAATGCCGGTTATCACAATTCTTATTGCCGCGGCAATTGCGGCTGGAGTTTCTTACGCTTTGCACTTTTTTGGCGAAGATAACAATAGAAAAGAATCTGTAAAAAGATATGCTGACAAGCGTCAGGCTGAAATTGCAGCTTTTATAAATGAACAGGTAAAACATCTTTCTGACAGCACAGCTTCCCTTGAGACAAAACAGATGCAGGCGGCCGCGGCAATAAAACGTCTTGATTCCCAGATAAAGGAATTTAAAGATGTTGCTGAAAATTTAAAGGATGACACTGACGCGGTAAAAAATATCGAGAAAAAAATAAAGTCGTATGACGATGTTCTTCAGGAACTTTTTGACATGACTGAAAAAGTTGAGCAAAATCTTCAGCTTGTAAAAAAAGAATCCCTGGTTGTTGACAAATTGAATTCGCGGCTTGGCTCGCAGGACAAAACTCTTTCTGAACTTGAAAAGCGGATTCCACAGATTTCTTCTGAATTTGCGCAGAAAAACGGCGAGCAGCTGAAAATTCTTGGAAACAAACTTTTGAGCGAATACGATTCCCACGGCGAAAAACTCAAAAATGATATAAAACAGATTGAAAACAGCGCGCAAAAAGCTCTTTCATCATTTCAGAACGAAATTTCTGCGGTTTACGAGGAAGCCAGCCTGAAAGCGCAGAAACTTGAAGATTTGGCGTTTGAACAGCTCAACAAAAAATCAGAAGAACGGAATGATGCTTTTGTTCAGAAATTGAATCAGAAAACATCAGATCTTGAAGCCGCGTTGAATGAAAAAATTGCTGAAATTTCAAAGTTGATAGAATCGCGCTCAAACGAAGTTGGAACGGCCGCGGAATCAAAAACTTCTGCTCTGGACAAAAAATACAACGAAATTTATGTTGAGCTTTCTGCAAAATTCAAGCAGCAGACTTCAGAAATGAAGGAAAATCTTGATGTTCAGTCCGCAGAGATCCAGCAGACTTACAAAAATTCAACTGAAAATGTGATTTCAAGCATCAAAAAGAATTTGCAGGACTTTGACTCAAAATGCAAAACTCATATTGATGAGATTTCTGCAAAATACGACGAGCGGATGAACTCGCTTAGCGAAAAATACAGCAAGCAGCTTGAGGGAGCCAGCGGAAAAAGCGATGCAAGAATTGTTGAACTTCAGCAAAAAATTGCCGCTGCGGAAGAAAAATCCAAGGCTCACATTGACGCGCTTACCGCAAAATATCAGCAGGCGGTCTCAAACATCCGTGAAAAATACGAGAATGCGCTTTCTTCTGTTGACGGAAAAAACAGCCAGCGCGTTGCCGAGCTTGAAAAACAATATGATGATTCTTACGAGCTTGTGAACAAAAAAGTCCAGGATCTGAACACAAAATACGATGAGATAACAGCCGCGCTGAAACAGCAGATTGAATCTGTACAAAAAGTTTATGCGGAAAAGGAAACTGGCGTTAATAATGAGATTTCCGCAAAAATCGATGCAATTTCCAGCGAATACAACACGCAGATTTCAGAGTTGCGCTCAAGAATGGAAGATTCTATGGCTTCCTACGAGCAGCTTGCAAAACAGGCGGAAGAAAATATTGACGGTTATAACTCAAAGATTGACCAGAAGATTGAAACCGTAAAAAATCAGCTTGCGAATACGCTTCAGGCAATCAGCAAAAATGTTGAGGAATCTGTTCAGAGCGCGGAAAATACAATCCAGCACGTAAAAGAGGAATGTGCGCTTGCGCTTGAAAAAGCAGGCGAGGTTGAACCGCAACTGAACGAAAAAGTCCAGACAATCGATGCGCAAATCAACAAATTCAAGGAAGAATCGAACGCTAAAATCCAGGAACTTAATGTTGTTCTAAAGGAATCCGGCGCAAAAATCGAGCAGATGTGCGAAAAACAGCAGGCGGCGGCTCTTTCTGATGTAGACAAGCAACTTTCTTCCTATAAAAAGGACATGGAATATCGTCTTTCAAAGCTGGAAGGAATCGGCGGACAGATTGATGTTCTTGAAAACAGCTTGAAAAACGCAATGGATGAAGTCAGCCGAAAAACTTTGCATACGTTCGATTCTTTTGCGGAAAGCCAGGAACAGAAACAGAATCAGTTTGCACAGTCGGTAAGCGAGCACAACGAAAAACTTGAAAACGATATTCAGACGCTTGAAGAAAAAATCGAGGAACTCAAGAAAACTTCGATTGGAAACGTTACTGAACGCCTTGAAGGTTTTGAGGCAAACTTTGACCGCGACCTTAAAACCCGCGGAGACAAAATCAACGACGATTTGGCGACTTGGAAAAACAGTTTTGACGGAAAAATCACTGCGTTCACAACTGAATATGAAAACGAGCGGCGAAACATTGAGGCCGATTACAACAAAAATCTTCAGGAAAAACTTGCCGCGCTTCAGACAAAAAGCGATGAGCAGGCTGAACGGCTTGCGCTTGGCATAAAAAAAACCGAGTCGGAAGTTTCTGAGCACATAAATGAAATAAAAAATCTTTTGAACAATTTTGCTTCAGAAATGCAGGCAAAAGTCGCAAAAGTTGACGAGGCTTCGGATGATGCGCTGAAAAATGCAATCAACCGCTCGGAAAAAAATATCGGCGAGCAGCTTGAAAAACTCCAGAACCAGATGCTGGACGAGCTTAAGGCGTTTGAGGAAGCCGCGGCTGGAAAACAGGAAATAAGCGTTTCCACAATTGACTCGGCTCTTGCGGAATTTAAAACGTGGAAAGTTCAATTAAAATCCCAGCTTGACGATTCGAACACGCTTTTTAAGAGTGAGATTGAAAGTTTGCGCGAGCAGGCTGCCCAGAAAATCGAGGACGCAAAAAATTACATTGAAACTGAATATCAGCAGGTTTACAGTCAGTCTGAAAAGAAGATTTCCGAGCTTTCAGAACGGGCTGATTCGTCGCTGGAAGAATTTGAGAAGCGTTCAAATGCAATTTCGGCTCAGCTGGAAAAAAGTTTTGATGTGATGGCAGATCAGGCAGAGCAGCAGATGAATTCAAAAATCGCTGACACATCCAAGAAAATCCAGGAATTCAATGATAAAGTTCAGGAAACTGTGGATAAAGACCGTGCGCACCAGTCGGAACTTGCGTTCAGATTGCAGAATTATTCGAGCGAAATGCAGACACAGATGAGCGAGCTTAAAAAAGAGATGGATTCTGTAAAGACACAGATTTCTGTTTACGAAAAAGCCGAGCAGATGAAAAAATCTCTTGATGAAAAACTTGCGGCTTTGGCTGCGGATTTTGAGCGGATTGAAGGTTTTAAGGACGTTGCCGACGATTTGAACAAAGAATACAATCATGTTTTGAGCCTGAAAAATGATGTTGACAGGCAGGTTGACGAATTTGACGGTCAAAAGGCTAAAGTTGAGTCGATTGGCCAGCGTTATGAAAAGATGATTTCGCTTAGCGGTCAGATTGATGAAAAAATCCGCGAGTTGAACTCAACTTTTGACGGCTTGCAGACAATGGAAGTTCAGGTTCGGGATTTTCAGGACACGCTTTCCACAATTTCTGAGCGTTACGACCGGCTTGAGCAGAAAAATGTTGTTATTGACCGCGTTTTAAAGGATGTTGATACTTCATTTGAAAATTTAAAGGCGATTGAGGACCGGCTTAAGGCTTGTTCACGGCAGGCGGAAACTTTGCCGAAAGAAATTGAAGATGTGCAGAACAATGTTGACGAGCTTCTTAAGAACGGACCGAAAATCGGAGATGCTGCGGCAAAACTGAACAGTCTGCAGGAAATTCTGAACGAAACAGAGCAGCGGCTTGAAGAAATTAATTCAGCGCGCAACGGCGTTGGAAGAATTGAAGAGCGGCTTACAAAAATGGATAAGGATTTGGACGGAAAACTAAAGCTTGTTCAGGCGATGGTGAACACTGATGTCCAGAAAAATCCGGACAAAAACAGCCAGTTTATTTCTCCGCAGGAACGCGAGCAGGTAAAAAATCTTGCGCGCCAGGGATGGACGGTTTCTCAGATGGCACGCGCAATGAACAGAACTCAGGGAGAAATAAGTCTTATTCTGGAACTTCCATCTGATTTGTAAAGCGATTGCGTTAGTGGTGTTGCGGGGTGTCCCCGCACGGTGGGTAGGGCGCAACGAAGTGCGACCGTAGGGCGGTTGTCCGCCCGTTGTATGGAATAATGGTGCCGGAAAAAGACCTTGGGCTTTTTCCGGTAAGTGAGCGGCGGAGACGCGAACGACGTTGCCTGCCCTTTTTATTTTTAAATTATTTTCTTTGTGGGAACGGATTTATGCTTTATAATTGTTTTTATGAAGAAGATTAAATTTGTTTTTGCCGCGGTTTTTTGTGCTTTGAATTGTGGCGTTTTTGCTCAGACTAGAAGTTCGATTCAGGATGGCGCGATTTTGCACGCTTGGTGCTGGTCGTTCAAGACGATTGAAGAAAATATGGATAAAATTGCGGCTGCTGGATTTTCGGCGGTTCAGACTTCGCCTGCGAATACTTGCCTTGTTGGTGATTACGGCGGAATGGAAATCTACAGCGAAGATTTGAACGGAAAATGGTATTATCACTATCAGCCGACTGACTGGAAAATTGGAAATTATCAGCTTGGAACGCGCGAAGATTTTATTTCGATGAACAAGAAGGCGGAGGAATATGGAATTGGCGTTATTGTTGACGTTTTGCCGAATCATACAACTCCGCGGATAAAAGAAATTTCGCAGGATTTGATTGACGCTGTTGGCGGAATTGAAAAACTTTATCATAAAAACAATGACCACGGAATCCGCAGCTATGAGGACAGGCTTGAATGTACAACGGCTCAGATGGGCGGATTACCTGATGTTAATACGGAAAATCCAGATTTTCAGGCTTACTACATGAAATATGTGAACGATTTGATTGATTGCGGTGCGGATGGTTTCCGTTATGACACGGCAAAGCATATCGGTTTGCCGGACGACCCGAAAGACCCTTATGCAAAAGTGAACAATTTTTGGCCGATTTTTTTGGGAAAAGAGTCTGTAAAAGGCGAGTTCATGCACAAGAACAGCGACGAGCTTTTTATTTATGGCGAGGTTCTGCAGGGCGGAAATTCCCGCGAGGATGCTTACGGAAAACTTATGCCGGTTACAGCGAGCAATTATGGTTCAATTGTTCGTGCCGCGCTTGCAAGTTCTAAATTCAGTGCGAAAGGATTGAAAAACTGGCAGCATCCGGCGGCTCCAAAGAATATTGTGACTTGGGTTGAAAGCCACGATACTTATGCGAACCACGGAGAGTCGGCGCATTTGACAAACGCACAACTTAGGATGGGATGGGCTTTGATTGCGGCAAGGGCTGGTGGAACTCCGCTGTTTTTTAGCCGTCCGCAGGGAAAAGAGGCTACCCAGTTTCCAGGGGCTTCAAAGATCGGTGATATTGGAAACAGCGAATTTATGAATCCTGAAGTTGTTGCAGTGAACAAATTCCGCACGGCAATGGTTGGTGAGCCGGAAGAACTTGTGAACAACGGAAAAGATGTTTCTGTGCTTGGAATAAAGCGTGGCGAAAAGGGGATTGTGCTGATTAATTCAAATAAAAAATCCTCGAAAATTGAGATTCCAGTTGTTTTTGCGGACGGAATTTATATTGATAAGGTGAACGGCAAGAAATTTTCAGTGGAAAATGGAATCTTAAAAGGCAAGATGAACAAAGAGTCTGTCTGCGTGATTTACTAAATTTATTTTGAAAGCAGGCAGGTTGCCCAAGCTTCTATTGCGTTTCCCGAACCGACGGAATCTAGTTTTTCGCCGGTTTTTGCCTTTACGAATATTTTTTCTGGGGCAACATTTAAGGCATCTGCAATATTTTGGATTACTTTTTGCCGCTGCGGAAGGAATTTTGGCTTTTCAAGTTTTACAACGCAGTCAAGGTTTACTAGCTGCCAGCCGTTTTCTTGTACTTTTTGCCAGATGATTTTTAAAAGTTCAACAGAATTTGCGTCTTTCCATTTTTTGTCTTCCGGAGGAAAAAAACTTCCGATGTCTCCAAGCGCGCTTGCCCCAAGAAGAGCGTCTGTGATTGCGTGCAAAAGCGCGTCGCCGTCGGAATGTCCATCTTCGCCTTTTTCAAAAGGAAATTCCACGCCGCCGATAATAAGTTTTCTGCCTTCAACAAGTCTGTGCAAATCGTAGCCTAAGCCGATTTTTACTGAATTCATAGTCTGTTTTCCAAAATTGTAGTCGTCTGCGTAAGTGATTTTTTTGTTGCAGGAATCGCCTTGAACCACTTTGACCGCGCCGGAATATTTTCCCCAGATTTCAGTGTCATCCGTGTATTCTTTTCCGTCTTTTTCCGCAAGCTCATGGGCTTTTAAAAGTTCATTCAGTCTGAATCCCTGTGGAGTCTGAACGGCTGTCATCTGTGGACGCGAAAGATGTTTTTCAATAAATCCGTCTTTGTTCAGCATTTTTTGCGTGTCAACAGGAGTGATTCCCGGAACTGCGGCTCCCCATTTTTCTGTTGCATCCAGCGTATCTTTTATGATTTTTTCTGTAACAAAGGGGCGCGCGCCGTCGTGGATAAGAACGAAATCAGAGTTTGGCTTTAGCTCTGCAATTTTTTTTAGCGCATTAAAAACGCTTTTTTGTCTGGTTGAGCCGCCTTCAACAAAAATCAGTTTTGTTCCTGAAAGTTTTTTTTCTATTGATTTGTCTGAAAATAGAGCTTTTTCCGCTTCCGCCAAGCTATTTTCTGGAATTGTGATTGCCAGAATCTCGACTTTTGCGGAATTCAGAAATTTATTTACGGCTTCTGAAAGAACTGTGCCGTTGTTCAAGGGAAGATATTCTTTTTTTGTTGAACCGCCCATTCTTGTGGAAGAACCGGCGGCACAAATTACAACGTTTACGCCGGAAGAATTATTCTTCGTCGTCATCGCCAAAATCTTCTTCAGAATCGATTTCGTCTGATGAATCTTCGTCCGAATCATCATCATCGTCATCATCGCGTTTATTTTTCTTTGAAGAAACGTCGTCCATCAAATCGTCATCTTCGTCGTCAAAATCTTCGATAATGTGCTTGATTTTTGGAGCTGCTCCAGGCGGTTCAAGTTTTACGTGAATCATTGATTCAACTTCTTTTTCAGAAAGTCCCATTGCGATTGAAATTTCGTCTTCAAGAAGTTTTTTTGCCTGGTCATAAAGTTTTCGTTCCAAAATAGGAAGTTCTTTTACTTTTGAGCGGTTGTAAAGACAGCGCACGATTGCCGCAATGTCTGCGATTGTTCCTTTTTTCAAAAGGTCAAGATTCATCTGGTAGCGCAATTTCCAGTCTGAAGTGATAGGCTCAAAATCATCTGAAAGTGAATTCAGTGCTTTTTCTGCCTCTTCTGCACCAACAATTGGTCGGATTCCCAGCTCTTCGGCTTTTTCAATCGGAACAAGGACAACCATATCAGAAACTTCAATGTAAATTTTGTAGTAGGTCATGGTTGTGCCGCGGAAATTCTTTTCAAAAATCTCCGTGATTAAGCCAACGCCCTGGCTTGGGTAAACGACTTTTTCATCAATGCTAAACTTTGTCTTATTCATATTTTGGAATTATATCATATTTTTCATAAATTTTCAATTTTCTTCATTTTGATTGTATAAAAACGCGGAATATTCTATTATAAGTAACCTACCTTTTTTAATTTTATATTTATTGGGAAAAAATGAGTAACGAAAACGAAAATTTAGATGATGAAATTGTGCCAATCGAATCACAGACGGAAAATGCAGACGAGATTGAAAATCAGGATGAATTGAATGCAGAATCAGATGCGGATATTTCTTTTGAAGATTTAGGGCTTGATGAACCGACTCTTGCGGCTGTAGAAAAAAAAGGATTTAAAGTTCCTTCGCCAATTCAGGTTTTGGCAATTCCGCGGCTTTTGAACGGCGATGCGAATATTATTGCGCGTGCCAGAACCGGTACTGGAAAAACGGCGGCTTTCGGGCTTCCAATCATTCAGAAATTGCGTGGCTCAACAGGAACTGTAAAGGCTCTTGTTCTTGAACCGACCCGCGAGCTTGCGATTCAGACTTGCACGGAACTTCAGTCTTTTACAGAAGGAAAATCTCCGCGCTCATGCGTTCTTTACGGCGGTGCGTCTTATTCAACCCAGATTAGGGATTTGAAGAAGGGCGTTGAGATTGTTGTTGGAACTCCAGGACGAATTCAAGATCACCTTGAACGAAAAACTCTTGACATCAGCAAAATCGATTATTTTATCCTTGATGAAGGCGATGAGATGCTCGATATGGGTTTCATTGATGACATTGAGGAAATTTTCAGACAGGCAAATCCTGATGCAAGAATCCTTCTGTTCAGCGCGACAATGCCAGCTCCAATCTTAAAAATTGCCGGCGAATTTCTGGGCGATTACGAGATTGTTGAAGAGGAAGGCGTTGTTGATGAACCTTTGCTGATTGACCAGAAATATTGGCTTGTGCGCGAAGGTGATAAAATTGAGGCGCTTGTGCGTCTTATCGACTTTGCGGATGATTTTTACGGAATCGTGTTCACGCAGACAAAACATGACGCAGACAATGTGACCCGCGCGCTTGATGAAAAAGGCTATGAGGTTGCGGCTTTGCACGGCGATATTGCCCAGGCTCAGCGTGAAAAAATTATTGCCCGCTTCAAGACAAAAAAGACAAGAATTCTTGTTGCCACCGATGTTGCCGCCCGCGGAATTGATATTAAAAATCTTAATTACGTTGTGAACTATTCGCTTCCTTTTGATGGCGCAACTTATGTGCACAGAATCGGCCGAACAGGACGAGCTGGAAAAGAAGGCGTTGCGGTTACTTTTGTTGCACCACAGGAAACCCGAAAACTTGGATTCCTTCAGCGTGCTGTAAGAAAAGCCAGCAAAGGTGAAATGAAGGAAGAGAAAATTCCTTCTGTAGACGAGGTTCTTGAGAAAAAGCGCGGGCGTATTTTTGGAGAATTAAAGGAAAAGCTTGGTCTTGCAGGTGACGAGCCTAATCTTGTGAACGCTTCTGAGGAATTTCAGAACATGGCGGCTGAACTGACTGCGAATAACGATGCAAATTCTGTTTTGGCTTCTGTTCTGTCGGTTCTTTACGGAGAAAAACTTAACAAATCCCGCTACGGAAAAATCACCCAGCAGGGAAGCATTGCGAACCAGACACGCCTTTATATCCAGATTGGACGCAGAGACGGATACAATCCGCGCTCGGTTGCGGATTACTTCAGCAAAATGCTTGATATTCCAGGTCGGCTTGTTGACAGGATTGATATTTCTTCAAACTTTACGCTGGTTTCTTTGCCGAAAGAAGCCGCAAAACGTGCGTTGGATTTGGCAAAAGAAAACCAGAATGTTCCGCACATGCACGTTGATATAAAAGAAAGCGATTCTGATTTTGGCGGTGGCCGTGGCGGACGCGGAAGAGGTCGTGGAGGCTTTGGAGGCTCAAGACATCACGGTGGAAGAGGCCGCGAGCGCGACAGAAAATTTGAGGATGGAGGAAGGCGTGAGGAACGCGGTGAAAATCGCCGCCGCTCAAGACCGAATGTTCATAACCAGACAGAACGTTCTGTCCGTGCCGGTTCTGCAGGACTTTACAAGCAGAAGAAAAACGGCAAGGCTGAACGCTTCTAGTTATTTAGTGTAATTATTTAACCAGCTGAAAATTGGTGCTTGCCAGTTTTCAGCTTTTTTATAGTCCTTCATCAGACCTTTGTACATTTTCTTCATGTATTCATGGATTTCCTGTACATCAGAAGGAAAAATATCCATTGAATCCTGAAAAAGTTTTTCTATGAAATTTTCAGCATCTTTTTCAGAAAAAAAATTCTTTTCGTTTATTGCAGTAAGAAAGTAAAGTGCCGCAGTTACGCAGTTTATGCTGTGCTGCTTCACATAAAGAACACTTTCAGAGATTTTTATTGCGCCAAAATAAATTTCATCCAGAATTTCCTGAATTTCGTACTCATTCATTTCAGTTGACATTAAAATTTTCCGCACAAAAGCCCATGTTCCGGCAACAATCGCAACATGAAGGCTAGGCACGCACAGAAGATGCGGGTCAAAAGCGTGGATAATCATAAAACGTGGCGAGGCGAAATATTTTGGCCGGTCTGTTGTTGTCAAGGTTTTTGAATAAATAGTTCCGGCTTCCATGTAAAGTTTTGTGATGAACTTTTCAAATTCGGCAAGGGCTGAAATCGCTTTTTCTTTTTCAAGTTTGCAGAAAATGACATCCATCGTTCTTGCGATAAACCAGATAAAATCAAGATAAATTTTTACTTTTGAAGGAACGAATGGAATCTGCTCGTCAAGTTTGTGGTCAACGTGAACAACTGGAATATGTGAAATCTTGAATTTCTGCTTCTGCTGGATGATAAAAAAGTTTGATATTACAGTTTTTGCGAGCGGTGGCATTTCTTTTCTGTTTTCTGGAATAAAAAACATCCGTCTGAAAGTCTTGAACGCTGAAAAATCTGCGAATGGTTTCTGGGATTTTCTGTTTTTTTTCATAATTCGTTTTCCTGCTGGATTGAGTCTAGTCTTCTTAATCTTTCCTTGTCGGGAGTTATGCAAAGGTTTTTTTCCTGGGTTGGAATTACAAGTCCCTTTGGACCGTTTTTTGCCCTGCGCAGATATTTTACGTGTGTGTAATACAAGTCTGTTTTTCCGGCATTCCGCGCTTTTGAATAATAAACCGCAAGATTTGCCGCATCCAGGAGAATATCAAGCGGAATTGTTTTTCCCGGACGGTTTTTCACAAAGACATAGCCACCCGGAAAATCCCGCACGTGAAACCACATATCCGCACCGCGCACATGATGGCGCAAAAGTTCGTCGTTTTCGTTTGCGTCGCGCCCGACCAGAATATACCAGCCGTTCACTGTGTAATCCAGACCTGGATGTTCCTTTTTTTTCTGCTGTTTTGGCGTTGTGTCCTTGCGCAAAAGTTGTTCAATCCGCACAGGATTTTTTTCATTTTTCATTTCCTGATACATTTTTTCAACTTTTTTTATCTTTTTTTGCGCGATTTCAATGTCATGCTTTAAACTTTCAGCTCCGGACAAGGCTTTTTTGTATTTTTCATAATATTCCGCGGCGTTTTCCTGCGCATTTTTCTTTGGGTCAACAAGAATACGCACAGTTTTTCCGGATTCATAATCCTCACATTCAAGAAAATTGGAATTCTTGCTCAAAAGATAGCTGAACGAAAGAATCAGGTCTCCATAATGTTTCAGCTGGCTTGCGTTTTCAAAATCAGATTGTTTTTTCTCGAGTTTCTCAAGGGCGGCGCTCATCCGGCTGTGGGTTGCGTTGAACCATTTTTCAGCCTGCACAAGAAGCGCTTCCCGCGAAAGGTTCTGTGCATGCTCACCATACCAGATGTCAACTTTCTGATTGAAGGAAAGTTCTGGTTGATTCGGATGCGTTTTTTTGTATTCCTCGGCAATTTCTGAAAAATCGCGGAGTGGCCATTCTTTTTTTACAGGATTTTCTTCTGGAATTGAAAATGTTCCGCCAGTTATTTCGCCTTTTGCCGGGCGTCTGAACATTGTGTCCAGGATATTGTTCTGCACGTCGCAGACAATGACATTTGCTGCGTTGGACCACAATCTTATGTAAATGATGAAAGATTCATCGCCGTGCGCTAAGTCCATCTGGATAATCCGCTGCTGCCCGATTTGCTTTATGCTGACAATTTTTGAGCCTTTTATGCGCGACTTTAAAAACTCCATGAAACGCAAAGGCTTGTCATTTTTTATGATTTTTCGTCTTGTTTCGTTTATTCTGCATGAATTTTGTGCCGTGCAGACAAGAACTGTTTTTGCCTCGCCGTTTCCATAAAGATAAAAAGCGATTGTGTTGTAGCCAGGCTGGATAATATCCTGAATAAAATAGCCGTTTATGTTCAGTTCTTCAAGAATTTTATCTATTTCGTTGCAATTGAGAGACATATCAAAATTATAGCAGAATTCTTTTTCAGTGTGTAATAAAAATCAAACAATCTTGCAGAACACCTTATTTATTATTTTGAAGTTCAAGAACTTTTTCCAGCGGAAGGGAAGTTCCTTGTGCAACTTGTTCAGGGGAAAGTCCCATCTTTAGGAAGTTGAAGGCAGTCTCAATCGCCCGTTCCTCAGATGCCTCTTCTTGTTTCACTCTAATATCTGTGTCGTAGTCATAGTCTGCAATCAGCATATTTCTTACCTCCGTGCTGTTCCGCTTTAGGTAGTCAACAAGGATTCCTTCCTCTATGCAGCGTTGGATTGCATTTGTGAGCCAGTCCTGGATTCCGCCCGATTTTGCCGCGGTCGCATACTGCACAAGCGTTGCGTATCCGCGGAGAGCCGGACAGTTCTGCAATATTGAAGAAACCTCTTTCTTGTTAATATTATACACTTTTACTGAAAGTTCAAGCGGAATTTCCTGCCAGTTATTGTCATTATCAGAAAAAGAGTTGCTAAGAAAAAGGTTCTTTTCCGCAGAATAATCTTTTGTTCCATTGTAGAAAACATAAAACTCTGGCTTCGGAATTTTTATCATCTTTTCCTTGTAACGTTTTTCCAGCGGAACAAGTTTTTCGTAGAGGCGCGAGACATATTCCAGGAAACGCAAGGGCATATTCTCGTTTACGGTTGACTGTTGCTCGACCAGAACAATCAGGTTGTCGTTCACAAGCATTGAGACATCGTTGTATCTTCCTGTGTAAACAGTTTTTTCTAGCATTACTGGCTCGATTCTTGTCTCGGCGAATTTCAGGGCGGTTCCGTGGAGCGCGTTGTATAGCGAAAGAAAATTCTCCTTTGCCTCTGGGCATCTTGCGAACAGGTCAACGAACAGAGAATCCTTGTAGTTTCTTGCAGATTTCTGCAAGTCCGCGTTTTCATTTTGTATTTCAATTTTTTCTGTAAAATATTCCATGCTTATATATATGAGAAAAACTTGCGATTTCTGAAATGAATCACAAAAAAAGATGATATCGAATAAATTCGTTTGATTTAAATATCAGTCATGCTGAAAAGAAAAATGTCAAGTGAATTCATTAAATTGGTGTAAAAAAATCCCCATAGACAAAACCAAAAAAAAACGCAATAATTTATAATATGAATTCAATTTTTGCAAATACACTAAAAGTCGTGCTCGTCATTAAATCTAACTTGGGTTAGGTCAGGCGACTTGTGTATATGTGAAATTTATATACTGAAAGAAGCTCTCCTGACGGAGGGCTTTTTTATTTTTAGGGTAGAATTATAGGAGTTTTTATGAAAAAGACTGGCGCTCAGATTATTGTAAAATTGTTGGAAATGCACGGAATAAAAACTGTTGCAGGAATTCCAGGTGGTTCTATTCTTCCTTTGTATGACGAACTTACCAGAAGCAATATTCATCACGTGCTTGTGCGCCAGGAGCAGGCTGCCGGATTTTTTGCGCAGGGTATTGCGCGTACAACTGGGCTTCCTGCGGTATGCATGGCGACCAGCGGTCCGGGAGCGATGAATCTTTTGACCGCAGTTGCAGATGCCCGCTCGGACTCAATTCCAATCATCGCAATTACAGGGCAGGTAAACACAAACCTTATTGGAACAGATGCTTTTCAGGAGGCTGACACATTCGGGCTTTCTTTTCCGATTACAAAACACAGCGTAATGATAAAAAATGTTGCGGAGCTTTTTACTGCGATTCCAGATGCGTTTGAGATTGCAATGAATGGTCGCCCAGGACCGGTTCTTATTGATGTGCCGCGTAACATTCAGCTTGCGGAATATGAATTTGAAAAATGGCCTGAAATAAGAAAGCCTCTGCCTGAAGAAAAATCGGTTCGCTTCCACACAAAATCTGATGAGATGAAAATTCTTCTTGAGCGGGCGGCGGATTTTCTTTTAAATGCAAAAAAGCCTTGTCTTTATCTTGGTGGCGGCTGCAATACGCTTGCGGCTTCAAAGGCAATCCGGGCATTCAAAAAAATCTATCGCCTTCCGGTTGTTTCTTCGCTGATGGGCTTGGGTTGTGTCCCTCATTCTGATTTGGATTTTGCCGGAATGGTCGGAATGCACGGAAGTTACGCGGCGAACGTCGCAATGAACGAAAGTGACTTGGTTATTGCGGCAGGCGTTCGTTTTGATGACCGCGCTACAGGCGTTGTCTCAAAATTCTGTCCGAATGCAAAAATAATCCACATTGACGTTGACGCGGCGGAAATCAACAAGATTCTTCCGTCAAATTTAAGTATTGTCGCAAAAATCGAGTCGGTTTTCCCGGAACTTACTTCTTGTTTGGAAAAAAAACTTCATTCGTCAGTTGCGACAGCATCTGAAAAAGAAAAATCTTCTGAAAGCGAGCGCATTTCCTGGTGCAAAAAAATCATCAGAATCAATAAGGAAAATTCCTCGCTTGCCTGCGGCTCTCCAAAAGAAAACGAAAAGAACGGAAATTTCAGGAACAGCGTAAATCCGCGTGCGTTCATTGCGTCAATTCCTGGACTTGCGGAAAAAGCTGGAACAAAAAAATCGGATTTGCTTGTTACAACGGATGTCGGCCAGCACCAGATGTTTGCGGCTCAATATTATCCTGTTGAAGAGCCGCGGACTTTTCTTACTTCTGGAAGTCTTGGAACAATGGGATTCGGGCTGCCTGCGGCTTTGGGCGCGGCAATGGCAAATCCAAAAAAACGAGTTGTATGTTTTTCGGGAGACGGCTCAATAATGATGAATATCCAGGAACTTGCGACGCTTGCTGAAAATAATCTTGCTGTAACTGTCATTGTTTTTGAGAACGGAACGCTTGGAATGGTTTACCAGCAGCAGAAATTCCTTTTTGAAAAAAATTATTCCGCCAGCGAATTTATTGCTTCTCCAAACCTTTTAAAAATTGCGGAAGGTTTTGGAATTGAGGCTATTGACGCTGATTCTGACCCGGAATGGTACAAAAAAGCTTTTTCCCCGGACAGAAAAAACAAGCCGTGCTTTGTGTGTGTCCGCGTTGATCCGGAAGAAAATGTTTTGCCTTTTGTTCCGGGCGGAAAAGCCAACATCGACAGCATAAGGGATTAAACTGCTACTCGGAAACTGTCTGCCCGCGCAAAAGGCTTTCTCGTTCCTGCTCGCGCCAATTTGTTTCTTTTATGATAAGGTCTTTTTCGCTGGCAGCCCGTTCCTCCGCATATTTCATAACTTCATCTTTCAGCTGAATCATTGCGTCCGCGATTACAGGTTCAAACTGAGTTCCTTTGCCTTCCTCAATAATTTTCATCGTTTTTTCAATTGAAAAAGCCGGTTTGTATGGTCGGTAACTTAAAAGCGCGTCTGTAACATCTGCAACCGCCATAATCCGCGCGCAAAGCGGAATCTCGTTTCCTTTCAGCTTGTTTGGATAGCCAGTTCCGTCGTAACGCTCGTGGTGACACAAAGCCATCTGCGCCGCAACCTTGTTAAATTCCTCATTGTATATTTTTGGCATTGCCTTTATTATTTCGCAGCCAATTTCCGGGTGTTTTTTCATCATCTCAAATTCCTGCGGAGTAAATTTTCCCGGTTTCATAAGAATATGGTCAGGAATATAGATTTTTCCAATATCGTGCAAGTTTGCCGCCGCCGAAAAAAGCTCAATATTTTTCTTTGTAAGCTCTTCCTTGTAATATCCTTCGGATTTCAGCTTGTTGCACAACATTCTTACATATTCAACAGTATGCTCAACGTGAAAACCCGTAACAATCTCGTGTTTTTTCAGCACAAGCGGAACAAATTTCATAAAATCAAGTTGCGTCTGCTCAAGTTTCTTGTTGCGTTCAATCGCCGAATGAAGCGTTTTTTTATTCTTTTTTGTCATGCTGTACGCAATCAGAACAACAAATATAAATTCAATTGTAAAACCGGCAGAAAAAGCGATGCAGTCCGCAAGCGGCGAAACTCCATAAGTAATTCCTTCCTTAAAACGGTTCAGGGATTTTCCATACTGCGAAAAAATCATCGCGATATAATTTATCGCGGCAAGAAACATCGTCAGCTTCACGTCGTAATAAAGGCAGCTTAAAAAAACAATCAGACTGTAGCCAATGTAAATCCCGATGTGGGCATTTGTTCCAAGCAGCGCAAGAATATAGGAAGTCCCAAGAAGCCCGAAATATTTTGCGGAATGTTGGATGTTCTCGTAAGTTTCAGGATGTTTTTCCTTGAATTTTGGGGAATTAAAACCGTAGACAAGAATCAGCGTTATCACAGAAAAAGGAAAAATCAACGCTTCAGAAAAAATTATAAATCTTGTTTCAATCTGGAAGATTTTAAAATAGGAAAGAACCGCAAATAACGGAGCAAGCAAATTCATTAAAATCAAAATTTTAGATACAAGCTGATTGATCTTAAATGTATTGTTTTCAAAGAATTCTTCGTTATCTGTGTTCATATTCTCTTCCGTAAGAATTTCTTCCGCCGAAAAAATCAGCGGAAGAAATTTATTGCGTTTCCGTTATTTTTCTACCGGAAATACTTTTTTGAATTCTTTTAGAAGTTCATTCGTCTCAATTGCAGAATCAAAATTGTAAATTTTGCCCATTTCTGAGTAAAATTTAATAAGCGGTTCTGTCTGTTCGCGGTAAACTTCCATTCGGTGCAGAATTGATTCCTGCTTGTCATCGTCGCGCTGATAAATTTCACCGCCGCACTTGTCGCAAACGCCTTCTTTTTTTGGTGGAAGCGTCAGAACATTGTAGTTTGCGCCGCAGTTTCTGCAGACACGTCTTGTGCTCAATCTTTTTATAACAAGCTCATCTTCCGCCTGAAAATTTACTACAGCAACTTCCGGGCAAATAGAAACAAACATTTCAGCCTGCGGAATTGTTCTCGGAAAACCGTCCAGAATAAATCCGTTCTTGCAGTCATCCTTGGAAATTCTGTCCTTCACAAGCTCGCAAGTCAAATCATCGCTAACCAACGAACCCGAATCAATAATCGCCTTAACCTTCAGCCCAAGCGGAGTCTGATTTTTAATGTTTGCGCGAAAAATATCGCCAGTCGAAATATGTGGGATTTTGTAATCTTCTGCAACTTTTACAGCAAGCGAACCCTTTCCAGCTCCCGGAGGTCCCAAAAAAATAAAATTCATTATGTCTCCTAAAAAAGTCAATGAGAAAGTTTCAACTTTCGATTTTGACTTTTTAAGCTGTTTTGCAACGAAGTGAAAAACAGCAGTAAATAAAAAAGTTTGCAACGCAAACTTGCAAATAAAAACTTTGACGCAATTTCGGAAAAGTTTTTATTATGTCTCCTAAAAAAATATAAAATTATCATACTATTTTACAATAATAACGCCGAATTTGCAAAAACTTTTTGAAGCATATTCCTTCAATACGCGACCCGCTTTTGCTTCAAGTCCTCATTCCGCGGCCGCTCCATTCCGGTCTTTCCGCCACAATCGGGGCTAAGATTCTTCTCTTGCCGCAATTTCTCCAGCGCGCCTAATATTCCTTCAAAATTTCCGGCAGCATATAAACATCAGAAACGCCGCCAACAAGGATTGCGCCCATTCCCATTTCCAGCGGCAGCGAAAGATCCATATCGTAGCGGTCGCCAACAGAAAGACATTCCTCCGCCTTAGAGCCGGTTTCATCAAGCGCAATCTGGAACGGTTCCAACGCCGGCTTTGATTTTCCAGAAGTGTCCAGCCCTATTATTTTTGGAATCAGTTCAGAAATTCCCAGCGCGTCCAGCGTTTTTCTTGCCGGCAGAACAGGATTGTTCGTAACGCAGATTATTTTGTATTTTTGTTTTAGAATTTTTATTGTCTCAATAAGTTTTTCGTCGCGGCTCAAAAAATCGCCCGGTTCAAGAAGGTTTCTTCGCATTTCAACGCTTTCCTGGATTGTAACACCAAAATTTTTCAACGTGTTTCCAAGGCTGATTTTTTTTCCACCGTGCTGTTTTGACCAGTTTTTTCTGAATTCGCTTATTTCATTCCGGGCTTCGCGCGCGGTTATTCCGAGCTTTTTTGCCCAATATCTTAGCTGAACATCAACCTGCTCAAAAGCATAAGCCGGCGATGTGTACAATGTTGAGTCAATGTCAAAAATTATCGTCTTTAAATTCTGCGGAATCTTAAAAATCTTTATTTTTTTTGTCTGTTTTTGTTCCGCCGGGAATTTTTTTGTGCCAAAAACGATTTTTTCTGCCGCCTCCTGCAGATTTTCAAAAAGTCCAAGTCCGTACAGCGCGACCACAGCATTTCCTGTAAGCTCCGAGTCTGGCGTGTTGCAGACTTCAAGATTCATTCCGCAGTCAGAAGCTTTTTTTTCAAGCCAGCGTTCGTTTTTTGCCTGTCCGCCGGTTACGTTCATTGTTCCGCAAAAAGCCAAGCCGTTTTCCTGCACAAGTTTTTTTAGCGCAAGAACCGCATTTTTCACAGAATCTGAAAGTCCGCAAAGAATTCTGTAGCCTTCGCTGTTTTTGTCATCAAGCGAATAGTCAATTATTTCTTCCCATGAAAGTTCCTTTTTTTCAAGCAGAGAAATTTCGTTCTTGTATTCATTCAATATAGAGCCGGATTCTGGAATAATCACGGAAATATTCCACAGTCCGGGAATCGCGCTCGGCAAAGTCCTGAATCCTTCCCTAAAAACAGGTTTTTCGGTGCAAAGATTGATTCCTTCGCTGGAACCGCTTCTGTCACAGAGTTTTCCCGGCTCAACAGTCGCAGTTCCTAAAAGTGCGGTTATAAAATCCGGTCCGCCGCAAAAAACTGGCACTTCCGGGATTCCAAATTCCTTTACCGCCTCTTTTGTTGCGTTTCCAGCGTTGTGGCCAAGCGGAACGAATTCCGGGATTTTTTCTGCCTCGATTCCGAATTTTTCAAGTTCAGTTTTGTTCCAGTAGGCCGGCTCAAAGCGTTTTTCCGGCAGAACAGAAATCGCGTTTCCTGTAAGTTTGAACACAACAAATTCCGGTCCGGAAAAAATGTATCTTGAAGAATTCCATTCATCCAGAAAATTCTTTTTGAAGGCAAGGAACTGCGGAATGTAAAGCGATTTTGTTTTTTGCGCCGCGCTTTTTATCTCTTCAGAAAGAGGAGCGTTCCATAAAAGCGTGCGTCCGTTTTCCGCGGCAATCGTCGGTCCATTCCCAGAAATGCAGATTGCAGAAATTTGAACAGAATTTGCAGAAAGTTCAGCGCATCCGGCTTTAAAAGCCAAAATCCACTGGTTTGCAAGAAAAGAGTCGTTTTTGTTGCTGAAAAATTTTTGCACAGAACAAAGAACCTCGCCTTTTTGGGAAATTATTCCCATTTTCAGCGAGGTTGTTCCAATGTCCGCGCAAAGAATGTTCAAAGTTTTTTCCATTTGAAAGATTGAAATTCTTTTTGCAGAATTTATTTTGTCTCTTTTGCAGCCGCAGTGTCTTGCTGTGTTTTTACAATCTTTTCTATTATATTGCGGTTGTCAAGCAAATCGCCGATAGACTGGTTGTGATGAATTCTTGTGATTACGTTTGCGAACAGCCCAGAAACATCTGTGCTGATGTACCATTCTTTTGTAAGAAGTTCCTCGTGGTAAACAGCGTTTGTTCCGATTACGCGGTAGAATAATCCCTGTTTGTATGCCTCGTCAAATAGCTCGATTGCATTTCCTGTAAAGAACGGCAGGCTGATTGCCGCGATTACTTTTGTGGCTCCATTGTCCTTCAGGAAAGACATGGCTTTAAGCAAAGTTCCGCCAGTTCCAAGCATATCATCTGCAAGGAACGCGACTTTTCCTTTTACATCGCCAAGAAGTTTTACGCTCTTTATATTTGTGTCTTTTGCGTTCTGGGTTACAACTGAATAATCGCGCTCCTTGTAAATCATTGCGAGCGGCAGTTTTAATCCTGAAGCGTAGAATTTGTTTCGGTCAATTGCGCCTGTGTCCGGGGAAACAACAACAAGGTCATCGTCTTTTCCTGTAAGGTCAACAATTTTTCCAAGCTCGCGGATAATCTGGTAGCTTGCGTGAAGGTTTTCAAGATTGATTGTGTTGAATGCGTTTACAATCTCGCGGCTATGGATGTCAAGGGTAATAATACGTGAAACGCCGAGCATTTCGTAAACATGGCCGAGCATTGCGGCAGCGAGTCCTTCGCGGCCCTTTTTCTTGTGCTGTCGGCTGTAAGGATAAACTGGCACAACCAAAGTGATGTGTGCGGCTCCTGCCTGGCGGACAGAGTCGATTGTGTTCAAAAGGCACATCAAATGGTCATTTACAGAAAGTGAAAGCTTATTTTTTCCACCGTTAAGGCTGATAACTTCATGATTTTCTACATCCTGAAAAATAAAGACATCTTTTCCGCGGATTGATTCGTTGATTTCAGTTTTGAATTCGCCATTCGCAAAGTAAGTGAATGTTGTGTCAACTTTAAAAGTCGGGGCACGGTACTTGTCAATTGCGCCACGGATAACCAGATCAGATGTCTCAAGATCATTGTCAAGATTAATCTTGTTGATAAGTTCTGATTTTTCAAGATTGTAACGTTTTGAAATAGCATCATTTTTGAGTGTAAAACGATGTTTGTACATGTGTTTTAAATGTGTGATTACTGCATCTGCAAAGGCTTCTCCGCCAGGGCATGCAATAACCGCAAGATCAGTTGGTTCTGAATACGGCATTCTTCAAACCTCTTTTTTATTGTGGAAGTATTCTGATAGTATCATTTTTTTTTAGGCTATTCAACGACATTTGCTAGTTTATGAAAATGTATGCTGTGTACGCCGCGTAGATTAAAATCATTATTGCGCCGCAGATACGGTTCAGCTTTAGTTTTGGTTTTGCCATAATCCACACGGAGGCTGAGCAGATTATAAGAACCGCAAGATCGATAAAGGATGCGGATTCAACTTTCATCGGGTTGATTACGCCTGCGACTCCAAGAATCAGAAGAATGTTGAATATGTTTGAGCCGACAACGTTTCCCATAGCAATATCATTTTGACCTTTTTTTGCGGCAATCAGCGAAGTTATAAGCTCCGGAAGACTTGTTCCGAACGCAATTATTGTAAGTCCAATCAGCCTGTCGCTCATTCCGGCGGCTTTTGCAATGTAAGTCGCGCTTTTTATTGTCATTTGCCCGCCAAGAATAATTCCGGCAAGTCCAACAACAAGAAGAAGAGCGCATTTCCAGAGCGGCGATTTTTTTTCTTCAGTTTCAGCGGTTTCGGAAGGCAAGTCGTTTTTGTTTTCAGAGGCAATCGATTCTTTTTGATTTCGTAGCGCAAATTCAACAATCATATACATATAAACCGCAAAGAAAAGAAGAAGAATTATTCCATCCGCGCGCGAAATCATATTTTCAGCAGTTTTTGCAAAATAAACGTCCGCGGAAACAAGAATCAAAAGCGCGGCGCAAAGAATTGAAAATGGCAAGTCGCGCACAATAAGCGATTTTTCAACCTGAATCGGGATTATTGTCGCCGTAAGACCTGCAATCAGCATAAGATTTACAATATTTGAGCCGACAACATTTCCGATTGCGATTCCGTCAATTCCTTTTAATGCTGAAGTAACGCTGACCGCAAGTTCAGGAAGGCTTGTTCCCCAGGAAACAATTGTAAGTCCGATTACAATTGCCGGAATTTTTAAAGCTTTTGCAATTGACGAAGCTCCATCAACAAAAAAATCCGCGCCTTTCAGAAGAAATACGAATCCAGCCAAAAGA
Organism: bacterium; assembly: GCA_963599585.1. Taxonomy (GTDB): domain Bacteria; phylum Spirochaetota; class Spirochaetia; order Treponematales; family Treponemataceae; genus Treponema_D. The sequence goes on from CAVBXG010000004.1 coordinate 58,949, forward strand.
ATTAAAATCTGAAGAAAAATCATTGTTACTCCAATAAAAAATATTGGAAATTATAACATTTTAGGCATTGATAGAAAAGAGAGCGCCCGGTTCAGGTTTTGCGCCTGCGACTCCGTTTGGAACAGAATTTGCGGCTTGCACAGCCTGTCGGATTTGCGTTTGATAATTTGTGATTAGCGAGTCGATTTGTTCCGGCGTTGAATTTTTTGCCGCGGCCGGAATTTTTCCGCTTTTTATTGAAGAAAGATGGTCAATCAGCGTGTTTAAAATCTGGATTTTTGAGATAGAAATGCCGTTCTGCCCGTTTTTTGCTACAAATCCGGAAACATGGTCAAAGTGTGAATATAATACAACGGATTTGCTTACAGGCACGTAAAGTTTTGCTGCGTTTGAAGAGGAAACATTTGTGTATGCAGAATTGATTGAAAGCGACATATCAACCTCCGAAATTCAAAGCATTTCTACACTTTAAATATCGGAAACTGAAAAAAGAAGTTTAGTTTTTATTTTGACTAAAAATGAATGAAAAAATCGGCGTTTTTTTTATTAAAGTCCCAGTTTTTTCAGGTCGGAGTATCGTTCTTCCATTGAAGCGACAGTTTTTCCGTCCTCAGCCTGGACTGCTTCTGAAAGATACGGAATTATTATGCGGTATTTTATTTTGTTCCAGGTTGTCGGTTTTTTGTCTGAAACTGAAAAAGTTCCTGCCTGCGGAATATTTGTCAGCATTGCAGGATAGTAAACCGGCAGAATGTGCTCGTTCACATCTTTTAAGGAAGAAAATCCGCCCGCAATTCCAAACTGCGTTGTGTCAAGGTTTGTATTCATTTTGCGTTCAATAAAAATATGCTGGGTTTCTGTTGTAAAGAACCATGAGATAAATTCCGACGCGAGCAATGCTTTTTTTGTATGTTTTGCAATTCCCATTGAAATCATTGAGTCTTCTATAGGAATAAGTCCGTTGTGGTTAAGCCAGCGGAAATCCAGTTTTGCAAGTTGCGCCGCGCTCATTGAAAAAAGCTTGTCCGATGTTACAAAAGAAAAAAGCGTTCTTCCCGAAGTTACCTGCTTGTCCGGAGTTTCGGAAAGATATTTGTACACAAAATCGCTTTCAACCAGAGGAGAAGTATTTTCTGTTGAAATCCATTCCTTCAAATATCTGACTGTCTCATCCACAGAATCCTTGTTCCAAGTGAATGAATTATTTTTGTCCTCGCGGAAATTTGCTCCCAGAAGCTGCGCAGTTGTATATAGAAAATTTGTATTGCTCTGAGGCGCAAATCCGATTGCGGTGTAGTTGTCTTTCTTGTTCTTTTTGTTGAATGCCGCACCGGATTCCCGAAGTTCTTCCAGGGAAATTGTGTAGTTGTCTTTTACAAGATTCTCGTTTTCTGTTGAAAAAATCATTGCCGGAATATTGAAATTTACCGGCAGAAGATACTGGTGCTGCCCAAAAGTTCCGTATTTCAGAAGAGTCTTGTAAAAATCATTTGAAGAAAGATATTTTCTGTTGAAAAGAAAATCCAACGCGACAAAATTCTTTTTTATCCTGTTATTTTTTAAGAGCGCGCCTACGATTATGTCCGGCTCAAGTTCCCCCGGCTCAGGCGGAAGGTTGTCCGCAATATTTTCCTTGTAGACAAGAACCGCCTTTTGCCTGTGGTTTTTGTTGTAAAGCTCAATGAATGGCGCAAATTCGCTGTTGTCGGTCCAGATTACAAGCCGTTTTTCCGGCTTTTTTTTGCAGCCTGCCAGCGTAAAAACTGAAAGGACAGCCGCCAGCAACAGCAGAATTTTCAGAGGCTTGAGGAATTTTTCAAGCATAAGTTGTTGAAAAAAATGGATTTTTTTTGGAACAACATTATGCACGCTTCAATTCCTCGGCTGTATTGTAGATTTCTGCGTAGACTTTTTCGATAAGTTCCTTTTCAATGCTGCTGAATGCAACGCGCAGAGTATTTTCGTCAATTGAGATTGTGCCGATTCCTTTTTCGTCCAAAAGTTTCTGGCGCAAATCTTCCGCGTCAATTCCGTTTGTATGGAAGCTCATGAAATAGCCTGAATTGAATGGAAGTGGCTCAACCGCATCTGATTTGTGAGAATTTACAAATTTTCGCACTTCATCGTAGCGTTCTTTCAGGACTTTCTTGAATGCTGCTTTTTCCGCGTCATTGTTCGGGTCCTGGAATGATTTTAAAATCAGGTTCTGTGAAGGAGTTGCGGCACAAGAAACTGAAGAGCGGATAACGCCCATAAGTTTTTTTACAAGCGCATCGTACTGCGCGTCTGTAAAGCCTTTGCATCCGAATGTAAGGAATCCGCATCTTAATCCCCAGGCAAAATCTTCTTTTGTAGGACCGTCCGCTTTTACCGCAAGAATGTTCTCGTGAAGGTCTGCAATGTGTGCAAAAAGACTTTCAGGCTCGATGTTGTCCTCGTAGTTCAGGCCAAAATAAGCGTCATCGCTGATAACAAGGATTTTTGCGCCAGTTTCTGCTGTTTCCTTTAGGATTCGGCAGAGTTCCTTTGCTTCTTCAACAGTCGGGCTGTAGCCTGAAGGATTCTGCGGGAAATTAAGGATAAGACGCACTGAGCCGTATTTTTTCGCCTCGTTTTTTACGGCTTCCTCAAGTCCTTCAATGTTGAATTTTCCGTTCCTGAACATTTCAAACTGATGGAATTCAGAGCCGCGGCGTGCTTCTGCGATAAGAACATAGTTGTCCCAGCTTGGATTTGGTGCAAGCATTGGTTTTTCTGCATCAACAAAAAGATCCATGACATAGGAAAGTCCTGCGGTAAGTCCTGGAACTACAACTGGAAGTGAAGTCTTTTTATCTTTTAAAGAAGGATTTTTCTTAATCTGTTTCTGTTTCCAGGCTTCCCGGATTGCCGGAATTCCTGCGGTCGGAGCATAAGCAACCAGTTCGCCAGAAGTCATTTCCGGTGCCCATTTGTGAATGGAAGGAAGAATTGCCGGTTTTCCGTTTATTACGGTTGTTCCGATTGTTCCGTTTGCAACAGAAGCTTTTTGCTTTGCCTCTCCGCCCTGTGCAATGATTCCACGCGGAAAATAAATCCGTTTTCCAAGATCAGAAAATAATTTTTCTGCCGATGTGCCTTTTAATAAATCGTTTAATTCTTGTGCTAATGGGTTCAACATGATAAATTAAATTATAATGATTTTATAAATCAATGTAAATCAATATTGTATATTTATGCATTTTAGGTGTGAAAAATGGAAAAAAATAACATAAATCTTGTTGAACTTGAAAATTGTAGAAAACTTGTTGAAAAATGCCGCGAAGAGGCAAAGAAACGTCTTGTCGGGCAGGAATATCTTATTGACGGAATTTTAACGGCTTTTGTTGCCGGAGGTCATGTTCTTGTTGAAGGCGTTCCGGGACTTGCAAAGACTCTTGCGGTAAAAACTTTTGCGGAAATCAGCGGACTTGATTTTAAGCGGATTCAGTTTACGCCGGATCTTCTGCCTGCGGATGTAAGCGGAACTCTTATCTATGAGCAGGGAAAGGGAACTTTCAGCGTAAGAAAAGGTCCAGTTTTTTCAAATGTGGTTCTTGCGGACGAAATCAACCGCGCTCCTGCAAAGGTTCAGTCTGCAATGCTTGAGGCAATGGAAGAAAAACAGGTTACAATCGGGGAGGAGACTTACAAGTTGCCTGAGCCATTCTTTGTTCTTGCCACACAAAACCCTATTGAGCAGGAAGGAACTTATAATCTTCCAGAAGCTGAACTTGACCGGTTTCTTTTAAAGCTCAATGTTACTTATCCGAGTGCGGAAGAAGAAGTTGAGATTGTAAAAACTCAAGGAGCGGCCTCAAAAGTTCCTGTGAATCAGGTTCTTACGGCAAAAGATTTGCTTAAATTCCGGGAAATGAATTCCCAGATTGCCTGCGACAACAAGATTGTTGAATATATTGTGCAGCTTATTTCTGTTACACGGCCAAATTTAAAGAAAAAAACTGAGCATGACATTACGCGTTACATAACTTTCGGGGCTTCCCCACGCGCGGGAATTGCTCTTCTTCAGTGCGCAAAAGCCACCGCGCTTCTTGCCGGCCGTTCTTTTGTTCTGCCAGAAGATGTGAAAAAAGTCGCTCCGCTTGTTCTGCGCCACAGAATTGTTCTTTCTTACGAGGCGGCTGCGGACAATATTTCTGCGGATGAAATTATTGCGAAAATTCTGGATTTTATTCCAGTTCCTTAAACTGCGAATCCTAAAAGATAGAATTATATGGAACATTTACTTTCAGGATCAAAAGATTCTTTATTTCAAAAAGCCACATATCTTCGCATTGCGGCGCGGAAACTTGCGGACAGCATGAAAAGCGGGGGATTCCGTTCGCTTTACCGCGGCCAGGGAATTGAGTTTGCCGGCGTGCGCGAATATCTGCGTGGCGATGATGTCCGGTCAATTGACTGGAATGTTACTGCTCGCATGGGAAAACCTTTTGTAAAAATGTTTGACGAGGAGCACGAGCTTGAGATTTTTCTGATTGTTGACCGTTCTGCCTCAATGTTTACAGGTTCAAAAGGAAAAGTTAAGTACGAGACCGCTGCGGAAGTTTCTGCGCTTCTGGCTTTGGCAGGTGAAATAAACGATTGCCCGGTTGGTGCAGTTTTTTTTGACGGAAGAATTCATTTTTCCTGCGTGCCAGAGGCGGGCAGGGAACGCACAATGCATATTCTTTCAAAACTGGATGAATTTAATGGTGCGGTGAAAGGTTCTGTTCTTGGAAATGCGATTACAGGGGCGGTGAAAATGTTAAAGCATCATTCGCTTGTCTTTGTTATTTCTGATTTTAGGAATTCTGGCTGGGAAGATCCTTTCAAGCTTTTGTGCCAGAAAAATGATGTTGCCGCAATCCGCATTTCAGATTCAACTGACTGGGAATTGCCGGATGCCGGCGCTTTTGGTTTTTCAGACAATGAGACAAATGTGCGCATGGTTTTGCCTACTTCCTCGCAGGATTTTAAGTCCGCATGGCGCGATGCCTACAGGCGAAGAACTGCCCGGTTGGAAGATTTTTGCGCTCGCCGCGGAGCAGGTTTTGTTTCAATTTCAACGGAAGAAGACGCGGTCCGTATGCTTTTGAACTTTTTTGCTTCAAGAAATTCCGGGAGCTACAGATGGGGAGGCAGATAATCTTGAGATTTTTAAGACGGATTTTGTTTTTTTTAGTTGTCGCTTTTTCTTCCCAGCGTTTTTTTGCCCAGACAGAAACTAGCCAGATGGTTCTGCCAAAACGGATTTTTGTTGGCGACACGGCGGAACTTCATTATACATTCAACTCAAATGTGGATTTTTTTCCGAATGAGGAAACTTTGGACGAAAAGCCGCTGATTTTTGAAAAACTGCCTTTCGATTTTGACAATGAGAATTTTACGCTTCAAAAAGCTGTGATTCAAAAAAATGGACTGCTTTACACGGTTGTTCTGACTTTTACTCCGTGGAAGGTCGGAATTTTGGATTTTCCGCAGATTGATTTGCTTTCCGCTGTTTTTGGAACTACAAATTCTGTTCCGTTTATGATTGATCCTAAGCCGGTTGAGGTTTCTTCTATAATTACAAAAGATGAGGATTCGTCTTTGCGCGGCATAAAAGGTCCGCTTCTTTTTCCGGGAACTATTTACGCGATTTATGTGGCGGTTCTGCTTTTTGTTGTAATACTTATATTTATCTTGCATACGGTTTTTAAATGGCAGGAGATTTCTGCAAAATTCAGGCAGAAAAAAACTCTTAGGATGTATGCGAAAAATGCAAGGAACGCACTTCGTCAGTTCAGAAAACTTGAAAAAAATTCCCTGCGGATAAATGATGTCGCGTTTTGCCTTGCGGTTCAGCAGATTTTCAGATATTACCTTACAGTCCGTTTCGGAAGAAAATTTGACGCGCTTTCAACTGAACAGATTTCTTCTGCGTTTGAGGAGCTTACAGCCGGAACGATGAGCGATTTTCTGCGCGAAAATGTAAGTTCCGTGCAGGAAATTTTCAGGCGCGCGGATTATATCCGTTTTGCGCACGGCTCGCTAGACGCAAAAAGAGAACCAGCCCAGGTTTATGCGGCGGAGCTTCAGCCGGATGAACGCGCAACGATGATTGCAAATTCCCGTACTATAATAAAAGCCTTTGAAACTGGAGGGGAAAATGCCTGATTTTCAGAATCCTGCCGCTTTTCTTTTGCTTCTTTTGCTTCCTCTTTTGTATATTTTTAGAAAAGCTGGAATTTTTTCGCGGCCTTCATTCATTGTGACTCTTTCTGACTGGAACGGGAAAAATTTCCTGTGGCATAAGCCTGTCCGCAATTTTGGCTCGGTTCTTTCAAAAATTCTTGTCATTGCCGGTTTTGTTATAGTTGTGGTCGCTTTTTCTGAGCCGATTTTGTATAAGCAGGAGCGGGTTTACACTTCGCGCGGAACGGATGTTGTCTTTGTTGTGGATATAAGTCCGAGCATGGCGGCAAAAGATATGGGAAATTTCACGCGCCTTGAGACAGCGAAAACCTCAATAAAAAAACTTGTTGAATCAAACCCTGGGGCAACTTTTGGCGTTGTAGCAATGGGAGAGGAAGCTGCAATCGTGATTCCGCCTACAATTGACAAAAAGATTTTTACAGAACGGCTTGAGACGCTAAGTATTGGTCAGCTTGGAAATGGAACTGCGATTGGAACTGGAGTTGCTACGGCAGTTTTTCATCTTTCTAGCTCTGCGGCTCCAAAAAAATGCATTGTTCTTTTAACAGACGGAGAAAATAATTCCGGGGCAATTCATCCTGAAACAGCGGCGGAACTTGCAAAACGCAACAATATTGTGCTTTACGTTATGGGAATCGGGACAAACGGTTCGGTTCCTCTTGAATACACAGATCCTTCAACCGGAAAAAATTATTCAGGCTATTTGAATTCGTCTTATAATGAAGAATCTTTGCGAAAACTTGCGGTTACAGGCGACGGAAGATTCTTTGAGATAAAGTCGCTGAACGATTTCAATCTTGCGCTTTCAATGATTGTGAATAACCAGAGCGTTGTTCAGACTTACCATTCAAAAACAGTCAGCTGTGATTATTATGACAAACTTGTTTTTGTGGCGGGAATTCTTTTCATTCTAAGCTGGATTATAAAACGCATTTTCCTTAAGGAGGCAATCTGATGAATTTTTCGTGCCAACGACCTTACGCCTTGTACGGACTTGCGCTTTTAGTGCCGGCGTTGATAATTTCGATTCTTCAGTTTAAGAAAGCGTACAGAAATCTTAAATTTTTTACTGTAAAAGATAAAAGTTCAGCGGTTGCCCGCCGGATGAGAAATTTTGCGCTGATATTCGGTGTTCGCACTTTTTGCACTTCTGTTGCCTGGGCAATGCTTGTTCTTGCGCTCGCAGGATTTTCCTGGGGAACTTATCTTGCGCCTGTTCAGACTTCTGGAACGGCGGTTTCCCTTGTTTTTGACATTTCCTACAGCATGAATGCTGACGACGCTTCTTCCGGGCTTAGCCGGCTTGAGGCTTCAAAAAAATATGCGAAAATGCTTCTTTCTCATATTCCCGACACGCAGATTTCTGTGGTTCTTGCAAAAGGTGATGGAGTTACGGTTTTGCCTTTGACAGATGACCGTGCCGCTGTTGAGTCGCTGATTGATTCCCTTTCTTCAAATTTTATGAGTTCGGTTGGAACAAGTCTTGGAAAAGGAATAAAAAGCGCGCAGAAATCGTTTCCTTCAAATTTTTCTTTTAAGAATTCAATCTGGGTTTTTACGGATGGAGAGGAAACTGATTCGCTTCTTGAAAATTCGCTGATAAGCTGCGTGAACCAAGGAATTTCTGTTAGCCTGATTGGATTTGGAACTGAACGGGAAACAAAAGTTCTTGCCGGTGATGGAAAAACTTATGTTCTTACTGCTTTGCGCTCTGAAAAAATGAAATCCGCGTGTGCCGCCGCGATGAAAAAAAATTCAGCAAGCAAAGTTTCTGACGTTCAGATTTCGTATATTGACGCGACCGAGCCTGGTTCTGCGCTTGCTTTGCTGGACAGCGTGAAAAATACTTCTCTTTCCGACTCTGGCTCTGATTCAGAGGAAAATGGCGTGACTTACGAGATAAAGCCTGTTCAGCGATATTCTCTGTTTCTGGGGCTTGGAATTCTTTTCAGCGTGCTTAGCTATGTGATTTCGGAACTTGATCCTGAAGGAATTGCGGAAAAATTCAAAAAAACTGCGGCTATTATCGTTTTCTGCATGCTTTTTGTTTCCTGCAAGGCTGAAAATTCGGTTTTTGGCGCAAAAAATATTCTTGAAGGTTCGTGGTGCTGGTATCAAAAAAAATACAATGACGCTGTCGCAAAATATCTTCAGACAGTTTTTGATGCGCAGGAAGATGAAAATCCGCTGCTTGAGCAATATGCGGTTTATAATCTTGCCACAACATATCTTGTTCAAAATGAAAATGATGTCGCGCTTGAACGTTACAGCCAGCTTGAAAATGTTGAGGACAAAAATGTGCGTTATGCGGTTTTCTACAATTGTGGAATCATCGCGAACCGAAAAGGAAACTACGAGGAAGCCGCAAAATGTTTCAGGAACGCGCTGAAAATTGACGGAACAAAAATTGATGCAAAAGTCAATCTTGAACTTTCTCTTATGAATGCGGAAAAAGAAGCGAAATCAAAGCAAAATGTGCAGAATCAGGTTTCTGAATCAAAAACTTCTTCTACAATGGAAGAATCAATCTTTGCAAGAATCCGGGAGTATGACGAAAAACAATGGAAAAACAGCGAAAAATCAGAAAATTCAAATTCATCGCAGGATTACTAAAAAATATTTCCGCAATTTTGGTTTTTGCCGTTTCTGCTAAGCCGGGTTTTGCGCAGCAAAGGCTTACCTACAGCATGATTCAAAATCTTTTGGTAAAACCGATGAACCAGATAAATTTCAGCGCGACCGACTGTGCTTTTGAGCTGAAAATTCCTTATGTAAAGTCGGATGTTGTTCAGGCTCAGATTCCGGATTTGCCAAGCGGAGTGAATTTTGTCTCTCTACGACGCTCGGAATATTCAGATGAGAACAAAATCAGCGGAACAAAAATTGAGCTTTGGCTGAATTTCGCGGAAGCAAAGACTTACCGCCTGCGTTCGCTTCATGTTTATATAAATTCCCGGCTTTATTACATTCAGTTTTCACCGGTTGTTATTTCTGAAAATCCACGGAACATTATGCCGCGCCTTGTTGTGACTTTTGAAAACGGGCAGGAACTTATAAGCCAGCGTCGTGGAAAGGTTGCTGATGAGGCGAAATTTTCTGTTGTTGCGGGAAAACCGGTTCATTTTACGGTTTCGCTTCAGTATGCGGTTCAGATAATTTCGTATACATGGTCAGTTCCGAAAAATGCGCTTGTTCGCGAGCTGGAGCAATATGACATTACAAAAGGAACTTTAAGAAGCTCGGAATTCAGCGAGGAAAAAATTCCGGTTTCAACATTTGAATGGGAGCCACTTTACGCAGGAAAACTTTCGCTCCCGGATATGAAAATAATTGCGACTTCATACAATGGGACTAGAATTGAACTTAAGCTGCCGGAAACGCTGATTCCTGTTACGGAAGGAATTTCCAAATCAAAAAAAACTGATGACGGCGAGGCGTTTTTTGGCTATGCGTTTGCAATACGGACTGTAAAAAATAAAGTTACGGCAAGCGACAAATTGAGTCAGGAGGATTGCCAGAAACTTGCGGAACTCCGCTCGGAAGAAAAACATTCAATTCCGTTTGCAAAAAAATTCCACGAGCGCAAAATTTTTGAACAGCAGCGCGGAATTACAGACGGCGCAATGGAGCCGACATATTTTTGGCTCTGGAGCTGCGTTGCGCTATTTTTAATCTGCGCTATTTTTACGGTTTTTTCGGCAATTTCGCGGAAAATTCTGGGAATTCTTTCATTTTCCGGCGCGATGGTCATATTTCTTGTCGGAATGATAATTTCTTCAGTCTTTATTTCGCGGACTTACGCAATTTTTAAAGGCGGAAACATAAGCCCGGTTCCAGAAGAAAGCGCGGCGGCAGTTTCTTCAATTGAAAGCGGCAAGCGCGTTCTGGTTGAACAAAAAGCCGGAAACTGGGTTTTTATCCGCTTCGGCTCATCCGGCGGCTGGGTAAAAGATGACGGAATAATTATTATTGATAAATAAGGTGAATGGTGAGTTTTATAATGAACTTTTAAATTGAACAAGCGGAAGGAAAAAGGCAAGTTTGGCGTCCTTGAAGTGCTTTTTGCCGCATGGCATAAAAGAATTATCGAGCATTTTCTGAAAGAAAAGCGCAGATAATTCTTCCCAAAAAATACTTCACCATAGCCAAATCTTGACTTTTGAGTGGAAGCTTTTTCAATTTCTTTCAGAATAATTAAATCTAAACATTAAGATTTTATAAGGTGAAAATATGGATTTTGGTGATATTTTAGCTCAATGGGATATTCAGCAGAAAAAGCAGGCCGAAAAACAGCGGCTCAGCGGAAAAAATACGGTTTCCCACAAAAAAGCGAATGCTCCCACTGCGGAAGAAAAAGCCGCCCTTGAAATGAAAAAAGAATTTGAAAATGGCTATGACGTTGAAAGAGAAAGCCAGAAACGCATAAATCCAATGGAACTTTGGCTCAGACGCTATGGAACTGTTGATAAGGACGCTCTTTTTGAGCAGGAAGAGGCAAGAAATAAATATCACAGCCGTTCAAGCCTTGTGGAAATGCGACCGCAGGCGCGCATTGATTTGCACGGATTGAAAAAGGAAGAAGCTTGGGCGCGGCTGGAATCATTTGTCTCAGAATGTGAGTCAAAAGGAATCAAAAAAATTATGATTGTTCACGGAAAAGGTCTGCACACTCATGGAACAGATCCAGTTCTTGGCGAGTTAGTCAGAAAATTCATCGAGCAGGACAAGCGACTTGGAACTTCCGGTCATCCAGATTCCAGCGAAGGCGGAAAAGGCGCAACCTGGGTAATACTAAAAGACAATCTTTTTAAATAAAAACCTTGTAACCAACAGGATTTTTCATTATTTTTTTAATAGATTGAGAGTTAAGTTTTTTCTGAATCGATAAATTGAATAAGCGGGAAGAAAAAGAAAGCGGCAACAGAGCTATTCTGAGCTATAGCAAGCAATTTTTGAAGAAAATTGCGCAGTCTGATACTTTGTACGCTCAGC
>CAVBXG010000005.1:0-63601 GCA_963599585.1 bacterium
ATTTAGTTTCTGCATATGAAAAAAACATTGAGCGTGTTGAAAAATATAAAGAGTCAAATCACAGAATTTTATCAATGAATCCATATACTATGTTAAGACATATTCTGTATGCAAGTAATAAAACTTCATATTCAAAACTATTAACAGATTTGCAACGGGATTCTTTTGATAAAGCTTTGGTATAAACAATAAGATTTTAACTTTCTTCGTTCTTTGACAACCAAATAAAATTTATCTGTCAGCAGTTTTTATTTGTCGTTTGACTTTATAAAAACTGCTGATTTAGTCTTTTGAAAAATTATTGGAAATTTTGCAGTTTCAAAACCAACTTGTGAATGTGCAAAGAGCGCAGGTCTATTCTTTTAGACTGTTTACTTCTTCCAAAGAAAGTCCAGTACATTTAGCAATTGTTTCTGAAGAAATGTTTTCTTCTAATAGTTTTCTTGCGGTTTCAAATCTAGCGTTCCGTTCCCCAACTAGAAGTCCACGCTTTTCGCCAAGAACCATACCTTCCTTCAGCCCGGCTCTTCTTGCATCGTGAAGTGGCAGTGCATCCATCATATAGTCGCTCCTGAATATCTCGTTGATTTTGAGCCTTTCGACACGCTGATTGATGTATTCTGTGAAATTATCGGAAGGCTTTCCGCTACAAAGATAACCCAAGAAGCCCTTTATTTCAAGGTTTTTCTCCGATGCGAAGGCACTCGCATTGAAGAAGATTTTGTTGACTCCGTCATTCAACATAAAGTCTTTTGCTTCCTTGCAGGCAGTTTTGAACGTGTAGACCGGCAGACCAAGTCCGAACGGATCTTTCGTGCAGAGGAAAATAACGTAACTTTCCTTAAGAGTTTCGTACTCGCAGCCGGAAATCAGGGAGTCAACGTCTATCATGCTCTGATAGTAGCGCATACGGCGCGGCAAATCATCCGGGATTGTTGTCTGCATTTCAATGTCAAAAATGCGGTCAGAGTCTTTTACGTAGACATCAAGGCGGACACCGTGCGCGCTGTAATAAGGACGGATTTCCTTTTGAAGCTTCGGATACTCGATTTTTTCAATTTTGATTCCAAGGAGACGCTCGATAACGCCCTTGCTCAAATCCGAGTTCTGCATCACACGGCAGAACATAAAGTCGTCGGTGAAGCGGAGCTCTTCGACAGGCTTGATTCTGTAGGTTTCATTTTCAATGTTTTTCATACACATAGTTAACGCAAAAAAAATGCGAAAACAGAAATGAATCACAAACAAAACCTATGTTTTTTTTCAATATTCTGAGGATTCAGGTTTTGTTTCCAGTTTTGCAATGCAAAACTGGTGTGTGGATTCAGGAAGGCATTGGCAGGTTAGAACGACTTGTTGGCAAAGAAATTACAACCTGCGTAAAGATTTCACGCGCGGAGTGTTCGTGCGCCGTGGTGGAAGGGCGGCCGGAGGGCGTTGCGGAGCAATGAGGCGGAGAAGCCGAACCCTGGAAGCGCGGTTTTCTGGAGGGATGGAGCGTGCGGGGGAATTTGCCGCGGGGAGTAGTCTTTGCGCGAATAAGATTTTTATTAAGGATATTTTTAGGGCGGAAGCCTTTTGAATATAGATTGAGAGTTTTCATAGACACAAACAGGCTTTTCTGGAGGTTTAAATGAAAAGGACAAATTTTTTGCTTGGGTGCGTGGTCTGTGCCCTTGCGTTTTTTGTGGCGGGATGTAGCTCGGACTCGGATTCTGGTGGGGCTGGGCCGGAAAATGCGGTAAGCGTGCCTAAGTTTCAGGCCGGTAAAATTATAAAGAACAAGGTTGTCTCTCTTTCGGGCGGGGATTCTGGATATTTTGAGTATCTTGAGTTTGAATCTGAGACAGTAGGAAAATATCATCTTTATAAGGATGGCGCGGAAGTCTTGGAATCTGCGAAGGATTTTACCTATGATCCGGCGACCGGAGAATTTTCTGCCGGAACTGGCGAGAATGCGGTTCATTCCTATATGTTCGAGGCTAAAAAGGGCGGGGAAAAAGTTTCTGTAATCGCAAAGGATGAGATGAAGTGCGACGCGGAAAACCCGGTTCTTTGCGCCGGATGGTCGGCCGGCTCATTTGCATTTTCTTTTGATGAGGACATGAACGTTTCTGTAAAAAATACGGCTGATGGCGCAGTCCTGGAATTTTCAGCCAAATACAGAAACGAGGACGGATGGGTAACAATAGAGACAGAGCCGAGCAGTATTCCGCTGTTCTATTCTTCTTCAGATCGGTTTTTCTTTCTTGCGTACGCTACTGAACGGAGCGAGGTTGATGAACTTGGACGGAATGTGGTCAGTGGCGAGACTGTTCTTGAGTCGCCGGTGTTCATTCTTGCGGACATCCGGCTGTAATTTGGAGGAAATTGACTTATGAAAAAGATAACAGGAATAATCGCAGCCGTTTTTGCCAGTGCGGTGCTTTTTTCGTGCGCGAACGGACTGGACGGCGGCGCGGAAAACAACGGACGGGCATCCAGAGAGGCGACTGGAAGTTACAAGACTGATGAAACCTTGGCGCCGGTTGCCGATGGATACCTTAGGATAAACACGCTTTTGACAGGTGCGAAAGATTTGTGGATATGGAATGACTTTGATCCTTCTGCCACAGCTTTATGCAAAGACTGGAGTGAAAATGCGTTTCCTATTACAGGAAAAAATGGTGACTTTGTTTATGCTGACATAAAACTTCAGGATGCACCGCAACAGGTCAGTTTTATTTTAAGAAACGCTCCTAATGATGACGGAAAACTCACAGGTGATATAACATTTCTTTTCCCTTCAAAATACAACGAGATTTTCCTAAAGGACGGTTCTGGCAAAATTTATATTGATTCTGCCTGCACAAAAGAGCCTGCTGGGCTTGCAAGCGCGATGATTAGTGGTGAATACATAATTTCCGCGACTGTAAAGGGCATTTCGCTTTCAACAGAAAACACAAAGGTCTTCAAGGCTGACGGAACAACGGAAATAGCGATTGATTCCATCAGCGGAGGCACAATCAATGTCTCTGAAAGTCTTAAGGAAACTGGCACTGTTTATGTTCAATATAGTGATAAAACCGGCACTGACAAGCGTGTAGCAAATTTTGACTCAAAACTTATAGACGACTGGTTCAATGTTGACGAGTCATGGATTGCGAACTTTGGCTATAAGAATGGCGTCTTCACAACATGGGCTCCGCTTTCCTCAAGCGCAAAAGTTCTACTTTTTGAAAGTGCGGACACTGTTTCCGGGGACGGATATAAAGTTGCGGCTACAATTCCGATGACAAGACAGGCAAACGGAACTTGGAAAACAGGGAATGTCTCTTCTGAGGTGGGAACAAACAGATACTACAAATATTCATTCATGACAAACGGCGTGCAGTACGATGTGTGCGACATCTGGGCAAAATCGGCAAGCAAGGATTCTGTTGCCTCTGCGATTGACCCGATTCCGGAAAATCCTGAATCTTCTTATACAAATCCGTTTGGAAAAAACGGTTCTGACACAAAACTTTATAATGACGCGATAATCTACGAGATGCACATTACAGACTGGTCGCAGGCTTTCCGTGGTTCAGTAGAACAAGACAAGCCTGGAACTTTCAAGGAAATCGCAGACGCGCTTGGAACAAACGGAAACGGCGAGTTCGGGAAGCATCTTAGGGATTTGGGTGTAACCCACGTTCAGATTCTTCCGATGTTTGAGTACGCGGTTGCAACAAAAGGCTCGTCTACCACTGGTTCAGATGGCAAAGAAACAGTCACTTTTGCAAAAAACGATAACGCCTACAACTGGGGCTACAATCCATACAACTGGAACACGCCGGAAAGCCGGTATGTGCAGAATATGACAGAAGGCTCGGACGCTGTAAGCCAGATGCAGGATATGATAAAGGCATTCCACGACGCTGGAATTGCAGTAATCATGGATGTTGTCTACAACCACACAGCGGGAACAGGAAACGGCTCAATCTACGACATGACAGTTCCTAAGTATTTCTACAGGATGGACTCACAGGGCAACTATTCAAACGGCTCTGGCTGCGGAAACGAGACTGCCAGCGAGCACGCCATGGTACGCAAATATATGATTGACTCGCTCAAGCACTGGATGAAAGACTACCACATCAACGGATTCCGCTTTGACCTTATGGGCCTGCATGACAAGGAGACAATGAAGAAAATCTATGATGAGCTTTACAAGATTGACAAAAATGTTCTTGTTTATGGCGAGCCGTGGGTTGCAGATGCAGGCAAAACAGGACTTTCTGAAGCTTTAAGAACAACTTCTGCCGGAACTGGTTCTTCCGGCTATGGCTACGGCGCATTTGACGATGACTTTAGGGATGCAATAAAGGGCGGTGAGTACGGTGGCTTCCAGATTGGCCAGGTTCAAAGCGCAAATTCTGACAGTGACATAATAAAAGGGCTTCTTGGAGAAACTGGCAAAAACAGCCGCAATACAACAGGAATTCCTGGTCTTGCGCTCCATTATGCGGAATGTCACGACAACAACACGCTGTTCGACAAGCTGGTTTATTCAACAATTGCGCCGCTTTCTGGAGACTTTGCAGACAAATTTGCCGCTGCCTATTCTGATGTTATACACAGCGGTGAAAAACTTGGACTCATCAAAAAAGAAAACAAACTTGCCGCGGCTTATGTATTGCTCAGTCAGGGAACACCGTTCATAAACGGCGGCCAGGAATTCATGCGCACAAAACTGGGCGACCCTGACAGTTATGCGGCAGACAAAAAAGGCGGCTTTTTCTGGGAAAATATTGATGAAGTCAACGCGATTGATTTATCAATGAAAAATACATACTCCGATGTCTACAATGTTTACAAAGGGCTGATTGCCCTGCGCAAAAATTATTCCGCGTTTACAGCCGGAACAGCAAGCGCAAAAACACTGACAAAAGGCGTTACACTGTACAATGCAAAATCAGATTCAGAGGAATTTGAAGTATATTTCAACGCCTCGGACAAGGAATATACAATCGCCGGCGCAAATCTTAGCGGAAACCTTGGACTTGGCATTAATAAAGTTCAGCTTGAGCTTGGCGCAAAAGGAAAAACCGTGGATGTTTCTTCCGGCAAAGTTGAGATTGACAAAACAGAAAATCTTGTTAAAACGATTCCTGCAAAATCTTTTGTTATTTTAGAGAAATAATATTTTATAAAAAAGGGGGCGGAGCACCGCCCCTCGCTTCCAAGGAAAGCCGCTTCAAAAATCGTCTCTGCAGGAAGTGCCGATTTTCTCCGCTTTGTTGCCTTGTCCGCTACCCCACCCAACGGGGACACCCCGTAACGCCCCTACGCAGGTTAAAATTTCTTTGCCTGCAAGCTTTTTCAACCTGCTGCTGCCTTTTGCAGAATCCACACACCAGTTTTGCAATTCAAAACCAGAAACAAAACCTGAACCCTCAGAATATTGAAAAAAAACATAGGTTTTGTTTGTGATTTACGCAGGTTGTAATTTCTTCGCCAACAAGTTTTTCCAACCTGCTACCAAGTTTTTTTATAAAAACTTGCAGAATTTTTTGTGAAACATTTCATTTTCTGCAATTTTTTTGCGTTAACTATGTGTATGAAAAACATTGAAAATGAAATCTACAGAATCAAGCCGGTCGAGGAGCTCCGTTTCACAGACGACTTTATGTTCTGCCGAGTAATGCAGAACCCGGATTTGTGCAAGGGCGTAATTGAGCGTCTTCTTGGAATCAAGGTCGAAAGGATTGAATATCCTGAGCTTCAGAAGGAAATCCGTCCGTACTACAGCGCGCACGGCGTCCGTCTAGATGTCTATGTGAAAGATTCGGATAGAATCTTCGACATTGAAATGCAGACAACAATCCCGGACGATTTGCCTCGTCGCATGCGCTACTACCAGAGCATGATAGACGTTGACTCCCTGGTTTCCGGCTGCGAGTATGAAACTCTCAAGGAAAGTTACGTTATCTTCCTCTGCACAAAAGACCCGTTCGGACTGAACCTGCCGGTCTACACATTCAACACAACATGCAAGGAGGCGGATAACTTTGTGTTGAATGATGGAATCAACAAAATCTTCTTCAACGCAAGCGCATTCGCCTCGGAAGAAAACCTTGAAATAAAGGGCTTCTTGGGTTATCTTTGTAGCGGAAAGCCTTCCGACAGTTTCACAGAGGACATTGACCAACATATCGAAAGGCTAAAACTCAATGAGATATTCAGGAGCGACTATATGATGGATGCACTGCCACTTCACGATGCAAGGCGAGCTGGCCTAAAAGAAGGGATGAAAAAAGGACTTCTAGCCGGGGAACGGAAGAAAGCCATTGAGACCGCAAAAAAAATGCTTGAGAAAAATATTCCTTTAGCTACAATTGCCGAATGTACTGGAATCTCGCTTGAAGATGTGAAAAAAATAAAAGAACAGATTCTTCAATAATACATATTGTATATTTTTGTCTGCTTTTGAGTCTAACAACATAAAAGCAGATGAAAGTAAATTATTCTTTGTTTTTTGAAAAAATATTATTTAATTCATTCGCGACGCTATCCATATCGGGATAAATAAAACTTTCTGTGATATTAAATTTTTCAAGTTGAGCTAAAATTGTTCTTTTATGTTGCGGTGGAATCAGAAATACAACCTGCTTATTTTTGTCATCTTTATAAAATATTTTTTCAAGGTCAAATGGATCTTGCTGCATCCATTTGCAAGTATTATTTATGTCATACGGAATAATTTTTTCAAAAATGAAATCCCAAGATTCTTTGTTCTTTAATAGGCTTTTAAATTGCGTTCTATCATAGCGTTCAGGATTTAGATTGATACCATTCTTATCATCTGTTACTATGTAGTCCATAAATCTTATCAAATCTTGACTGGAAAAATCTTTTGCATACTTTATTTTATTTGCATTGCAAAGAATAAAAGCTCCTTGTTGATTTATAATGCGCGGATTATCTTGTTTTACTCTAACGATTACAGAACGGCTCACAACATCTTTGAATTCTATAAAATTAGCTAAAGTTGCAATTTGTCTTGTGTCATTACGATAATCATTTTCAAGAACTGCGAAATTAAATTCGTTTTTTTGAAATGCTGTTGTGGCAATAATACTTGCTGTTCTGCTGTTTGAATATTTTATATTATCAAAATCACGTTCCTGTCCGCCGAACTTTTTCATTGGTTGACAAGCGAAATATAAAGCAGCAAATGGATTTTCTGTTACATCCAAGAGTCTTGTGTATAATCCAAAATGCTGCATTAGGCATAATCTGTCCACATTTGTAGAGAAGTTTTTAAATTCATTAGGGAATTTCTGCATAAACATATTGATTTTCTGTTCTTCAAAATTCTCATGACTACGCATTGCGCTTGGAATTTGCAGAAAGTTTGCGTTTGTCTGTCCTCTGTAAAAAATTGGAGTCTTTTTATCAGTCTTAAGTTCTGATATTTTTGCCACGTAATCAGAAAGATTTTTTATTTCAATTAATTCTAAGTTTTCTTTCTTTTGGATTAAATCTGTATATAAATCATCATCTTTCTTAAATGCAAAACCTTTTACACGGAGGGCTTTTTCAAATTCTGTTTCAGTCTTTAACATTTATAATCCTAAAATTATGTTCACGAGCGTAACGTTCAACAGCAGAACCTTTTATGCATACAAAAGTTAAATTTTCATTTTCATCAAAGGCGTCTGGAGCAATATAAATATTTCCCGCATTTTTTCTGCATAGTAAAACGACTGTTCTTAGGCTTGATTATCCAAATAAATTCTGTCGTTTTTTTCAAAATCTGTTATGTAGTGAATTATTTCATTATCATTATTTTTTACCATTAATTGAATATTCATATTTTATTTTCCCAAGAAGAAAAACCCACAACAGCCAATAAAACTGTTGTGGGTAAATCTCAACAAAGAGTTGTTTTTACTTGAAAACTAGAAGTTCCAATGCATTCCTACGCGAAGAGCTCCTGCTCCATCGTAGCGACTAAGACCTTCATCGTATTTCCAGTTACCAAGGTTAGCACCGTTCTTTAAGTTCAAGTCTGTAGGACCATCTCCAAATCCTTTGTAGATATCCATGTTCCATACGAACTGTGCATAAATTTTTGGACTCTTTATAGCCTTAAGCTTCTTTGATACGCCTACGCCAAATCCAAATGGATTCAACATATCTTTATCATAAGCATCTCCTTTATCTGTGTTTTTTACAGAACGGATTCCAATTCCAGCACTAACTTCTATATCAGCAGGAAGTGCAGCTTTTGCAACCAAAGTATTTCCAAGAAGATCTGAATGAGAATTGTCCAATCCGTAGTAAACATCCAGACCTTGGATTGTATCATTGATTTTTCCTGCATTGAATGCAACACCTGCATATTTGAACAAGAATTTGCTGTCAGAAGCAGAGTATTCATAATCATCAGCCGCACCAAGATTTTTATAGCTAGCAATATCCATGATAGCATAACCATTTACAGATGATTCAAATCCAAGCATTTCGTCAAACTTGTATGTTACAGAAGGTGTAATTTCAAATTCTGCGCCAGCACCATCAAGGAAGATAGGTGTATAGACAGGAGGTGTATGATCGGTGCCTGTATAATTATTAGCCCAACACTGATTTACACCTTTTACAATACTTGAGTCTGTATCATAATTCTTGAGTTCTGTTTCCATGTATGCATTCAAGCCAAATGAAAGAGCTTCTGTTGCAGCAAATCCAAGATCAACAGTGAAACGCTGGCTGTTTGGAGCACCAAGCATATCATAAAGCTTCAAGTCTCTATCATCATGGTTGTTTCTGATATAAAGCATGCTTGCTTCAGCACCACGGAATCTGTATTCAGCTTTTGCACTGAAAACATCATTTTTCCAAGATGCCTGAACATTTCCTGCAAGATTTTCAATTCCGTCAAAATCACCGGAACGGTAGAAAATATCTGTTGAATATCCAAAGTAACCAGCCGCTTCCCACCCTCCAGCATGGCTATAATCATCTCCAAGCAAGTCTTCTGTGCTCTTGTTATGAATTGCAGCCAAACCCTGTACAGCAAGTGAAACACCACCGATTTTTCCTTTTGCACCAAGAATAATATCGTTTTCTACAGGTTCATAGAACTGGTAATCTTTGCCATACATAGTATTCCACTGTGCATCAAATATCCATGCGCCTGTATCCAAAGAAGCAAAAGCATAAGTACCATAGTTATTACCTTTTCGGTCTGCAGAACGGTTCAAGTTAAAACCATAGTTTATTGTGTAATCGCCAATCTGCTGAAGTTTTTCACCATTTTCAAACAATGAGTAACCACCGGCATTTTGATAACCTGCATCCCAGTTGTCTGCAATTGTTGACCATGTGATAACTTTGCGCAATGGAAGTTTTGCATACTTATAACCAGTTGTGTAATTTACATAAGGTGTATTCCAGCCAAATTTAATATGACCTGCAAATGGAACAGTTGGTGTAGGACCATCATTTTTTGTTGCAACATCCCCTTTTGTATCATGCGCAAGATAAGCTTGTGGTGCAGAGAACAAATCGCCAAATGCATGTTTTACCAAAGCAACATTATCATCATAGTTATTTGCTCTGTCGTAAAGTTTTACATTTGCGTCTTCATAGTCTTGTTCAGCAAGAACAAGTTCAATATAGAACGGCATGTTTCCTGTAAGGTCACCACCAAGCTTGTTATAAGATTTGAAACCTACTGAAATATTTTCAGCATTTGTTTCTTTAGATGTTTTATCATCTTTATCTTGTGTGCTGAATTTTTCCTGCATACCAAGCATAGTCCAAGTACCAAAACTTACATTAGGATACTTAGTAGCTCCTGCATCTCCACCAGCAATAGAGTCAAGATCAACCATTGAGTTCTTTCCACCAAATCCATCATCAACGAAATCTGGAGCTTTAAGGTCAGTAGTCCAGTTTCCGTCACTGATAAATTTGTATTTTACAGTTGTTCCAGCATCAAAAACTTTTGTCAATGTAAAACCTTTGTCAGTTTTCGTCATCGGCAAAGCTCCGTTCTGCCAGTTTGTGAAGTCCCCTGCAACAAGAACTTCGGTCGCACGCGGATTACCATAGAAGAATGTAGCTTCTACTTTTCCGTCTGCAAGTTTCTTAGCCGTAACATCGGCGAACAATCCCGCCACAGCTACTGCAAGAACCGAGATGAAAGCGAATAATTTTTTCATCTTATCCTCCAATATTGTATTGAACGTAAGCATGCGAAAAACAGCCTTTTGATTGACAGAATCGCCCTTATAGGATGTAGATTCAACTTTGCCGGTAAATTGTGCGGACTCCCCTATTCAAAAAGCTCATTTTTTTCTGGTAGGGGAGGAGTTTTTTTGCCGAGAGATTTTTTACAGCGCGACAACTATTTTCTTGCAGAGATTATTTTTTGAGGAGATTTTTATGTTTCAATTTTTCCAGAAAGTATTAAAAATATTTATTCACCTAGAATTACTTTTTCCATGCGGTTTACGATTTCTGGAATTCGGGATTTTTTTATGCCGCTGTAATTTACGACGAATGTGTTGCCTTGGCTGGAAACTGTTTTGTTGTAAAAAAAGTCGGTCAGCAGTGGCAAGTTGATTTTTTCTTCTGTCAGACGGTGAACTAATTCATCAGGCGAAAAATTGCTTTCAATTGTCAAAAGAAAATGCAGACCGGCTTCCTGTTCCTGGATTTTGCAGAATTTTGCAAACCGGCTTGTTTGGATTGCAGAAATCAGCGTGTTCCGTAAATTTCTGTAGAAATTTTTCATCCTGATTATATGTTTTCCGTAGCTTCCGTCGTCTATGAATTTTGCGAGCGTAAATTGTTCAAACGAGCTTACGGGGCAGGAGTAAAATCCGATTTTTTGCTCAAATTCGGGAAGCAATTTTTGTGGTAAAACCATGTAGCTTATTCGGAACGATGGTGCCAATGTTTTTGAAAATGTATTTATGTAAATGACTTTTCCGTTTTTGTCCGCACTTTGAAGTGTTGGAAGCGGTTTTCCATTAAAACGGAATTCGCTGTCGTAATCATCTTCTATTATATAGCGATTTTCCGCTTTTTGCGCCCAGTTTAAAATTTCTTGGCGGCGGCGGATTGGCATTACAATTCCGGTTGGAAAGTGATGACTTGGTGAAACGTGAACAATATTGACTTTTGAGTTTTCCAGCTCGTTTATATCGATTCCGTGCTGGTCAATTTTGATTGGAATTGCATTTGCGCCGTTCAGTTTGCAGACGTACAAAACTTTTTGATAGCCAGGATTTTCCACCGCGAAAAGATTGTTTCTTCCCAAAAGCTGCACGACCATTGAATAAAGATTTTCTGTTCCTGCGCCGATTACAATTTGTTCAGGATTCACGTTCATATTGCGGAATTCTTTTAAATATCTGGAAATTGCCTGCCTAAGTTCAAAAACGCCTTTTACGCCGACTCTTAAAAGAAGTTTTTCATCGCCGGAATTTAAAACCTGACGCATTTTGTGCGACCACAAGTTGAATGGAAATTTCTCGTAGCTTGTTGAATTGCTTCCAAAATCCGCAAACCATTTTTGTGATTCAGTTTCTTCCGTCTTTTTTTTGTCTTTTCCGCAATGGATTTTGTCGCTTTCGCAGTTTTCAAATTCTTCAGATTTTTTTTCAGTCTGAACAAAAGTTGAATTTTCAGTTTCTTTTTCAAAAGGTTTTAAATCTGTTACAAAAAAACCTTTTTTTTCAATTGAATAAATGTATCCTTCGCTGATTAACTGCGCATAAGCATTTTGAACGGTTATCACGCTTACTCCAAGATTTTGTGAAAGCGTCCGTTTTGAAGGAAGTTTTTCGTTGGATTTTAGCGCGCCCTGAACAATCTGATTTTTGATTGAATTGTAAAGATATTCGCAAAGTCCGCAATTTCCGCGGTTTTCAAAAGAAATTGTAATCATTTTTACTCCACGATTTCTGCAATTTCTTCCGCAATTTCTTTGTCGTAATAAAGCCATGCGTACATTGCCGCCGCGCCAACAAGTTTTCTGCCGTATTCGCGGGTTTCCTCGTAAGGAATTGTTTCTAGAAACAAATCGTCCGGGAGCTTTTTTATGTTGTTGAATTCAATTTTTGAACTGTTCATCCAGCGGCGGACTCGCGTAATTCCGGCATTATATGAAAAAAATGCCGAAAGCCAGCGTTTTTCAAGCCGTTCTGCAAGATTGTTCAGGTACCATGTTCCAAATTCAAGGTTGTCGTCCGGATTTTTTAAATCGTATTCGTTGTATTTAAGCCGATGCGCAATGTCGTTTCCGGTAAAACTCATAAGTTGCGTAAGCCCAACCGCTCCTGCTGAACTTTCAATCTGATGGTCAAAAAAACTTTCGCTGCGCACAAGCGCATACATGATTTCTTCGGGAACATTGTATTTTTTGCATTTTTCGCTGATTAATTTGCTGTAATCCCGCGGGTAAAGCAACTTTAAATCTTCTTTTGAAACTGATTTGTCCGCGGAATTTATAACTTTTGCGGCAATCCGTAATGCCTGTGGATAATATTCGTTTTTGTTGTTTCCGCAGTTTTCAAGGAATTTTGCAATTTTGATTCCAGTTTCGTAGCTGATTCTGGAGCCTCGTTTGTTCTGCGAAAGCCATTCCGGGTAAATTTTTTCTGGAAATCCAAAAGAAATGTAGCCAAGCAAAAGGTTTTCCGCTTCAAGGTCAACAGGAATTTCTGAATCATTTTTTGTGTTGCAAATTATTTCTTCCGCATTTTCGCCGCCAAGTCCCAGTTTTGAAATTGCCATCGTTTTGTAATAAATTTCGTTTCCGCTGGTCAATGCCCGTGTAAAAGCAGCATCGTCTTCGCTTTGATGAGTGTCGTCAATTGCCGGCAGTGCAAGTTTTTCCTGAACAAGACGACCAAAAATGTATGCGAATTTTGCAGTCATCCCATCTGAAGCATAGCCGTCTATCGCTTTGTACAAATCGTTGAATTCATTCCAGCGTCCTTCCGAAAGCATGAGCGGACTGAGCATATCAAAAATGTCATCAAAATATGCAGGATTGTGCCAAGTTGAGCAATATTGCTTTATCATTTTTATTCCTTGGCTTGTTGATTTTTTTAAATTCAGGCTAAGAAGATACCAGAGCGCATTGTCGTAAAGTTCATCGGTTTTTGCGCAGTTCATTGCTGACTTGTACCGGTTTGTTGCGTAGGTTAAATATTCAATTTTTTCGTAAAGGCGGGCCGCGTAAAAGTTTGAATAGAATTCCGCGTCTGTGCCGGAAACTTTTTCTGTAATTCCGTCAAAAAATTTCGCATTTTGAAGATAAGAGTCGCTTCCGTAAAGGCAAATTTTTCCCGCATCAGAAATTATTTGTGGCAATAAAGGTAAATTTTCCTTCAGATTCTGGAATTTCCCGAACGCAACCTTATAATTCCGCTTAAAAACTTCCGAACGCAAATCAATTATTTGAGCCTGCTCCGGATTTTTTAAAAATTCCTCGTTTCTTGAAATGTCGCAGAAAAACTTGTAATGTTCAGAAGAAACTGGCCGCTTTGTAAACCATTCAAAAACATCATTGTATAAACGCGGCGCATTATTTTTTAGCATTGCCGCAAATCTAAGATAAATCAAGGAATTTTCGCTTGTCTCGTAATTTATGTTGTTTGTAAGCACAACGACTTTTGTAAATTCTTCCGCCGCAAAAAGTTGCTTTACCGCAATCAAAAGTGCGTCCTCGTCGCTGTATTTTTTTATAAGATTTTCGCAGGCTTCAAGCCGTTCGCGCACATTTCCAATTTCTGTAAGATTTTCTGAGCTTAGCCTTGCAATGTAAGGTGAACTTTTTTTTGCTGAAATTGAAAAAAGCCGCTTTGCTTCAAAATTATTTCCTTCCTGCTGCTTTTTTAGTGCCAAAAAATAATATTTGTCTTTTGGAGGAATATTTGTTAAATCTGAATTTAAACTTTGTCCGCAACCAGAAAAAACTGCGGAAAATGCGATGAGCAACGTGATTATGCAAAATTTTAATTTTTTCATCTTGAAATTTAAAAGTCCGTAAAAAAAATAAGTCATCGAAAAACGATGACTTATTTTAGCAAATTGAACTGTTTATCTCAAATTATTTTGCAGGAATTGTGATTGTTGTTCCAGAAATAATGTAGTCCGGGTTTTTAATGTTATTGTAGCGCGCGATTTTTTTGTAGTTCCACGGATTTTTGTAATAAGAGTCGGCAATGTCCCAAAGCGTGTCGCCCCATTTGATTTTGTAGGTGATGTCGGCAGGTTTTGTTTCCGGTTCTTTTGGTGGTTCTGGAATAACTTGTTCAGGCTCTGGAGCAACCACAACTTCCTCTTCTTTTGATTCAATTACAACTGGTTTTTGTTCCGGTTCTTTTGCTGGAAGTTCAGAAATTTCCTGTTCTGGTTCTTCTTGAATTTCTGTAGTTGTCTCAGTTTTTGCTTTGTCGTTTTTGTTCAGCAGATTATATTTTGAAGGAACAACAAAGAGAATCAAAAGCGTTGCCAAAATACAAATTATTGCGCAGATTATGCAGATAATAACAGGAGCTTTTGTTTTTTTCTTGATTTCATCGGAATCATTTTCGTAGGTTGAATCAGATGAGTCGCCAGCAACAGTTTCTTTGTCATAAAGTCCATCGAAATTTATTCCATTTGAAGGTGTGTTGTCGTTCACAAGTGTTGAAGCATCTTCTGGACTTTCTGTTTTTTCAGAATTTTCATCATCAGATGTGATTGAGTCAAAAAATGCGTCATCATCCAAAACTGATTTTTCGTCCGCTTCCGGCTCGGAATTTGAATCTGTGTCAAAATCTGGCAGTTGGAAATCGTCAAATGGAGAGTCGCTTGTGTCTGCGGCGACAGTTGAATCGCTGATTTCTGAAGAAGGTTCTGTTTTTTCTGCAACAACTGTTGAATTATCTGCGTTTGCGCCGATTGGCTCTTCGATTGTCGGTTCTGTTGAAGTTTCTGTTGCGGATTCTGGAATTTCGTCTGCGCCATCATCTTCGTTAAAATCTGGTAAATCAAAGTCGTCAAAATTTGGCTTATCACTTTTTGCGGTTGTTTCAGGTTCTTCCTGAATTTCAGTTTTTTCAGTTTTTTCAGTTTCTGGAACTTCTTCTGTCTTTTCGGATTTTTCTTCTTCTTTTTTCTTTAATAGACTTGCCGCGCCGAGTAAACCAAGAGCGGCTCCTGCGCCTGCTGCGGCAACAACTGCGCCAGTGTTTGATTTTTCTTCCGCCTCGGAATCTGCATTTTCAGGTTCTTCTGTTTTATCAGTTGGTTCTGCAACCACGGTTTCTTCAGGTTCAGATTCTTCTGCAACAGGAACAGAAATTTCTTCATCAGCTGGAGCTACCTCATCAAAATCAGGCAAGTCAAAATCTTCATCGGAAAATTCCTCTGGCTGGCTTTCCGCATTTTCAGTTTCATCTGCGATTGGTTCTTCCAAAGGATTTTCTTCTGGAAATTCAGGAAGTTCAAATTCTTCTGTTTTGTCAGTTTCTGAGTTTTCCGCGTTATCCTGCGGATTTTCATCAGAATTATCTATTATATTACCGTTTTTGTCCTCTGAAAAAGTTTCTTCTGAAATCGGATTTTCCACAATTGTTTCGTCTGAAGGTTCTTCAAAGTCTGGAATGTCAAAATCTTCTTCATCAAATTTTTGAAGCTCAGAAAAATCGTCCGTGGCGTTATTTGTTTCTGCAGAATTATTTTCTGCGCCGTTGTTGTTTTCTGTTGAAGAGTCAGTTTCAGAATTATTCAGCAAATCGTCAAGCGATTCTTCTTCAGTATTTTCCTGCGGATTATTTTCGAGTTTTACATCATAATTTGTTGGCTCAAGCCGTTCTTCCAAAGTGCGCGAGACAAGAGTTACATTTGCGTTGGAAGTCGCTCCAGTTTCCGGGTCAATCATTTCCGCGTTAAGTTTGTTGTTTTCATCAAGCCCGATGTTAAGATTTATGTCGGCAGTTCCGTTTGGATGCGCAACAAGATTGTCAATCTGCAGACTGTCAACATATTCTGCATCTTCCATAGTTCCTGTTTTTGAACGGTATACGTCAACAATTACGCGAGTCTGATTGTCGTTTACAGTTGTAAGCCCCAATGTTTTTTTTACGGGTTTTCCTTCTTCCATTATTGGGTAAAAAGTTCCGTCTGCTAGTTTAATTCCAATCTGTTTCATAATGTACCTCGCTCTTCGACTTTTTTATGTTTTATTATCGGCGAAAATAGCAAAATTGATTATATTTTATTATACTTGTAAAAGGTGAAATTGGCAAAATATGAATAAAAATTCTCAAAAATCGCGGGCTTTGCACCGTCGTTTTAAAACTTTAAAGACTCTTGTTTTTAGCCGAATTCTTATTGTTGTGCTGCTTTTGCTTGTTCAGATTGCACTTTTTATGTTTCCGATTTATTTTTGTCTTCCGTATGTGCAGAATTTTTTTCAGGTCAGCGTTGTTATAAGCCTTTTGTTCTGTTTTTATCTTGTTAATAGTCCGGGGCGGAATGAATTTAAAATCGCATGGCTTATTCCGGTTCTGATTTTGCCATTTTTTGGAATTGCGTTGTTTTTTCTTTTTAAGAAGAATTTCTTGGGAACTCAGTTTTCAAAGCGGCTTAAAAAGATAAAAGATTATTCGCGTCCGTTCCTTTCTGATATTGAAACTGAAAGAAAAGCACTGGAGATTTATCCAAAAGTAAAAGATATTTCAAATTATTTAAAAAACAGCGCAGGTTTTTCAACTTTTACAAACACTGATACAAAATATTTTAGCTGCGGCGAAGATTTTTTTCCTGTAATGCTGGAAGATTTAAAAAAGGCTGAAAAATTTATTTTTGTTGAATATTTTGTAATTGAAGAAAGTTTGATGTGGAGCAAGATTTTAGAAATTCTTGTTGAAAAAGCAAAGTCCGGCGTTGAAGTTTTTGTGCTTTACGACAGTCTTGGCTCGGTGGCTTTGGCAACTCACCGCTACGAAAATTTTCTGAAAAACCAAGGGCTTAATGCAAAGATTTTTTCTCCGTTTATTCCGGTTTACGATACTGCGCTGAACAACCGCGACCACCGCAAACTTATTGATATTGACGGTCGGGTAGCGTATACCGGCGGACTTAATATTTCTGATGAATACATAAATTTGAACCACAGGCGTTTTTCTTACTGGAAAGATGCCGCAATCAGGATTGAAGGACCTGCGGTAAAGACTTTTACAGTTACATTTTTGCAGCTCTGGTATCTTCAGGCAAAAAAATCAGAGTTGAATTTTTCGGATTTTGACCGGTTTGTAAATGTTTCAAAAAATTCAAAAGATACAGGTGGAATTGTAATTCCTTATGGAAACGACGCTTATTCTGAATCGGATGTTGCGGAAGATGTCTACAATTATATTCTTTCAAAATCTCACGATTATGTTCATATAATTACGCCGTATTTTATAATTGACAACACGCTGATGAATTCAATGATTTTTGCCGCGCGCCGTGGCGTTCAGGTAAGCATTATTGTTCCAGAAAAATACGATCATTTTTTGACTTTTTGCGTTGGAAGAAAATTTATCAAGCAGCTGATTAGCAATGGCGTTCGGGTTTTTGCCTACAAAAAAGGATTTGTACATTCAAAGATTTTTGTCTCTGATGATAAAAGGGCAACAGTTGGCTCAATAAATCTTGATTACAGAAGCCTTTTTCATCATTTTGAATGTGGCGTTTATCTTTACCAGAATGAAACCGTTTCAGAAATCGAAATGGATTTTCAGGAAACTTTAAAGTATTGCAAGGAATTAACGCCCGCTGAATATAAAAAAATCCCGCTTGTCGTAAGACTTACGGGATGGATTTTTAAGGTTTTTGGACCTTTGCTTTGATTTTCAGCTTTTTGCCTGTAAATTTATTTTGCGTCTGCTGTGCTGTCTGAATAATTATATGAAAATTCCAGCATATCAGTCATTTCGTTTACAGTTGTTCCAAATTTTTTTGCAACATTGTAAGTTGTAATCCGCGAAATATTTCCGTTGTTGTCATATTTTACAAGCTGGCGGGTTGTTGTCTGGTTGTCTGCACCATAAGTTGTAACTTCTGTTAAAGTTCCATTTGCGGCATAGCGGAACACGCATTTTGAAGAAATCTTTCCAGTTGCATCATAGTAAGAAACTGTATCTTTTTTGCCGTTTTCTGTGTAAGAAATTTGGCTTTCCTGGGCAAGGCTTCCGTCATTAAAGTAAATGTCCTGAACTGAAAGGCGACCTTTTTCATCGTACTTATAGATTGTTTTTTCCATAAGCGCGCCTTCGGAATTATAAACGGTTTCGTCAACAAGCTTTGAGTCTTCATAAATGAAAATTGTCTTGCTTTTTAATGAGCCGTCTTTTCCAAATTCAGAAACGTCAGTTTTTTTGCCGTTCTGGTAATTTACTGCCGACTTCCAGATTTGAATTCCGTCCGAGTCTGAGCAAATTTGTTCTTTCAGATTTCCAGATTCGTCATAAACATTTACAATTTTGTTTATTACAGAATCTCTTGCCGTAAGTTCAGCGGATTCAACAGTTTTTCCGTTTGCGTCAAGAATGTATGTGTATTTTGTGCTTGGCGTGCGAAAATATTCTCCAAATTTTGAAACGATTGAAAAATCAGTTCTTGTTACGCTTTTTGCACCATCTTTTATTTGTGCTTCGGATGCAATGTCATAGGCAAACAACAAAGAGCCTGCTAAAGCAACGCACAAAGAGGAAATAATTTTTTTCATAAAGCCTCCAAATATTAATATTATAAACTGTTGATTGAATATTTGTCAAAATTCTATTGAGTATGATAGAATGAACAAAATGAATTTTTATGAACTGAAAGCATTTGTTGTTTTGAGCAAGCAACTGCATTTTGCAAAAACGGCGGAAGAAATCAACATAAGTCCGTCTGCGCTAAGCCGGATTATTACGCGCCTTGAAGAAGAAACTGGCACAGATTTGATTGACCGTTCAAACCGGAAAGTTGAGCTTACACCAAACGGAAAACTTTTTGCGGAATTTGCGCATGAAACTCTTGAAAAACAGGCTGATCTTTTTGCGACTTTCAATGGTGATAAAAATAAAATAACCGGAACGCTTCATGTTTATGCTTCTGTAACAGCTTGTTATGTGATTTTGCCGCTTTTTATAAAAAAACTTTCAGAAAATTATCCTGGAATTCAACTTGTTCTGGAAACTGGAGATCCTGCCGGGGCAATTCCTGCGGTTAGGGAAGGGCGCGCGAATCTGGCAGTTGCGGCAATTCCAGAAGATGGGCTTTCTTATATGGAAACGATTAGCGTTTGCCGTTCACCGCTTATTTTTGCCGCGAGCAATTCAAGCAATTTTTATGCAGAAAATGGTTCGCCGCAGGATTTTATTTCTTCAGTTCCGCTTATTCTTCCAAAAACCGGGTTGGCACGCCGCCGCTTTGATGAATGGACAAAAAGCCGCAACGTAAAACCGATTGTTGCCGCAGAAACCGAAGGAAACGAGGCGATTCTGGCTCTTGCCCAGCTTGGAATCGGAATGGGACTTGTTCCAGAAATCGTTCTGCAGAATGGACGTTATGCGGACAGTTTTACAACTCATTCCGCTGGAAATATTCTTGGATATTACGATATTGGATTTATCCGCCGGAGCGAAATCTATGGAACTCAAAGCAGCCGCCGGATTCAGCAGGCTGTAAGCGATATTTTACATTCAACAGACTGGCAAAATTTAAGGTAAACAGGAAATTTTATGACTCAGGAACAGTACGCAGCAATTAAGGAATTCAGAAAGAATTTCAAGGCAAAAATTGAAGAATGGAATGGGGCTGCCCCAAATCTTAAGGGGCTCCAGCAGGCTGCCGCAAAAGACGCGAAAACGCCGGAATATCCGTTTGAGACTCCGATTGTCTACAACCGCGCGCTGGATGAAATTTCAGAAAATGACGAGATAAAACTGCTTGTGATTGGCGATAATCCTGGAAAAGACGAGCAGCTTCTGAAAAACAACAGATACCTTGTTGGGCAAGCCGGAAAATTGGGCGAAGGATTTTTCAGGAAAAACCCGGAGCTTGGAATTGATTTTAGAAAAAATGTGATTATTTTAAATAAGACGCCAGTTCATTCTGCAAAAACTGCCCAGCTAAAATATATCGCAAAAAATGGCGGTCAAAAAATTGCCAATTTAATAGAAGAAACTGAACTTTGGATGGCAAAAGAAACATCCGAGCTTGCAAAAAAACTGAATTCTGAGATTTGGCTGGTTGGCTACAGCGAATTAAAGCCAAAGGGAATTTTTACAAAATACCGTGACCAGCTTAAAAAATACGCAGACTGGGAAAAAATCTTTGTGTTTCAACATTTTTCAATGAACAGATTTTCAATTGACTTAAAAGATTTTATGCAGGCGCACAAAGAACTTTCTTTAAAAGAAGCACTTTTCCAGCTTGGCACTTTGCACAAAACCGAAATATTTTGCTAGTTTGAATGTTGAGTTTTTTAGAAAGATGCGTAAAAGCGTAGTCTGATTTTTATAGGTTAGCTTGCTAACCCTTGTTCCAGATGGTTGAGCTCGCGCTGCGCTTGTATTGCTTTGGGTGCTACGCACTTTAATTGGTACAATCGCTCAAAATCTTCAAAAATTAAAAATCAGACTACGCTTTTATGCATTCTTCGGTGAAACTCAATATTCAAATTGTATACTTTATTCAAGAATTGTGATTTCTACGCGGCGGTTCATTGCTTTTCCTTCTGGTGTTGCATTGTCCGCAATCGGCTTGTGCGCGCCGCTTCCCTTTGTTATGAACCGCGAAGCCTGAATCCCTTTTTTAGAAAGTGCTTCTGCAACTGCATGCGCGCGTTCCGCTGAAAGTTTCATTTCGCCTTTTTCGTAGCCTGTGTCCGCCGTGTGACCTTCAACTAAAAACTGGCTGTTTCCAGCTTCTTTTAAGACTGTCGCAATCTGATCAAGCCGCTTTTCTTCACCAGGAAGAAGTTCCGCGCTGTCTGCCTTGAACTGAAGATTTTGAATCGTAAGCCGGATTCCTGCCGGTGTGTTTTCAACTTTGATGTTTGAATTTTTTGCCGCGGAAACCACATTTTTTTCCATTTTTGGCTCAGTTTTTTCACTTTTTTTGTTTCCTGCTGAACTTGCGGTCAATGGATGTGATTCATTTATCGGTTTTGAAAGAGATTCTGTCTCATCTTTTGAAACAAGCGCGACTCTTTGCAAGGATTCTATGATTCTTGTTCGGTCAACTGCCGGCGGATATTCAGTGAACAACGAAATCGTTCCTTTAAAAGTTACTGAATTTCCGTCTTTGTAGATGAAATTTTCGTTTACAGAATCGCGCACAACAATCGCATAGCCGGTGGATTTGC
The DNA here is from genome assembly GCA_963599585.1 of bacterium. Taxonomy (GTDB): domain Bacteria; phylum Spirochaetota; class Spirochaetia; order Treponematales; family Treponemataceae; genus Treponema_D. The sequence continues at coordinate 21,374 of CAVBXG010000005.1, forward strand.
TTACGTACATTGTTGCGTTGTGGCTTCCGTTCGCGCTTTTTAAATTCTGGTCGCCACCAAAGTCAAAATACGAAATTCCGTAGCGGGTTGCCCATTTTGCGCTGAAAACAAAAACTTCTTCGCCGCGGACAGTTTCATCACCGATATAAGTGTACAAGACTTCCATTGGAATTTTTGTAAAAACGCCTTTGTTCAGCGGGTCAACAGAACGCATTGCTCTTGCCGTCCAGCTGTCGCCTTTTTTGATTTTTGTTTTTGGAAAAGCCGGAAAACTTCTGAAACTCGGATAACCGTGGTCTTCAATCATTATAAGGTTTCCGTCTGGAGTGATTCTGAAAGTTGAGGGAATTGAATCGTGGATTTCCTGCGCAACCGAAATATTCTGATGCTTTGTTCCTTCGTCAACATAAAAACTTCCGTCGTATAAGTTGCCGTCGTTTACAATGAATGAGCGGACTTCGCGGCTTACAAGCCCGACATATTTGTTGTTGTCATATCTGCGCAAATCCGTGCGTTCAACAAGACTGTAATTCCTTCCGCCGCTATAAGTTACCTGCACAGGAAGCTCCTGCTGCCCGAATGCAACCGCAAATCCCCAAAAAAACAAAATCACCTGCAAAAAAAACTTTTTCATCCTACACCTTCGCAAAAATTAGCCATAATTTCGGGTTTATTATACAAAAAGGATAAAAGCGTAGGCAGATTTACAATTTGTGAAGATTTTGAGCGATTGAACCAATTAAAGTGCGTAGCACCCAAATCAATACAAGCGTAGCGCGAGCTCAACCATCTGGAGCAAATTGAAAATCTGCTGTGAGCGATTTTTCACATTATTTATTGCAAACACGAAATTATTCCTAATTATATCATTTTTTTTCGTTTTTAGAATTTTTTGTTTTGCGCGAATATTTTCTAAAAAATGTCTTTTTGGTTGCCGACAATAAAAGTATGAAAATTTCTAATAAACCGAATTTTGTGGCTGGGGCAATTTTGCTTTTGATTGCCGCCTTTTTTTCAATCTCTTTAGCTCTTCTTCCTCTTGATTTTGGAAATTTTGGTCCGGCGCAAGATAATCTTCTATATATAACAGCTTTTTCTCTGGGCGATATGCTTTTTTCAGTTTACGGATTTTCCAGTATTCTGATTCCAGTTTTTCTTCTGATTTCGGGGCTTTCGTGTTTTGCCTCAAAATGGACTTCAAAAAAATCAATGCGGCTTTTGACTGCGGTTGTTCCATTTTTTACTTCTGTTTTTATTGAAAAACTTTGCCGCTATTTTGCAAAAGATTTTACGGACGATTTTTCTACAATCAAAATTGTATTGACAATAATTATTGGCGTAATGCTTATTATTATGGAAATAATTATTGCAGGGCTTGTTGCGGAACGAATCAACGATATGATTTTTCACCGCGAGAAATTCCTTGCTGAAAAAGAACAGAAACTTGCGGAACAAAAACATTTTGAAAAGCTGGAAGAATTCCGTGCTTCAAAAGAAACTGAAAATCATTCGGAACAAAAAACTGCTTCTAAAAACGAAAACGCTGAAAAAAATGCGGAAGAAACTGTTCTTCAAAATGATTCTGAAACTCAACCTGCGCAAAATGAAGAAAAATCTGCTTCCGATCCGACGATTGTTGCGGAAACAGAACCGACTGTTCAGCACGATGATCCTTTTGCAAATATTTTTGATGAGGACGAGCCGCAGAACGCAAATTCTATGATTACTCAGGAAGAATTTGCCGCTTTGAACGGATTTAATGAAGAATCTGAAAATTCGGATTTTACGGAACTTGCGGATGAGCAGAAAACTGAAAGTCAGCAAGAAAATTCAGAAGATGAAAAAGATTTTGAAATTGATGAAGAACCAGCGGATGATTTGGAATGGCCGGACGCAGAAGAAATAAAGGCGCAGGCTGGGGCTGTGGAAATTCCTGTTGAAGTTGAAGATGACGAAGATTCTGCTGAAAAAAATCCTGTTCACGATGATAAGAATTTTGAGCCGGCAGAAAATGATTTTTATGCGCCGGATGAAGAGGAATTTGAAAATTCAACGGATTCTGATGATTCGGAAAACGATTCTTCTTACAAAACTGAACTTGACGATTCGGAAAATCTTGAGAATTCGGAGTTGGATTCAGACAACGACTCTGATGAGCTTGAAAATTCTTTGAACGATTTTGAAAAATACAATGACGAAGTTGAAGATGAAGAGCCTGCAGAAGATTCTTACGAAGATGAACCAGAAAATGCAGATTCGCACGAAACTCTTTCGCCGGATTTTTTTGACATCGATATGAATTCCGAGGACGAGCCTTTGTCATCTGAAGATTCCGCAGAAAACGCCGAAGATGATGAAAATTCAACTATCTCGTTTAATTCTGATGTTTTTGCGGACATGGAAAACGATGCGCGTAAGCAGCTCGAAATCAACGCAGATGATTCTTTTTTTGATGAAAAAGAAAATTCCCACGCCCCGGTGGATGGAACAAAATCTCTGTCGGAAAATTCTTCTGCGCCAACTTTTGCCGAAAACGAAGAGCCAAAAGAGCCAACTGTTGAAGGCAAAGTCATTGAGACATCACCTGCTCCAGAGCGAAAAACTATTGCCACAGAACCAGCTCCAGTCAGCCATGTTGCCCGTCCGAAAAAGCCGTACATTGTTCCAACGGATTTGCTTGAACAGTACGAAGATGACCAGTATTGGCTGATTGACGCGGAAACAAAGGAAAGTGCCGTAAAATTAAAGAAAACGCTTTCTGATTTTGGAATCAGTGCGGAAGTTATTGGAATAAAAAAAGGTCCGGTTGTAACGATGTTTGAGATTGCTCCAGCCCCGGGCGTAAAACTCAGCAAAATTGTTGCGCTTCAAGATAACATTGCGCTTAGCCTTGCCGCTTCCAGCGTGCGAATTGTTGCTCCGATTCCTGGAAAAGCCGCGGTTGGAATTGAAGTTCCTAACAAAAAACGCTCGATTGTAAGCTTCCGCGAAATGATTGAGCAGGATTTGCCAGAATTCCAGAAAATGGCGATTCCTGTAATTTTGGGAAAAGATATTCTTGGAAAATCGCAGATTATTGATATTGCAAAAACGCCTCATCTTCTGATTGCCGGTGCGACTGGTGCCGGAAAATCAGTCTGCGTAAACTCGATAATTCTTTCAATTTTGTATAAACGGTCGCCTCAGCAGGTAAAAATGATTCTTGTTGATCCTAAAGTTGTTGAGCTGAAACTTTACAACGATATTCCTCATCTTTTAACGCCGGTTATTACCGAGCCAAAAAAAGCCTTGCAGGGATTGCAGTGGTGTCTTTGCGAAATGGAACGCCGATATGCGTTGCTTGACCAGATGGGCGTGCGCGATATTTCAAGCTACAACAAACGCATTGAAGAACGAAAAATTGCCACGGAAAAATTGCCGTACATCGTTATTATAATTGATGAATTTGCGGATTTGATGGCAACAAGCGGAAAAGAATTGGAAACGAATGTTGCGCGCCTTGCGGCTATGTCCCGCGCGGTTGGAATCCATCTTGTTCTGGCAACACAGCGACCTTCTGTAAACGTAATTACTGGTCTTATAAAAGCGAATATTCCAAGCCGAATTGCGTTCATGGTTGCAAGCCGAACCGACTCAAATATCATTATTGACGCAGTTGGTGCTGAAAAACTTTTGGGAAAAGGCGACATGCTTTATGCCTCTGCGGTAAGTCCGTATCCAATCCGAATCCAAGGAACTTTTGAAAGCGATTCCGATGTTGAGCACGTTGTTGATTACGTAAAAACTTTGGGCGAGCCAGACTACATTGATGATGAAATTTTTGTTGATGACGAAGATGATGATGACGGCCAGCAGAATTTCTACGGCGATGATGCAGATCCTTTGTACGAACAGGCTCTGGATATTGTGATTCAGTCCGGAAAAGCCAGCGCAAGCTACATTCAACGCCGCCTAAAAGTTGGCTACAATCGCGCCGCGCGCCTTGTTGAAGAAATGGAAGCTCGCGGAATCGTAGGTCCAGCAAACGGCTCTAAGCCCCGCGAGATAATCCACGTGCCAACTTAGGATTTTGCTGAAATTATTCAATTGAAATAATGCAGATTGTGCTATAGACTTATTCTTACCAATAAACACTTTCGGAGGTTTTATGAAAAGGAAAGTTTTAAGCCTATTTATGGCAACTGCATTTATTCTTTTTGGAATAATGACTTTTAGCTGTGCAACAGACAGCGATTCAGGTTCGGGGGGGGCGGCTCTCTAACTTATTCAGCCGTTAGAAATGTAAAGTCTGCGGCAACAACTGAAAAAATCATTCTGGCTTGGCAAAATCCGGAACAAAATTATTTCGGCGTAAAAATTGCAATGTCACCGGCAGCCGGAAATTTGAAAGAACCACAAATTTGCGAAAAAGAAACAAACATTTTTACCGTAACAGGTTTAGACGCAAGCACAGAATATACATTCACTTTTACAAGTCTTGATTCAAATCAGCAGGAAACATCAGAAAAAAAATCAATTGCAATAAAAACTGCGGAAAAATCAGCAGAAGATTCGGACGACACAACTCCGCCGGAAGATGTTACAAAATTAAAATCATCAGTTGAAAATTTGGTTGTAACATTAAAATGGACGGATTCCGTGTCAGAAGATGTTTTTGGATATTTGATTTCTTATAAAGAAGAAAAACTAAAATCTGGCACAATAGATACTTCCCGCTCTGTTTTGACGGAAGCAATGCCAAAAAATACAGTTTTTGTAAGCCCAGAAACTAAAAAATATTCAGTCAGCGTAAAATCGGGGCGTTCCTATATATTCACTGTAAAAACTGTTGATACAAGCGGAAACGAAAGTAGCGGCGTAAAATCAAAAGAAATAACGATTGCGGAAAATGTAGGGCCAGAGTTAAGCTCTCGCACAGAAAGCCTGAACTACATTTTTGGAACAGATTCAGTTGCACAAATAACTCTTACAATCAGCCGCGAGCAATGGGATAAACTTTGCACAAATTACGACAAAAATCCTAAAAACGAAGATTGCGTTCACGCTGATTTTGAGATGAAAAAAGGCAACAACACTTGGCAAATCAGCGATATTGGAATGCGCCTTCGTGGAAATACAAGTCGCCGCCGACCGCAAGTTGGCGAGCAATATTATCAGGCTCATTTTAAGCTTGATTTTGAAGAATGGCTTGGCGATTCCGGGGAAGAACGAAAACTTGCCGGCTGCATGAAAGGCTTGAACCTTAAACGATTCAAGGAAGACCCGGCTTACGTCCGCGAAGTTTTTGGCTATAACTATTTCCGCAAAAACGGAATCTGGACAGCTCCTCGCGCAGGTTATGCGCATCTTTTTATCAATATTAAGGAAAAAGACGGAACTGAAAAACAGTTGAACTACGGCGTTTACGCAATGATTGAAGAAATCAACAAGCAGTTCTTAAAGGAACGCTCGGAAATTACTCCAGAAATTGGAACTAAATTTTCCGACAACAAGGGCGACCTTTGGAAATGCTGCTGGCAGTCTAGCAATGGTCCTTCGATGGCAACAGATTATGACGGCTACCGTTCTTTTGGCGTGGAAGAAATCTATCTTGATGAATCAAAAAGCCTTCGCTACGACTACGACCTAAAAACAAACAAAGACGAGCTTAGCCGCGCCCGCAGCAATTTTATTGATTTTATAGAAGAGTTGAACAAACTTAATTCAGAAGACGAAATAAAGGATTTCTACGAAAGCAAGATGGACGTTGACTTATTCCTTAAAACTTACGCCTGCAACGTGCTTTTAGGAATGGACGACGATTACTGGCGAAATCACAACAACTATTACTTCTATTTTGACACAAAAGGCAAGGCATATTTTATTCCTTACGATTACGACAACATCTTGGGAACAAACTGCATTGACGATGCCGACACAGCCACAAAAAATCCTCTTGACTGGGGCGAAGGCATTTACAAAGCTCCACTGATAGAAAAACTCCTTTCCGTTCCAGACTTTAAGCAGAACTACGTGGATTATCTTCTTGAACTGAGCGAATCGGCTATTTTTGTTGAAGGAAGCCAGACTGAAATCACAAGATTGCAAAATTTGGTAACAGATTTGACTTCAAGCGATGATATTGAATATGCAGACACGTTAAACACTATAAAAGATGATGTTGCTTCGTGGTGTTCAAACTATGGAAAATATAAGCTTTTGACTGGAGATGTAACGGATAATTATTTTAAGGCAAAGGCAAATAGTATAAATGCATATTGTAAGCCTCAGAAAATAACCGTTATCTTTAAAACAAATACACCTTCTGATATTTCTGATGGAAGAACGGCTTATATTTATGGTGATTTTGAACATGACGACTCTTCTGATGAATATAAAAAGCAAGATGTTCTTGTAGGAACTTCTCTCTCTAACTATTATGATTCTGTTCTTTTATATGGCTATAATTTTTTAGGTTGGTATGATAAAGAAGAAAATGGAAATCATATTACATTGATACCTACACCTTCGGAAGGGCAAAAAGAAATAACTGTATATGCTCATTGGAAAGAACTGCCTAAGTATGAAATTACGTATGATTTGAATGATGGTTCTTGTGACTGGTGGGCTACTACAGATTCTATTTATGAAGGTTATAGGCTTGATTGGAGTTATTCAATTTCAAAAGGAAATGATTTCTTTTGTGGTTGGTATACAGAAAAAGAAGGCGGAATTTTGATTGAACATGCCGTTAAAAATATGACTGTTTATGCGCATTATAAAAGTGCAGAAGAATTACCGTATAAATATTGGGTCGATGAAGACAAAAATGAACATTTGAAATTAACTTTTGTTCCAGAAGATTTTAATCTGTCAGCATCTGAAATAGATTTTGTTGTTCCAGTCTGTCAGCTTAATAATTGGAATGCAAATTCTCCTAGGATGACAAAAAATGAAGATGGAACATTCTCATTTACATATTCAAGTCCAGAATATAAAGTTTCCTCTATGTGGCCAGGATATAGATTTGTTGTTAATGGTAGCAATTGGCTCAATTATTGGGATTGTAAATATGGAAAATATCTTCCTGAAAAATATAAACAGACAGATAGCAGTGATGCAAACTTTTTGATTCCTGAGTTAAACGGCTAAAATCCAACTTTATTTTTTCCCCTGCTGTAAAAATCTTGCCGTGGGGGATTTTTTTTGCAAATATTGTTTTTTTATCCTCGCTAGTAGTATTTTGCTTTAGAAACTAATACTAGTTTGTTAAGTGTTATATTCATATTTGTGAAAAGGTGATTCACAAAGTAGTGATTCCTGCGCAAGTTGTTCTAAAAAATAGCTTCTTCCTGCCTTTTTATGAGCCAACGCTAACATGAATAAAAGATATGTAAATACCATATATGCTTGAATTTGTGTAATCCATTGATGTAAATTACTATACAAATTCCGAATCAGATAATCCAAATTATCTATTGTCAAGGTAAGATATATGAAAGTGTTATTTCTTTTTGTATTTATGTTTTTAGTAGGATTTAATATCTTTCCAGAAGGAAAATTTCCTAATAAACATCAGTTTGAGGTGAAAAATCCAGATGGCAGAATATTTGAACTTGATTCGGATGCTCAGAATATATTTGATGTTCTAGGAGAACCTTTAAAAAAAGAGAATTTATGGTCGGTGTATCCGAACGCAAGTTGTGCTTTGAATTGGATTGAATATGATGGAATTGCATTCATGTATTATGATATAAATAATAAACTTGTTCGTATCGTTATAAATGATGAAAAATATAGAATAGTTGATAACGATATAACAGTTGGAGCAACTTATGAAAAGATAATTGAGTCTTATGGAAATCCTGGACGCTCTGCAGAATATTTCAATGAGCAAAATTCTAGAAAAGAATTGAAGCTTACTTTTTTAACGAGTCTTTTATCTTTATGACTTCTTCACAGGAAGTTGCTCGGTCGCCTTCTTTTAAGCCGGCTCGCCTTGTGTCGTGAAGTTCATCATATAGTAGTTGCTCCTGAAAATCTCATTGATTTTGAACCTTTCAATGCTCAGGGTGATGTCTTATGTGAAATGGTCGAAAGGCTTTCCGTTACAAAGATAACTTAAGAATTACCTTTATTCAGCTTGTTCACTTCTTCCAGGGAAAGCTCTGTACATTCAGCGATTGTTTCTGTAGGAATGTTTTTCTCAAGAAGTTTTCTTGCAGTTTCAATAGCTTTCTTTTTGGCGCCTTCCGCCAAGCCATCTTCCCGGGCTTCGTCCTTCCATTCGCGGATTTGGTCTTTCCACAGCATATATTCTGCCCTCCATTTCTGGTGATTCTTGCATGAGTCGACTGCGGTCTGGATTTCCTTTGTTAGAGGGTCGGTTGCTGTCCTGTTTTTAAGGAACTGCAAGAATGCGTGCACATTCTGGTCGTCAGCCTTCTCAAAACTGCTTGCATTATAGATTACTTTGTGGATTCTGTCATTCAGAATCTGGTTTCCGTCTACTTCTTTTGTGGCGAAATTGTAGACTGGCTTTCCGTCTCCGAACGGGTCATCTAGGCAGATAAAGACGACATAAGATTCCTTGAGTTCCCTGAAACTCTCACCGCGGTTCAGGTGGTCAATGTCCATCATGCTCTGGTAGTAGCGCATGCGAAGGCCTTCATCTTTTTTTATGACGGTCTGCATCTCTATGTCGATGATTTTGTCCTCATCCTCAAGATACGCATCAAGCCGGATTCCTTTGCCGTTGTAAAGCTCGTCGATTGAATACTGTGATGTGACAAACGCAATCTTCTTGACCTTGATTCCTAGAAGGTTTTGAACAACGCCCTTTGCGATTTTGGGATTTCTCATGATTTTACTGAAAAGGAAATCATCTGTGAAAAACAGCTCATCGTAAGATTTCATAATGTATTTTGATTCTTTTTGCATTTTTTTTACTCCTATAAAAAGTCAAGATAAAAACTTCAGTTTTAGGATTGACTTTTTAAGCCCATTCGCAATGAAATTAGAATGGGCAGATGATAAAGAAGTTTGCGACGCAAACTTTTAAAGATAGAAACAGACGGCATTTTCGGCTGTTTTTATCTTACCTCCTGTATAGTTAACGCAAAAAAAATGCGGAAACGGAAATGAATCACAAACAAAACCTATATTTTTTTTCAATATTCTGAGGATTCAGGTTTTGTTTCCAGTTTTGCAATGCAAAACTGGTGAATGGATTCTGCAAAAGTCAGCAGCAGGTTGAAAAAGTTTGCAGGCAAAGAGATTTCAACCTGCGTAACGATTTCACGCACGGAGTGTTCGTGCGCCGTGGTGGAAGGGCGACCGGAGGGCGTTGCGGAGCAATGAGGCGGAGGAGCCGAACCCTGGAAGCGCGGTTTTCTGGAGGAATGGAGCGTGCGGGGGAATTTGTCGCGGGGAGGAGTCTTTGCGCAGATAAGATTTTTTTACTAGGGATATTTTTTAGGGGCGAAGCCTTTTGAATATAAATCAGGAGATTCATAAAATGAAAAGAATGTTACTTTTGATGTTTTTTTATACCAAATGTTATATTTTATCAGTTTTTTTTTCGGGTAGATAAATTCAGATGTTCAGAATATATTAGATGTGAAAAGTTATTGGCATGTCCTATGGAGTTAAAATGAAAAAAAATTGTTTTGCTATTTTATTTTTTGTTGCTTGCTGTGTGTATTTAATTGCAGAACCAGATTATAAAGGTGGAAATGGAACAATTATTTCGTCTATTAGGGAAAAAGGAATCAGAAAAACTGTAAGAAAATGCGAAATCGATAATATTCGCATTGGAGATTTATTGGACGAAGAGAATCGTGATATTTATACTGATTATAATTTTGCAAATAAAATTGGAAAGCTAAAAGACAATGATGTTATAAAAGTTCTAGAGGTTTGTGAAATTGAATATTTGGATAAACCTAGAGATAAATGGAATAATCCGTCCGGTGAATTATGGTTCAAGATTTTGTTAGAAAATAAAGCGTGTTTTATATGCAAATCCACAGATTTTTTGAGAGAATATAGTGACCCATATTTTGAAAACAGATATGAAGTTGTTGAAGAAATAACTACAACAAATAAATGGGTTGTCAGAAAGATGAATCAGATTGTTTCTGTTTGGGAAAACTTGAATATTCGTTCAAGACCTGGTTTGGAAAATACAAAAATTTTGTATACCATTCGTCCTGGAAAAACAGATCCTGTTCAAACAAATGTTGAAGTTGTTGCCATAACTCAAGAAAAAGAAAATATAGATGGAAAATCTGATTTTTGGTTAAAGATAAAATATAAAGATTATGAAGGCTGGATTTTTGGAGGATATGCTTCTATTGAACGGGGTGGTCCAAAATATTATATTCCAGAAAATATTGTAATATTTGATCTTTCTGGATATGGATATTAATTTCCTACCTCTCATACGTCTTCAGAATGGATTCGGCGGTTTGGAGGCGGCTTTGGCGCAGGTTCATGGCTTGTTTTTCTATGTATTTGTGGGCTTGCGGTTCGGTCATCTGCAGGTATTGGATTAAAATACACTTTGCGCGGTCAATCAGGCGGATTTCGTCAATTTTTTTCTGAAGTTTTACATTCTCGTTTTCAAGGACTTGAACGCGTTTTCTGCTTGCAATCAAAAGTTTTACCGCCTGATAAAAGAATTCTGGGCTTACCGGCTTTGGAAGAACAAAAACGCCTGCGTCTTCAATATCCGGGCTTATGTCATAGACTTTGTCATTGTTGACGATTAGGATAATTCCGGCATCCGTCTGTTCTGTGGCATACAACGAAAAATCATCGCCAAATTCGTCTGGAAGGGGCGAGTCCACAATAATCAGGTCGAACTGGTCTGAAATCAGATCGCGGCGGGCTTCTGCGCAGTTTTGAGCCGTAACAATCCGGCTGAACGGCTGCGAATTCAGCAAGTCAGAGATAATTCCGAGAGTTGTGTTTGTGTTAGAAACTATTAAAACCGAATCCATCTACTTTCGTTTCATCCAGCAATAAGATTATTGTTTTTCGGCATCAACAAATGCGTTTAAAGTAACTTGCGGCAGAATTTTTTTTACAAATTCACTGCTGCAGGCGATTTGGACTGCTTCTGAAAGTGATTTTGGCAAAGTTTGCACGTTTTTCAGCTCATCCTGTGAAGCGTGGAAAGCATCCAGCGTCAGTTCCGGCGGAAGTTTTGCCTTTTTTTCTATTCCTTCAAAACCTGCGGCAAGAATCAGCGCGAGTGCGGCATACTGGTTGCAACTTGGGTCAGGGGAACGGATTTCCATGCGGCTGCGAGATTTGTCAGAAGTTTCTGGAATGCGGATTAGCTGGCTTCGGTTTGCGCGGCTCCAGCCAATGTAAAGTGGCGCCTCAAAATGACCAAGTCTTTTGTATGAATTTTCGTTCGGGTTCAAAAATGCGGTTATTTCGCGGATTCGTGTAAGGATTCCTGCGATAAAATATTGTGCTTCATCTTCAAAGTCGGCAAAAAGATTCTTACGTTCCTTTTCGATTGAAATGTTGATGTGAAGTCCGTTTCCCGGTTTTCCATCAATTGGTTTTCCTGCAAAATTTGCGTCCAGTCCGTTTCTTGCGGCAACAGTGCGCACAACAGTCTTGAATGTTGAAAGGTTGTCAGCGGCTTTTAGCGGAGACGCGTAGACAAAATCAACTTCGTGCTGGCCAGGACCTGTCTCGTGGTGGCTTACTTCCGGCTTGATTCCCATCTGTTCAAGCGTAAGGCAGATGTCGCGGCGGATATTTTCCCCTTTATCCAATGGTGCAAGGTCGCAGTAACCTGCGTTGTCGTGCGGAATATTTGTTACATTGCCTTTTTCGTCCAGCTGAAAAAGATAGAATTCACATTCTGTTCCAACATTTATGCTGTAGCCTTTTTTTGCGGCTTTTTCAACAACTTCTTCAAGCAGGCTGCGGATGTCTCCTTCAAATGGAGTTCCATCCGGATATTTTATGTTGCAGTAAAAACGAACAACTCTTCCGTGCTGAGGTCGCCAAGGCAAAACTGAAAGCGTGGAAGCGTCCGGCACAAGATACAAATCACTCTTGTCTACGCTTAAAAATCCTTTTACTGCGCTTGCGTCAAAGGAAATTCCTGATTTAAAAGCTCGTTCAAGTTCACTTGGCTGAATGGAAATACTTTTTATTGTTCCAAAAATGTCCGTAAAAAATAGCTTGATGAATTTCACATCGTTTTCGGCAATGTATGTCAGAACTTCATTTTCTGTGTATTCCATGAAAAAAACCTCCAAAAGGTAAGAAAATTATACTTTATCTTTAAAAAAAAAACACTATCGACTAAAATAAATATATGAAGATTAAATTGAGTTTTAAAAAAATTATTTTTCTTGTTGTTGCGCTGATTATTTTTCTGATTGCGCTTTCTCTTGTGATTATCGGAATTTCCAGCCACAGACCAACGGCTGCATTTTATGGAATAAGCGAGGCGAATCAGGAGAAGATTGCAAAAGTTCTTCAGTCAACTGCTGCAAAAAAGAAGGGAAGATTCTTGCCGTTCAATATCGTTACCTTGGATAGTTCTGTTTCTCTGGAAAATGCGCTGAAAAAACAAAAGGCTGATATAGTTTTTGTGTACCGTGGAAAAAATTCTGATTTTGCGGCGGCAAGGGCGGAAAAAAAACATACGACTTTCGATATTGGCATTTTAAAGGGAATGACAACTTCTGTGCGAAAAACTTCGTCTGTTCAGAATGAAAAAGTTGCGGCAGTTCCGCTTTTGCTTGATAATTATGAACTTGATGTTCACACTGAAAAATTTCAGGCAAGCAATGTAAAAACGCTGAATACGCTGGAAGATTTGGAAAAACTTGCGTGGATTACAAAATCTTCTACTCCATCGCCGATTATTTTTCCTGGCGGCGACAATGATTTTCTTATAAATATTTTTGGTGCGCTGGTCGAGGCGGTTTCTGGAAAATCAGCGTGTATTGAAGGCAAAGAAAAACTTGAAAAGCTGATTGATTCCGGCAAGGCGAACTACAATTCTTATGTTGAAACCTTAAAGGAACTTTTTGCGGACGGAAATGCATACAGCGAAACTTATAAACTTTTGAAAAACTGGTCGCAAAAGGAAATTCTTCCAAAAAATATCTATCAGATTAATGTGCGCGACATGAAAATCTATATGCAGAGCGAAATTGTTACAGCCGCGTTCCAGAATCTTTCTGAGCACAGGACTTTTGAACGCCCGGTTATTTCAAAATACACTTCCGTTTATATTCCGGCGGTAACAGAAACTTCGGAACGGAATTTTATATCTTCTGTAATTCTTGGGATTTCTCTTTCAAAAGACAAGATTGCACGTTCTGCGGTTGAAAAACTTTCAAATGAATTCCAGAGCCAGCTTAGCTTTGCAACAGGGCTTGCTCCTGTTCAGGCAAGTTGTTCAGTTCCAGATGTTCAGGCTGATGATGTTCGTTATTGGGTTGCCGCTTCGGATGAGCCGCTTCCGGCATTGGCAGACTGGATTTTTACAACAAAAGGTCAGAAAAACGTTTTTGCGGAGGCTTTAAGAAATCTTTTGCGTTCTTAACACTCGGATTAATAGGATAATTCCGCGGAAGCATAGCTCAATTGCCATTGCAATCCAGATTCCAACCAGACCAAAAGGTTTTACGAGCCAGAACGAAAGTCCAAGGCGCACAATCCAAAGGCTGATTAAGTTTAAAATGCTTGGAACTAGCGTGTCGCCTTTGCCGCGCAGAACACCTGTTGAAACGATTGCTGCCGCAAACATCGGTTCTGCAAAAAGCTCAATTCTTAGGATTTTTGTGGCAAGACTTTCAATCTCTTTGTCTGGCGTTAAAAACTGAAAAACAAACGGACACAGAAAATACATTGCCACGCCGATTAGGCTCATAATCAGAATTCCGGCTGCGATTGTGATTGTTGAAAAAGATTTTGAAAGATCGTTGCGTTTTGCGCCGTAGCTTTGCCCAACCAGAGTGCTTGCCGCTTCTTGAACGCCATAGCCGGGCATATAGCACAATGATTCCGCAGTTGTCGCAAAGGAATTGGCCGCAATAGCAACCGCGCCCAATGGAGCGATTATTCTTGCGACAATTACCAGCGCGCCGGAAAATGCTGAGCTTTCAAGTCCGACTGGAACTGCGAGTTTTATCGCCTTTGAAACGCAAGGTCTACTCATTGAAAAATTCTTAAAATTCTTCAGGTTTAAGTAATCAGAAAATCTCAGCGTGTAAATTGCCATAGTCAGTGCGGTGACAAACGCTGCCGCCGCAGAGCCTAAAGCCGCTCCTTTTACGCCAAGGTTAAGCGCAAAAATAAAAAGCCAGTTGAACAAAATATCCAGCAGGCACATGATCGCATTCATTGCGGCCGGAAATTTCATGTTTCCTGTGGACTGCAACATTCCGCTCATCAGGTAGACAACTTCAAAAAACGGCGTTGAAAGTCCAAAAATCAGAAAATACATTGTTGAATCATGGAAAAGATTCTGTGGCGCGCCAAGCCATTTTGGAAGCTCAAGGCAAATTGAAGAAGAAATTCCTGCCAGAACCAGCGAATAAATAAGGCAAACGATTATCGACTGAAAAAAGACATTTTTTGCCTTTTCTTTTTCGCCTGCTCCAACAAGATGCGCAACCTGAACATAAAAACCAACGCACATTGCATGCGCAAGACTTCCGATTACCCAAGTGGAAGACGCAACCAGCCCGATAGAAGCGGATGCCTCTGCGCCCATTGAACCGACCATTGCCGCGTCAATATACTGCATAAGAATTGAAGAAATCTGCGAAAGAATTCCTGGAATGCTAAGCTGCCACACAAATTTTATCTGCTGTTTAAACGAAAGCGACGAGGAATCCTTTAATAATTGCGAAAGATCAAAACTTTGCATTGAAAATTTGGCTTGGTCAGATTTTTAAAGCTGTTTGATTACGTTTACCATCTCGATTGCACCAAGAGCGCAGTCGTAACCTTTGTTTCCAGCTTTTGAGCCTGCTCGTTCAATTGCCTGCTCAATGTTTTCTGTTGTGATTACGCCAAACATTACAGGAACTCCATTTTTAAGGCTTGCCTGTGCGATTCCTTTGGAAACTTCGGCGCAAACGTAATCGTAATGGCTTGTTGAACCGCGGATTACTGCACCGACTGCGATGACTGCATCGTATTTTCCGCTTGCCGCCATTTTGTCCGCAATAACTGGAATTTCAAATGCGCCAGGAACCCAGACAGCTGTAATATTTTTGTCTTCAACACCATGGCGAACAAGACCATCCACCGCGCCGCCGAGCAACTTGTTTACAATAATTTCATTAAAGCGCGATGCAACGATTCCAACTTTCATCCCTTCCGGGGCAACCAGTTTACCTTCTACAAGTTTAATTTCATTCATATATTCCTCTTTTTGTGATTTAGCAATCACACTGCATATTTCTTAGGGGAAGACAAATCCTCTACTGCGAAGCGGGGTTTTTCTTCCCCTAAAACCTCTTCTTTTCCCAGCACGCTTTAAGGGAAGTTTCCCTTAAAAATCCCTTTTTTACAGGATTTCCTTGAAAATATGACCCATTTTATCGCGTTTGGTTTTCAGATAAAAGCGGTCGTATTCTTGCGGGGCAATTTCGATTGGTTCTCGTTTTGTTACTTTCAGACCAAAGCCGTCCAGTCCGTAGATTTTGTCAGGATTATTTGTAAGGAGCCTTAGCGACTTGCAGCCTAAATCCCTAAGAATCTGCGCGCCAATCCAGTATTCCCGCAAATCTGGCTTAAAACCGAGCTTTACGTTCGCTTCAACGGTGTCAAATCCTTCTTCCTGAAGTTTGTAAGCCTTTAGCTTGTTGATAAGCCCGATTCCTCGTCCTTCCTGTCGCATATATAAGACGATTCCTCGTCCTTCTTCCGCAATTTTGCTCATTGCCGCATGCAACTGTGGACCGCAGTCGCAGCGTTGCGAGCCAAAAACATCACCAGTAAGACATTCTGAATGAACCCGGCACAGAACGTTTTCACCGTCTCCAATATCGCCGCGAACCAATGCAACATGATGTTCTCCGGTAATATCATTCACGTAGCCATAAATGTCAAAATCGCCCCATTCTGTCGGGAGTTTTGCTTTTGCTTCCTGAATAACGTGCTTTTCGTGAAGCCTCAGATAATCCTGCAGTTCTTTTATCGTTATGAATTTCAGGTTGAATTTTTTTGCGAGTTCCCAAAGTTTCGGAGTTCTCATCATAGTTCCGTCATCGTCCATAATCTCGCAGCACAGACCACATTCCGGAAGCCCTGCAAGACGGCACAAATCAACAGTTGCCTCTGTGTGTCCGTTCCGCACAAGAACGCCGCCTTTTCTTGCAATTAGCGGGAACATGTGTCCCGGCCGGCGGAAATCTTCCGGCTTTGAATCAGGATTTACGCAAGCCAGCGCGGTAATCGAACGTTCTGCTGCAGAAATTCCTGTTGTTGTGGATTTGTGGTCAACGGAAACCGTAAACGCCGTCTCGTGGTTGTCAGTGTTTTCCGCAACCATAGGAAAAAGGTTCAGCCGCTTTGCAATATCATTGCTCATCGGCGTGCAAATCAGACCCTTTGCGTGCGTTGCCATCATGTTAATGTTTGCCTGAGTCGCAAAAGTTCCAGCGCAAATCATATCGCCTTCGTTTTCGCGGTCAGGATCATCCGTAACCAGAATAATTTTTCCATTGCGAAGCTCTTCCAACGCTTCTTCTATTGTGTTGTATTTATACTCCATAAAAACCTCTGTCTAAAAAATGTCTAGTCTGTCACAATATCTTTTGAAGAACCCGGTTCTCGTCGTTCCGCTGCAAGAAATTTGGATTCTTTCCCGGTGATGTGTTCAATTTCCATAACAAGCATGCGCAACGCTGAAAATTCCAAGTCGATTTCCTTATTTTTTTCCTCATCGTGGTTCGGTCGGTATTTTTCTGCAAGTTCGCTCACCAGCCGCCGCATTTCTGTCGGTTCATCAACAATATGAATTTTTCCGAACGCAATTACACTCTTAAAAAATGTTGAATATTTTTCTGGAACAACTTTGTCCTGCGCGATTATCGTAAAACTGCATTTTTCGTTCTTTTTAATTGCGTCAATTTTGTGCCCTTCGCGCCCGCAGTGAAAAACAATTTTTCCGTCAAGATAAACAAAACTCAGCGGAACTCCATAAGGGTAACCGTCATCGCCAATCAGATTCAGAACGCCGCTTGTTGCCGAGCGCAGAATCTGTTCAACTTCTTCCTGCGGAATATATTGGTTGCATCTTCGCATTTTTCTGAATTCAGCCATTCATGCCTCCAAATCTTCTTTTTAAGGGCGACGACAACGTTCGCGTTTCCGCCGCTCGCTAATCTGCAAAAGCCCAAGGTCTTTTACAGATGCCATTTTCTCAATCAGAAGGGCGGACAACCGCCCTACGGTCAATTAAAATCAATTAACAGTTTTGCTTGCAAAACTGCAAACGAAGCTAAATTAATAATCTTATTGAAGAAATAAAAGCTTCGTTGCTACCCACCAAGCGGGCTTCAAACGCCAGCCCGCAACGCCCGGCTTATCCGTTCAGCCAGTCCAAAAGTTTCTTGTCTTTTTCAGTTTGGTCAGAATTTCCGCATTTCATCAGTTTTTGAACGTATTTTCCAATCGCATCATTTTCAAGATTTACAATGTCTCCGGCCTTTTTGTTCAAAAGAGTTGTTTCTTCTCCTGTGTGTGGAATCACGCTTACCGCAAATTCTTTTTCATCAACTTTTGCAACTGTCAGGCTGATTCCGTCAATCGCGACAGAACCTTTTTCAATAATCAGATTTAAAATCGTGCGCGACGCAGAAATATAAACCCAAACAGCGTTTCCGTCATTCTTCATTTTTAAGATTTTTCCAGTTCCGTCAATGTGCCCGGAAACAAAATGTCCGCCAAAACGACCGTCCGCAGCCATTGCCCTCTCAAGGTTTACGCGGCTTCCTTTTTTTAATGCGCCAAGAGCTGAACGGTTAAGAGTTTCGTTCATCACATCTGCTGTAAAACTTAAAGATTCTATGTTTGTAACGGTCAGGCAAACACCGTTCACCGCAATGCTGTCGCCAATTTTTGTGCCGTCAAGCACTTTTTTTGCCGCAACGCAGATTTTTCCGTTTCCTGCGGAAATAATCGTTCCAGTTTCTTCAATAATTCCAGTGAACATAAAAAAACCCTTTTCAGGGCTTGTTCAAAATAAATTCCGCAATAATAAATTGCGCTCAATTTACTTCTTTCATCCAGACTTTACTGTCGGTTACGGAATCACACCGTATCTTGCAAAAAATTGCTCGCTGACTTACGAAAAACGCACACAGCCGGTGAGGAATTTCACCTCGCCCTGAAGTTGAATATATGTTAGCTAAATCCACAAAGTTGTTCAAGCAAAAAAAATGCTCCAGCGGGTGGAGCATTTTACAAATCTAAAAAACTTAGTTCTTTGCGCGTTCTACAAATGAACCGTCTCGTGTGTCGATTACGATTCTTTCGCCGTCATTGATGAACAACGGAACGCGAACTTCGATTCCTGTATCAAGAGTTGCAGGTTTCAAAGATTTTCCAGAAGTATCGCCCTTTACGCCAGGTTCTGTATAAGTAATTGTGCGTGTAACCTGAACAGGCATTTCAATACCAACTGGTTTTCCTTCGTAGAATGTAAGTTTTACTTCAAGATCATCTTCTGGAGTGATATATCCAGCGTAGTCGCCAAGATTTTCTTTTGGAAGTTCAAACTGTTCGTAAGTTTCCTGGTCCATGAAAACGTAAGTGTCGCCATCAATATAAGAAAGTTTTGTTGTGTGAGCGTCAAGGTCAACTTCGTCAAATTTTTCGCCGGCATCAATTCCAAGATCCATTGTTGATTTTGTAACAAGGTTCTGAACGCGAAGATTTGTAACCATTCCGGCACGACCAGAACGCTGACCAAGCATTTTCTGAACGATAAGTGGATTGCCTTCATACATAAAAGCTGTTCCAACTTTTAACTGTGATGTCATTAACATAAAATATAACCTCAAAAATAAAGTTTTTTACTAAATAATTTTAACTATTATATCGCTTTTCTTTTAGATTGTACACTGTTCAAGGTTTGATTTGGAATTAAATGCATATGAATGCAAAAGGAATGAAAATTAATATGCGTAAGCCAAAAAGCAAACTTGGCGCCTTTTGCCATTTTTTTGCCGTAGGCATAAAAGAAAAACTGAAATGAGTGATGCGAATGAAGTTTTTCTTCCTAAAAAAAATTGCAACTTAGTCAATGTTTGTTTTTGGCTGAGAGCATAGCAATTTTTTATAAATTTAATTCTGATTCAATGTGTTTGATTTAATAAATTCCAGCAGATGTTCAGTAAGGTCGCCGTTTCTTAAAAGTGAGGCTGAAAAATCCTTGAAACCGCCGCAAAGTTTTTTGTAGTTCTGCAAAAAATCATTCAGCGCGTTTTCTAATTCTTGCGGGGCGGCATTTGTTGTGTTGTAGATTTGCCAGCATTTTCTGATGATTTTGAAATCTTCCGGGGAAAAATGAACGCTCATTCTGTCTAAAAGCGCATTCACTTTTACAAGTTGATATTCTTCGGTCTGCGGATATGCATGCCAGACGAAAGGAACTCCGCAAAGGCAGGCGCGACTTAGGCTGTCTTCCCCGCGGATAAACAGAAGCGGTGTTTTTGTAAGAAGAGCATCCCATTCAATCTGGGAAAGAAATTGTAATTCTTCCAGCGCAAACAAGTTCTTTTCCGCAGATTTCTCAGTTTCGTAAGCCGAATAAAAACTTTCAAATCCTGCGCCTTTTGCCAAAAGCAGATTTATCTTTTTTTCATTTTTATTGTTGAAATTCTGCAACGCACGGATTACCGGTGAATAATTCCGCGGATAACCAAAAAATAAAATATTGAAAGAAGTTTCACTTTCATCCGTTCGGTTTTTCAATGCGGAAACAAAAGGTTTGTCTAAAACGAGTCCGCCAGTTTTTTTTGTGAAACCCGGCATAAAATTCACTTTTTGAACTTTTGCGCTTCTTGTAAGGCTTTTCAGCTTGTGGAAAGTTTCCGCGTAAGGTTCGGCGGTAAGATAGTCAATCATAATTATGTGGGCAACGTTCGGAATTTTTTCTGTAAAAAGCAGTGTTTCAAGCCATTCCGGGCGGCCGCACTGGAAACATTCAAGGATTATTTTTGGCGGATTTTTACGGAATGATTCAAGGCAAGTTTTTTCCGCGTTCCAGTTAAAAATTTGCCAGCCATTTGCGTTCTGTTCATCTTCTGTTGGGTCGATTTCTGGGCATAAAAGGCTGAATGATTTTAAATTGTCCGCAACGATTCTGAGTTTCAGGTTTGGGCAAAGGGCGGAAAGCGAGCGTGCAAGGCGATAAACAAATCCGATGTCGCCAAAATTGTCCACAACTTTGCAAAGAATTGTGATGTCTAAAGTTTTTTCTGAAAAATCCGCCACATCTAAAGCCATAAAAATATTTTACGCAAAATATCCGCTTTGAACAATCTTTTTTACAAGATTGAATTTGTTGCGTTTCTTCTATTATAATATGTCTACAAATTGAAATTCTAGGAGTGCAAAAATGGAAAAATTGAAGATTCTTTTGGCTAAGGGCCGAATTTATGAATCGGTTTATGAACTTTTGAATGATGTAGGAATTTCCATTCATTTGCCAGACAGAACTTATTTTCCTGTTACAAACCAAGCTGATTTGGCTTTTCAGGTTGTAAAACCGCAGATTACAAGCGCGTTGCTTGCCCAGAATTGTGCTGATGTTGGATTCAGCGGAAAAGACTGGGTTTATGAAAATGGCGTGGAAAATGATGTTGAAGAGATTATGGATTTGGGATTTGATCCTGTCCGCATTGTTGCCGCAATTCCAGAAACGAAAGATTACGAAAAATTGCTGAGTGGCAAAGTTACAATCGCAACTGAATATCAGAATCTTACAAAAAAATATATTGCTTCAAAAAAAATTGACGGAACGATTTTCCGCACTTGGGGAACTTCTGAAGGATTTGTTCAGGACAACGATGATGCGCTTGCACAGATTCTTATTGATAACACTTCAACAGGTTCTTCTTTGCGTGCAAACCGGCTTAAAATTGTTGACACGCTGATGGAATCTTCAACGCGGATGTATGCTTCAAAAGAAGCGATGAAAAATCCTGCCAAAAAACAGAAAATCCTTGAGCTAAAAATGCTTTTTGAGGCGGTTCTTGCGGCACGTTCGCGCGTAATGCTTGAAATGAACGTTGCAAAAGCTGATTTTGATAAGCTGATAAAAGGAATTCCTTCAATGAAAAGCCCGACCGTTTCTCCTCTTTTTGGAGACGATGGTTACGCTGTAAAAATTGCGGTTAAAAAAAGTGAAGTTCCAACTTTGCTTCCAAAACTTCAGAGCCTTGGTGCGACGGATATTTTGGAATACGAATTGCGCAAGGTTATCTTGTAATTTTAGATTTTGGGGTTTTTAAGGATAAAAAATGGCTCGCATATCAATTGTTGAACGAAAAACCGGGGAAACGCAGATTTCTCTTACATTGAATCTTGATGGCTCTGGCAAATGCGAAATGGAAAATCCGATTGGATTTTTTGACCACATGTTGCGTTCTTTCTGTAAGCACGGACTTTTTGATTTGAGCGGAACAATCAAGGGCGATTTGAATGTTGACCAGCATCATCTGATTGAGGACACAGGAATTGTGCTTGGCTCATGTTTTGCAAAAGCCTTGGGTGATTGTGCTGGAATCTACAGAACCGGCTCGTTCTTGTATCCAATGGATGAGGCTTTGTTGCGTGCGGCAGTTGATTTTGGCGGTCGTCCGTTTCTTGTATGCAATGCGGAGCTTACAGGAATTCCATTGGTCAGTTTGAACGCAAACGGCGTTGAGGCAAGTTTCCAGACTGACTGTTTTGAAGATTTCTGGCAGGCCTTTGTAAACAGCGCGCAGTGCAATCTTCATCTTGATACATTGCGTGGCCGCAGCGACCATCACAAAATGGAAGGCTTGTTCAAAGCCGCAGCCCGCGCAATCCGTGCCGCTGTGGAAATTGACCCTCGCAGAAACGGCGCGATTCCTTCAACAAAAGGCACGATTGGTTCGTAAATTCTAAAATTGATGGAAAAAAATAAAAAGGCAGTTCTTTGATTTAGTTAAGGAACTGCCTTTTGTTTTTGATTATTCAGAATACAATTTTATTTTTCTGATTCGTCAGTGCCGTTGATTACGCTGCTAAGGTCGAAAAGCGATATGTAAGATTCAAGTTCAGGAATATCTGTGATTGTCTTATAGTTGTAGATAACATTTCCTTTCAAATCGCATACATTGATTTTAAGAGAACCGTTTGATGTTTTTGAATTGATAAATGTTTCTGGAGAAATAGAAGATTCATTATCTATTTCATCGAAAATTTTATCAAAGTCAGTAATTGTTACAGCAAGATTCAGTTCTGTTGAAATTTTTCCGGCAATGCCTTCGATTACGAATGAAGTATAACTGGTTGTCTCAAGATTTATTTTTGCAGAACCGTTGATTGTCATAGAACCATAAATATCTGTGTAATTTCCGCTTTGAATCTTGTCTAAGTCAATTTTGGTTGGGTTAAGAACTGTTGCAATGTTGTAATTGTAGTTCTGTGCGGAATTTACGGCAGTCTGTTTTAAATAGCTGCTTGAATCATGTTCACTTTTTGTAAAATCTTCAAAGTATGTGGAACAGATTCCTTGTGTGTAAGATTGCGCTGTGGAAGTTCCATCTGATGAAGCTGATACAGACTGAGATATAAAGAACAGCGGAATTGTCATTTTTATTCCTTCTGGAAGTCCTGTGATTTCACCTGGAGTGATTGAGTAGCTGAATGAAGCTTTTCCATTGTTTTCAATGTCTTCATTGTATTTTGTAATTTTTTCTTCCAACTCCTTGTAGATTTTTGCTCCAAGTTGTTCGGTTGTCATTGCCCGCATTGAATAATAATCAGAATCATCTTCTTCGTCTTGAACAAAATCAGAATAATCTGTTGCACCGGCAATAATTTTGTCAATTCCAGCAGAATCTAACGCAGCATTGATGGTGGTTTTGTCATCTTCTTTTGCAATCGATTTGTACGTTCCTTCTTCTACTGATACAGAAGCGGCTGTTGCTTTGCTTACGCTTGCCTTAAGCTCGTCGCTCCCCCCCCCGTCATCGTTTTTACAGCCAATGATACTTGCCATTGCAAAAATGCAAAGGCAGCTTGCAAAAAGTTTTGATACTCTTTTCATAAAAAGACTCCTTGTTCTTTTTGTATTTTAACCTAATTCATAGGTTTCATCATATTTAACAACTGTCACGTTAGGAAATCCGTGTTCATGCAGGTAGTTTGTGAAGAATTCTTGTGAATCTTTTTCACCGTGAACCATGAAGATATCTTTTAGGCGGCTTGTGTCGATTGTTTTCAGCCAGTCGGTCATTTCTTCGTAGTCGGCGTGCGCGCTGAATGCGTTGATTTGCTCAACTTGCGCTTTTACCTGATAAAGGTCGCCAAGAATTTTTACTTCTTTTGCTCCGTCCCGGATTTTTCGTCCCAAAGTATTTTCTGCCATGTAGCCAACAATCAGCACTGTATTTCGCTCGTTGCTGATTTCATTTGCAAGGTGATAAAGAACTCGTCCGGCTTCGCACATTCCATCTGCGGAAATGATAATCATCGGACCTTCTTTATTGTTCAGGGCTTTTGATTCTTCTACGCTGGTTGTAAATGTGAGCGAGCCAAAACCGAACGGATTTTTGTGATGTTTCAGGAACGCTTCGTTTACGCTTTCATCGTAACATTCCGGGTGAACGCGGAAAACGCTTGTGGCATTTGCGGCCATCGGAGAGTCAACGTAAATTGGAACAACCGGGATTTTTTTCTGGTCGGTCAAGAGATGTAGATAGTAAACGAGTTCCTGGACGCGCTCGATTGCAAAAGAAGGAATTATGATTTTGCCTTTTTTTGCGCAAGTATCGCGGACAACCCGTTCAAGTTCCTTTAGTGCAAATTCCCGGTTTTCGTGCTTGCGGTTTCCGTAGGTTGATTCAAGCACAATGTAATCTGGTGCAGGAATATCTGTTGCGGGTGGCCGGATAATAGGTTTTTCCTTGCGTCCAATGTCGCCGGTAAAAAGAATTCTTGTTTCATTTTCGCCTGTTGAATGAACATACGGTGTGCTTAATCCTGAATGCCATCCGCGGATAGAAAGACTTGCGAACGCCGAGCCAAGAATGTGTCCTGCGTCAAAAAATTCCAGCTGAACATCCGGGGCAATGTACATTTTTCTATTGTAAGAAAGAGAAATTATCTGGTTTGCGCATTTTACAACATCATCTTCATCAAAAATTGGCCGCCATGTAAATTTTTCGCCTTTCTTTTTTGCCTGTTTTGCAAGAAATTCCGCATCTCGTGCCTGAATGCGCGCGCTGTCCATCATTACAAGATTTGCAATATCGCGGGTTGCTGGCGTCGCGTAGATGTTTCCTTCGTAGCCTTTTTTTGTCAGAACCGGCAAAAGTCCGCAGTGGTCGTAATGTCCGTGGGTAAGAATTACAGCCTCAAGTTTTTCGTGGTTAAAGTCAAAATTTCTGTTTTTGTCATCAGATTCTTTTCGTTTTCCTTGAAAAGCACCGCAGTCAATCATGATTTGGCGGCTGTCGATTTCTAGAATATGTTTTGAACCGGTAACTTCCTGTGCGGCACCGAGCGAATACAATTTTATTCCCATAAAGCATCTCCTTGGTTGCAAAAATTAATAATGTGAAGTTTGAGTTTGATAAATTCTGAAATATCGCTTACAGCAGATTTTCAATTTGCTCCAGACGGTTGAGCTCGCGCTACGCTTGTATTGATTTGGGTGCTACGCACTTTAATTTTTCCAATCACTCAAAGTCTTCACAAATTAAAACTTCGCCTACGCTTTTATCGTATTATCACAAAACTCAAATTTCATACTATTAATTTTATCACGGTGTTTTTAATTAACAAGAAAATTATTTGATAACTGCAATAGATTCTTATATAATATAGAAAATTGTTTAGTTTGATTGAGGATTTTTGTGTATTCTAGACCTCTTGTGAAAGCGCCTGACAGTATTGTTCAGAACGGAAAAATTAATTTTGGTTCTTTTTCTGGAGTTTCTGATGCGGTTGACATCCGTGGAGTAAAAGCTCCATTTGCCGGCGTTCCGACTTCAACGTTTTTTTCTAATTTTAGAATAAAAAGCCGGGTTTGCTTTGTTTTTGCGGTTGAAAATTATATCGGTCTTGCGGAATTTTTTGATGACAAGGCGTTTGGGCTTGCGGAAGTTATTTTCTGGAACAAGGAAAATGGTCAGAAACTTGCATATCATTCTTTTATGGGACCAAGAAGACGTTTTGTGCCGGTGAATACTTTTGAGGCGGCTTGCAATACTTTTTCAAGCACACGATACATAAAAATCAGCTGGAGCAGGAAAAGAGACAGAATTGCGTTGGCTTTTACGGTTCGCGGGGATAACTTTAGGCCGGCGGTAAAAGCAAAGTATATCGCGCATTTTAACACAGAAAACAAAGATTCTAATGAAGTGCTTTTTGTAAATCCAGCGCCGACAATGCAGCGTTGCACAGCAACTTGGTTTGTTCCTATGAATTTGGAAGGCGGTCTGAACACAGGAAAACATCGCCATCACATAAAGGAAATTCCGCAGGGAAAAGGACTTGGGCTTTTTATGCTGAACAGAACATATCTAAAACCTCGTTCTTCCAGCGAGATTATGTACGGAATGGCGAACATCAACGGCAAGGACATTGTTTTTTCTTTTGGAAACACAAGTTATATGGCTCTGGATGAAGATACTTACAACAACGATATGCTTTCTGTTGACGGTGAAATTACCGCGATGCCGCCGGTTCAGATTACTCATCCTTTTGGAATTGCAAAAAAATGGGTTGCTCAGGACACAGAAGGAATGGTTGATTTGGCGTTCAATCCTTCTTCTGTAAGCAACCGAACTTTGAATATCATTGTAATGCGCAATGTTTACACAACAATTTACGGCACTTTTGACGGCGTGCTTGTTTCAAAAAACGGAGATAAAATTATTCTTAAAAATTGCCCTGGAATCGTGAAAAAAAGTCATATCCGGTTGTAGCAATGGGGGAAATTTTATGCAGGAAGATGGAAAAAGAGCCAGGGAAGCTGACTGGGCTCCTGGAACATTGGATAGAACACGAAAAGCGATTGGTCAGTTGAATCCTGGAGAAGCTGAAATAATGTCAAAAAAACTTGGAGGAGAGATTATGTACGAACGTTCAGATAGTTCAAATTCTGCAGGAAAATCCACAAAAGGCACAGGACGATTAATGCGTCAGACTTCTTCTGGAAATTCAGAAAATTCTTCAAATTCAAATGCAGGCGCAAATGAACATCATGGAAATGGTTCCCGCAAACGCCAGGAAGAACTTGCACCAGTAACCGCAAAGCTTAATTCTCTTTTTGACAAACTTATGATGCGCGACGAATATGGAATCAAGCCAAATTACGGACTTTTCAACTTTATAAAATATTTTCAGCAGAACGGACATGAGCAGGTTGTCTCAGAATTCTGCACAGTGACTTTAAAGCATCACATTGAAAATCTTTCCGGTTTTATTACGGTTATAAAAACTTTGATTCAGATTGCTCCAGCTTCGTACAAGGCAAAAATTGCAAGCGGAACGGAAACAAAATTCAAATTTCTTAGAATGATTGCCGGCTGGACAATGCAGAACGTAAAACTTGCGCACATTGAACTTTTGGATTTGCCGCAGCCTTATGTTGTTCAGGATTTGATTCCATATATCAAGGCGGTCTATAAACTTTTGATTCAGGTTTATTATTATGGCGAAAATAAAATTCCAAAGCTCATAAAAGAAATTTACACGGACGAAGTTTCTTACCCGGATTCTCCGCAGGAAAAACTTTCTTCGCTTGCAAAAGAGGCAATTACCGACTGGCTTTACATTCAGAATGAAATTGTGAAAAAGTGCTATCCGCTTTTGATGCGAATGTGCTCGGACACTTACGAGGAATATCCGGATTTTTTCAAGGTGAAGGTTGCGGATATTCTGAAATTTGTTGGGCTTCACAAATATGATTTGCTTTTGCAGGAAAAAAATAAAGCCGTAAAAGTTGAGGAAACTGAAAAAAAGAAGAACACAGTTTTAAAGCCGGAAAAAGGAATAAAAGATCAGGTTGTGACAACAGGAATTAAATTGCTGGATCAGCTTTTTCCGCAGGCGGGATTTAGCCAGCTGGAAAAGCACCCGGATATGTATCCGTATTTTCAGCCGCTTTATCATTTTGCGGATGGATTTAACGTTCTTAGCCCGGAAAATCCTTTGCAGGTTACGGTTGTTCTTCTTCGTATTCTGGAAGATTGCTTTGTTGGTTGCCGGAACATAAATTTTGTGCCGAACGCAAATTCTGCGGCAAACAAGGAAAAAGATTCAATTTCTTCTGTTCTGGATGACTGGTCCGCTTACCGCGAAAATGTTTTTGAAAAACTTTATTGCGACCCGCTGAATGACCTTGTGAATCAGATTTATTCGCAGGACGATTACGAGGATTCCCAGTTTGGAAAAAAACTGATTACATCGTTGCTTTGGCAGACGCAGTGGCATTTTCTTCCGCATTTTAAATTTGACCAGCTTATTTTGGAGCGGCCACAGGACGAAAGCAAATATCGCCCGCTTTTTATGCGAACAGATTTTGCGCGCTCATATTTTACGGAAGCAGTTGCTTTGTGCGATAAAGTTGCTTCAATGCACGGCGATGTTTCTTTGATTTCAAATCCTTGGGAACATTACAAATTTGACATTTCAAATGAAATTTCAAAACGTCTGGATACGTTGCTTTGTGCAAACAACACAACAGCAAATACAAACGCAAACAACGCAAACCTTTTGAAATATACGCTTTGCATTCTTGCGGTTCTTGACTGGTGGGTGAATAATCCAGAAAGTCCAGCGTACACAACAAATCCAAGACGAATTTTCCGAATTTCAGAAGAAGATGGAAAACCAAAATTTTCAGTTCCAGAGCGAAATGACCAGAACAAGTTGTTTGCCGCACAGATTCGCGCCGCTTTGACAAAAAAAGCATAATGTTTTGTAATGATAGAAAAGTAGGAAAAAATGGATAACGCAAAAATAAAAGAAATTCTGATGGATATTGCGCCGACGGAACTTGATTTTTCAGTGACTCAGACAGGAAAAGAAAGCAAACGCGTGAATGGTTTTTATATGCCTGATACGCACGAGATTTTTCTGCACAATAAAAATTTCCAGAATGACAACCAGCTGATTTACACGGCGGTTCACGAATATACACATCATCTTCAGTCGGAGGAATTGCTTGCCACAACTGGAAAGTCAGGAACAGTTTACAACGCAAAAGTCCACAACCAGCATTTCTGGGCAAAATTCAACGAGCTTCTTCTTGTTGCGGAAGAAAAAGGCTATTACAAACTTGAATGGGAATCAAACCCGGAACTTTTGGAGCTTACAGAAAAAATCAAAAAGGAATATCTGGAAGCAAACGGAAAAATGATGCAGGAGTTCGGGAAACTTTTAATAAAAGCGCACGAACTTTGCGAGAAAGCGAATATCCGCTACGAAGATTACATTGACCGCGTTTTGTGTCTTCCTCGGAATACGGCAAAAGATATTCAGAAAGTTGCCCGCGTGGAAGTGAATCCTGCAATCGGTTTTGAAAATATGAAAGTTGTTGCGTCTGTCCGCAAAAAGGATGCGCGTCAGGAAGTTGAAAAAGAATTTTTGGACGGAAAAAGTCCGGCTTCTGTGCGCGAGATGATGAAGCAGAAAGTCGCTTCTTCAACAAAACTGGATGCGCGCGGAAAACTTGAAAAAGAGAAAAACCGACTGGAAAAAACAATCGCTCAGCTTACTCAGCGGCTTGAATACGTGGAGGAAAGCCTTGCGAATATGTAGAAATTTTCTTTTGAAATTTGCGTTTCTTTCTGTTTTTTGCGCGGCTTCGTTTTGCCAAATGGAAATGCCTTCTGTTTCAATGCCGACTCTTTCAAATTCAGAAAATCCTGCTATGCCAAGAATTTCTGCGCCAGTTTTGGGAACAAAATTTTATACGCCAGGATTTGTGAATACAAATATTTCAAACAAGGAAAATAAATCAGATTCTTCTGAAAATGAAAAAAAATCAGCGCAAAAAACTGCTGAAACTGCGCAAAAATCAAAAAATCAGAAGCAGGATGCGGTTTCAAAAGCGTTGAATTATCTTTCTGCGGATGATGTTTCGTTTTTGGGAAGCAGCGGATTTTTTAACGGAATTTATGGGCTTCTAGGAAATGATGTTGCTGTTTCAAATCAATTTGCAAAAAATAACCAGAACGA
Organism: bacterium; assembly: GCA_963599585.1. GTDB lineage: Bacteria > Spirochaetota > Spirochaetia > Treponematales > Treponemataceae > Treponema_D. The sequence goes on from CAVBXG010000005.1 coordinate 50,801, forward strand.
TATTCTTTTGAATTCTGTTATGGCGGAGCTTTCTGATTTAAAGGAAAAAACTGAACGGAATTCCCAGGCGTTGAAAAAATCTAATCTGCCGGTTACAAATTCCGGGGCGGCAAGTGAAAATTCAAAGTTCAGTCCGAAAATTTTAAGGTTTGTGGTGAACGGTTACAGCATAAAAGACACAATCCGAACGGTTTATTTCAGCAAAAAAGAAAATGACGGCTCGTTTTTGTTTACTGGCGACCGAAAATACACAAGCGACGGAAAATCCCGCGATGAAACTTTTTATCTTTTGTTCAAAGCGGATGGAAATTGCGGAACTTCGGCAGGATATTTTGTTGAGCCGCAAGTTATTCAAGATTATAAGAATGAATATTCATTTCTTTATCAGCTGACGCAAAAACCAAAATTAAAAGCTGAAAAAACTGGAAATCTTGTTTCGCTGAAATATGTTTCGGACGACTGGAATATGGATTTTTTGCTTGATATTGGAGACGAATAATTTTCAGGGATAAAAATGGCAGCATCAGAAAAACTTTTGAACGGACTAAACCTGATTGGAATTCCGGCGGAAAAGATAGAAGATTTTTCAAAAAAACTTGATAAATACATCAACGAGATAATTCTTTTTAATTCTGCGTATAATCTTACGAACACAAGCGATTATGACGAGATTGTTGTGAACCATATTTTGGATAGCCTTGCGCCGTACAAGATTTTTCTGGAACTTTCAAAAGAATTTAACGCTGAGAATTTTAAGATTGCGGACATCGGTTCTGGCGGTGGACTTCCGGGAATTCCGCTGGCGGTGGTTTTTCCAGAGTTTGATTTTACATTGGTTGAACGAATGGATAAAAGATGCGCGTTTCTTGAAAATTGTGCGGCAATTTGTGGTCTAAAGAACGTTTCTGTGCTAAAAAAAGAGGCTGAAAGAGTTCCTTCTGAAAGTTTTGATATTTCAACATTCCGTGCGTTCCGTCCTTTGGATGAAAAAATGACAAAAACTCTTCTTGCGCTTACAAAAAAAGGTGGAATTCTTGCCGCCTACAAAGCAAAGTCGGAAAGCATTGCAAAAGAAATGGAAGAAATAAAATCGCTTGGGCTGGAATTTTCTGTAAAAAAACTGTTTGTTCCGTATCTTACAGAAAATTCTAGCGGCAAGGACGAACGCGAGCGAAATCTTGTTATAATTAAAAAATGTGAGTAGTAACGTCCAGCTTTTTTAGAACTTGAGTCAGTTTTGTTTTTTCTATCAAGTCAATTGGCCGCCCTTCAACATATTTTTTTGCTTCTTCTGTGAATGAACCAGCTGTTACGCAAAACGCTTTGTCGCATTTTATATCGCGAATTTTTGAGTGCAAGTCGCGCACGTACAATTCACCGATTGCGCCAGTGCTTCTATAAAATCTGAACAGTTCTGTGTCTGTCCATTTTGAAGACTGGACTTCGCAAAGAACTTCCACACATTCGGCGGCAACTGTAATATCCTCGATTTTTATAAATGCGCCCGGATAATATCCTGAAACAAATTTTCGGCACAATGCAACAAAATCGCTTGTTCCAGACATAAGATATGCCTGAAGATTTGAGTTCTGGTTCAATTCCTGATAGCGGTTGATTAAAACCTGAACGTCGCGGTAGCCTGGGGCAATTGTTTGAATCTGCTTTAAATAACCAAGCGCGCGCCCGATGTTTTTCTGGGAAATAAGAGTGTGGGCGAGCCTGTAATAAATTGTGAGTTTTGTTTCCTGGTCAATGTTTTCAAGTTTCAGGGCAATTTCGTAGTCTTGAATTGCTTTGTCCGGAGCATTCTGCTTATCGTGGATTGTTCCTGCTGCAAGGCACGCTTTTGCGCCAAAAACCGGGTTCGGTCTAAGATGAAGGAAAATTTTCAGAGCCTTGTCATTGTAGCCGGCTTCATTCATTGCGGAAGCAAAATAGAACAAAGCCTCTTTGTTTTCCGGATTGAGTTCAACTGTTCTTTTTAAATAAACAAGGCTTTCTCTGTATTTTTTTGCAAAATACAGAGCGTACGCCAAATTCTGAATGACTTCTGTTTTTTCCGGGTTGAGTTTTGATGCGCGTTTAAAAACCATAATCGCTTTTTCATATTCTTGTTTTTGCATTAAAACTTTGCCCATGTAGTTGTTCGCGTCAAAATTTTGCGGATCATCGCGCAGGCTTGTTGCAAGAGCTTTTAAAGCATTGTCAAACTGATTTTCATTGAAGCAGCAGATTCCGTATCTTAGGGAAGTTTGTTTTTCATCAATTGTAGGATGAACTTTTTGCAGTCCCATAAGACGCTGGTAAATCGGCATGGCTTTTTCGTAATTTTTGGCTCCGTAATAAACTTCGCCCAAAGCTGTTAAAGCCTGAATGTTGTTCGGGTCATGAGTCAGTTTTTTTGTGGCTTCTTTTATAATTGCTGAGTTGTTTTTTGGCTTGCCTTTCTTTTTGCCTTTGTCATTATTTCCATTGGCTTTGCTGGTTATCAAAGTTAAAATGATAAATAAAGATGCGGCCGCGATGATGGCAATTAAAATTGATAAAGTCATTCAGCATTCTCCAGTTATTTTTTTGCGCTTTTCAGTTCCGCGACAAATTCTGCAATTCTTTCCATTGCGATTTTTATTTTGTCGATTGCAGTCGCATAGCAGACTCGGATATGACCTTCTCCGCCAAGACCGAAAACGCTGCCCGGAACTACGGCAATATTATATTTTTGGAAAAGTTGTGTGGCAAATTCTTCGCTGGAAATTCCTGTTGAGGTAATATCCGGGAACATATAGAATGCGCCTTTTGGTTCTGGAACAGGAAGCCCCATTTCGTTGAATTCTTTTTCCATAAGATTTCGGCGTTGCTGGTAGCTTAAACGCATTTTTTCAACATCTTTCCAGCCGTTCTTTAGTCCTTCTATTGCTGCGTATTGGCTAAAAATCGGGGCGCAGATTGAATTGTATCCGTGAAGTTTTGTCATCTGCGTGATAAGGTCTGCCGGTGCCGCAACATAACCGATTCTCCAGCCGGTCATTGCAAAAGATTTTGAAAATCCGTTCAGGACAATTGTATAATCCTTCATTCCTGGGAATGAACCGATTGAAACGTGTTTTGCGTCATCATAAATCAGTTCGCAATAAATTTCGTCAGAAATGCACCAAATCTGATTTTTTACGCAAAGTTTTGCGATTTTTTCCAATTCCTTTCCTGGAATGATTGTGCCGGTCGGGTTGTTTGGCGTACACATCATTATTGCCTTTGTTTTTGGCGTAAGAACTTTTTCAATCTGTTCAGCAGTCGGATAAAAACCGTTTACGCTTGTGTCAATTGGAACGACTTTTGCTTCTGTAAGGCACGCAAGCGGTTCGTAATTTACATAGCAAGGCTGGCAGACAATAATTTCATCCCCAGGATTTAATATTGCGCGCAAAGAAGCGTCAACACCTTCGCTTGCTCCAACGGTAACAAGAATTTCTGTTTCAGGATTGTAATACATATTGTATCGTTCCATGTATTTACAGATTTCCTGGCGCAGTTCAAGTAAACCGCGGTTTCCTGTGTAAGATGTGTGTCCTTTTTCAAGATGATAGAATGCTTCTTCCCGCATTGTCCATGGAGTTGGAAAATCCGGTTCGCCAACAGAAAGAGAAATCACATCATCGTGACCAATTAGCATTTCAAAAAATTTTCGGATTCCGCTAGGTGGAATTGATTCCATCAGGTGGCTGAATTTATCTTGTCTTGTGTTCATAAATTTCCTTTTTATAAAAAAACTTTAGCGGGGCGTTGCGGGCTGGCGTTTGAAGCCCGCACGGTGGGTAGAACGCAACGGAGTGCGGGCGTAGGGCGGTTGTCCGCCCTTTTAGGCCTGCGCTTCTCGCCGGTCGCGTTCGTCTTCCACGTAAACAATGTCGTTTTCTTTGTAAGTTTTTAAGATGAAGCAAGTTTTTGTGGCACGGACGCCTTCTAGTGTTGCAAGTTTATTTGAGACAAAGAATGCGACTTCCTGCAGTGAATCGCCTTCGATGATTACCTTGAAATCGTAACCGCCACTCATTAAAAAAAGCGATTTTACTTGAGGAAAACGGTAAATTCTGTCGGCGAGTGCGTCAAATCCGTGCTCGCGCTCTGGAGTAACCTGAAGCTGGATTTCTGCGCGGACTTTGTCTTTGCTTTCGCCGGATTTTTCTGGGTTTACGATGGCCGCATATTTTAAAATAATTCCGTCATCTTCCAATTTTTTGATAATTGCGGCGACTTCGGCTTCTGTCTTTTTTGTCATGCTTGCAATGTCCTTTACAGAAAGACGCGCGTTTTGTCGCAGTAATTCAAGAATTTCTTCCATAATTTGGCCTCGTGGGATATAAGATTTTTTGTTTGAATTTTGAGTTTCTAGTAATCAGATAGAAGCGCAGACGAATTTGCAATTTGTGAAGACTTTGAGCGATTGAACCAATAAAAGTGCGCAGCACCCAGATAACTACAAGCGTAGCGCGAGCTCAACCGTCTGGAGCAAATTGGAAATCCGCCGTGAGCGATTTTTCAGAATTAATAAAACTCGAAATTCAAACTATTTAATTTTAATGAGTTATCGCATTTTTTACAATTAGAATGATATTCTGGTGAAAAATTGTATGCGGAATGTTGTTCCTGTTCTAACAGGAAATATGTTCCTATTAGAACAGGACTGATATTTTGTTTAAGCAGGAAGCCCCTTCCTGTTAGAGCAGGAACGATCAATTTGTTCTAGCAGGAAAGTGCTTCCTATTAGAACAGGAAGCACTTTTTTGTATTAACAGGAACGTTTATTCAAACCAGTTTTCATAGTAAAATACGGAATCGATTTCTGCGATTTGTTCAAAGTGTTTTGTGTTTCTTGTAACAAGAATCATTTGGTTTGAGATTGCAATGGCGGCAATTTCGGTGTCGGCGTAATCAACGGTTTTTCCTGATTCTTTTAGGCGCATTCGTATATCAGCTTGAATCCATGCGGCGTGATTATCAAATTGAATTATAGGAAATGCTTCTTGAACATCATTGATTAATGTTGAAAAGATGAAATCTTTTCTTTTTCCAGATGGCATAATATTTGCTCCATATAAAAGTTCATTCCAGGTTGTTGAAGCAATTGCACAGCGTTTTCCATTCTCGGAGAAATGTTCCAGAAATTTGCGGTTCGGCAGATTTTTTGTCAATTCTGAAACTGCATTTGTATCTAAAAGATAAATTTTCTTCATAAGTTAGACCTAGTCAAAAAGATGTTCTTCTGAATTTCGTGTCATTGGAATTTTTTCTTTGATGGTGTCATAGTATGTTGAAAAATCAAAATCATCATTTTCCAAACCAAATGTTTTTCTTGATTCCTGAATCCGCTCAATCAACGTCTTTTCCTTTGGTTTTGCCTGAATTTGTTGTTCATATTCTTCTATTGTTTGAAGGACGAATTCGGGTTTTCCGCGGTTGCTTATGAAAACTGGACCTTCTTCTTTTGCTTTGTGCAGAAAGTATGAGAGGCGGTTTTTTACTTCAAAAATGGGAATTGCTTTGTCATACATAAAATCCTCCTGTGCGCTGAGTTTTTTGTGGATTTTGAAAAATCGCTTTCGTTGGATTTTCAATTTGTTCCAGACGGTTGTGCTCGCGCTACGCTTGTATTTTTTCGGGTGCTAGGCACTTTCATTGATACAATCGCACAAAGTCTTCGCAAATCGTAAATCCAACTACGCTATTGTTAATTTCCTAAAACTCAGCACTCAATTTATCGTAACTTTAAAATGGCTATATGTCAAATTTATAGCTATATATTTTGAGGTTTGGTTTTGGAATTTGCATGGCGGTCGGTATGGCTGTAAAATGGTGAAAAGAGGTTTTGCATTGAAAGCAGTTTATATTAATTCTGGAATTGCTGAAAAAGAGGCGAAAAGGCGGTTTTGTTTTCCTGAAAATATTATGATGGAAAATGCGGCGGCGGCTTTGGAAAAAGAAGTTCTGCGTTCTTCTCCGGAAACTGTACTCGTTCTTTGTGGGGCAGGTAACAACGGCGGCGACGGATATGCGCTTTCCAGGCGGATTTTTGGAAAAGTGAAAAATCTTTTTGTGGTTGCATTTGCTGAGCCAAAAACTGATGAGTCGATTCTTCAGCGCAAAATAGCTATTTCGGTTGGCGTACAAATTTTTAGCGTAGCGGAATGGTTTGTGGATTTTGGGAAAACGTTGGAATTTTCTGCATCTGATGTTATTGTTGACTGCGTTTATGGAACTGGTTTTCATGGGGAACTTCAGGAAAATGTCAAGGTTGCGTTGGATTGGTGCAACAGGCAGAAGGCGATTCGGATTGCGTGCGATGTTCCGAGCGGAATGAAATTTGCCGCGCATAAGACTGTTACGATGGGTGCGCTTAAGAAAAATCTTTATGAGGATTCTGCAAAGGATTTTGTGGGCGAGATTGCCGTTGCCGATTTGGGAATTTCTTCCTCTGTTTTTGAGTCTTGTGCAAAACCGGACGCATATATAATTGAAAAAAATGATGTTGAGTTGCCTATAAGGACAAAAAAATCTGTTCACAAAGGAGATTTTGGTCACGTCTGCGTTGTTTTGGGCGAAAAAACTGGAGCCGGAATTATTGCCGGAACAGCCGCGTTGCGTTTTGGCGCGGGATTTGTTTCTGTCCTGAAGAATGAATCTGCCGGGCAGAATTTTGCGATGTCACCAGAACTTATGGTTTCGGGAAATTTTCCGGAAAAAACAACAGCGGTTCTGCTTGGAAGCGGGCTGGGGCGTTCTAAAAATGCTGAAAAGTTGATTCAAAAAACTGTTGATTTTGTCTGCGGCATGAAAAATCCTGCGGTTGTTCTGGATGCTGATTTTTTTTACAGCAGGAATTTAACTTCAATCTTGGAAAACTTGAATTTCTTGCAAGGTGCGCGCGTGATTCTTACTCCTCATCCAAAGGAATTGTGCGAGCTTGTGAACGCGCTGAATCTGAGACTTGAAAGACAAGATATTTCGGGCGAAAGCCAGCAATCTCAACCTGAAGAGAATCCCGGACAGAAAAAAATATTGCTTTCAGATGTTGTAAAAAATCGTTTTGAATTTGCGGCGGAATTTTCAAAAAAATTCCCGAATCTTACATTGATTGCAAAAGGCGCGAACACTTATATTTTTTCAGAAAAAACTACATTCATCTGCGACAAAGGCACAAATTCTCTTGCGAAGGCTGGTAGCGGCGACGTTCTTGCAGGTTTGTGCGTCTCTTTGCTGGCTCAAGGTTATTCAGCAAAAAATGCGGCTTTGACTTCTGTTTATGCGCACGCGGTTGCAAGCTCAAAATTCGAATATAATTTTGAATGTACTCCGTTCAATTTAATAGAAAAAATTTGAACGGTACTACTAGCGACGAAAACATAAGTATAGTTACACAACTAGCACGGCAAACGGATGTAAATCTTGCGGCTTTTTAGTTTGACTGTTACGGTCAGTCTATGGTTAAAATTACGCAGGCATCCCCACAGGATTTTCCTTGCATGGATGTTCTTTTTCAGACTTCGTTTTGGGGAAAAATAAAAGAAGAATGTAACGCCCAGACTCCGTATTATTTTTGGGTTACGGCACAATTTGAAAATGATGAGAATGAAAATTCAGCAAATCAGTATAATTTTCCTTTGCTTGTAATGGTTCGCCGCACAAAGGCTGGAACAGTTTACGCTTACGCCCAGCGAGCTCCGGCTGTTAATATCGGTGAGGAATTTAGAAGTCTTCTTCTGGAAGATATTGCCGAGGCTTTAGAAGAATTTTTGCCGAAAGAAACGGTTTTTATTCGTTTTGATTTGCCGTGGCCGAAATATTCCAAGAAAAATGAAGAGCTGCGGAATGAGCTTCTGGAACTTTCGATGAATTTTGGAACGCGGACGCATAATCTTAGAAAAGCTCCTTCAAATTATCTTTGTCCGAATACGATTTTGCTGGATTTGCGTTTTCCGCCGGAAAAATTGCTTGCTTCAATGCGGCAGCAGACTAGAAATTCAATCCGCCGTGCCTACCGGGAAGAAGTTGAATTTTCAATTTATGATGCTACAAGTCCAGATTTGGAAGAAAAATTACAAGCCTGGCATGAAATTTATGTTTCAACTGCAAAAAGAAAAGAATTTTTTTATGAAGAGATTGAATATTTCAGGATGATTTTTAGAATCAGCAGAAACTGGACGAAATTTGCCATGAGTGACGGAAATTTTGTGACAGAATCCATACGGGGTTTGGCTAGAAACAAAAATAATGCGAACGCCCTTGTTCCGATGGACGCGCAAGTTCCTCCACCAAAGTTTTATCTTTTTACGGCGCACAAGAACAATGTCCTTTTGAGCGGACTGATTTTGGCGGTTTGCGGAAAACGGGCTTATTATATGTATGCGGCAAGTTCTTTGGAAGGCCGCGAATGTATGCCGAATTACGGATTGCAGTGGGAAGTTATGCGTTTTGCAAGAAGTTTGGGCTGCACTCAGTATGATTTGATGGGAATTCCGCCTAACACAGACGGCGCGAACCACATGGCGGGGCTTTACATTTTTAAGACAGGTTTTGGCGGCAGAAAAATTCATTTTGACGGCACGTGGGATTTTCCGTACAAACAGGAAGAATATGGTAACTACAGAATCAAAGAATCTCTTTCGTTGCGGTGATTTTGTGGTTTTTCGCCAGTTTTTTGTGAAATTTCAAAAAAAAATTGAAATTCTCTTGCACTTTTTTTTGTAAAGTTATATAAAAGAGTCAACATCAATGGCGATGTGAATTTTTTCTAATTTTGTTAGTTGAAATTCACATCGCTTTTTTTTTGCAAAAAAAATAAATTATATACTGGGGGTTAGGTTATAATGACAAATGTACCTGAATTATTTGGAAGCATGGTTTTTAATCAGAAAGTGATGAAAGATCGTCTTCCTAAGGAAACTTTTAAAGCTCTCAAGAAAACTCTTGATTCTGGAGCTCCTCTTGAACTTGATGTAGCCAATGTTGTTGCCCACGCAATGAAAGATTGGGCTATTGAAAAGGGCGCCACTCATTTTGCGCACTGGTTTCAGCCGCTGACTGGTATTACTGCGGAAAAACACGATTCATTTATTAATCCTCAGGATGATGGATCTGTAATCATGTCTTTTAGCGGAAAGGAGCTTGTTAAGGGTGAACCTGATGCTTCTTCTTTCCCGTCTGGCGGACACCGCGCAACTTTTGAGGCTCGCGGTTACACCGTATGGGATCCGACTTCTTATCCTTTTATCAAGGAACATACACTTTGTATTCCAACTGCATTCTGCTCTTACACAGGAGAGGCTCTTGATAAGAAAACTCCTTTGCTTCGTTCTATGGAAGCCTTGGATAAGCAGGCAAAACGAATCCTTAAGCTTTTTGGAAAAACTGTAAGCCATGTTGCAACAACTGTTGGTGCAGAACAGGAATATTTTATTGTTGACCACGATTTATGGGCACAGCGAAAAGACCTTCGCATGACAGGACGCACTTTGTTCGGCGCAAAACCTTCTAAAGGTCAGGAAATGGATGACCAGTATTTTGCGGCGTTGAATCCACGCATTGTAAAATATATGGAAGATTTGAATGAAACTTTGTGGAAGTACGGAATTCTTTCAAAAACTGAACACAATGAAGTTGCTCCAGCTCAGCACGAGATGGCTCCGATTTTCAGCACAACAAATATCGCGGTTGACCAGAACCAGCTTACAATGGAAGTTATGCGAAAAGTTGCAAAACGCCACGGTTTGGAATGTCTTCTTCACGAAAAACCATTCGCAGGACTTAACGGCTCTGGAAAACACAATAACTGGTCAATGTCTACAAATGAAGGAGAAAACCTTCTTGAACCAGGAAAAACTCCAGAATCAAATGCACAGTTCCTGCTTTTCCTTACAGCAATCTTGAAATCTGTTGACGAAAATCAGGATTTGCTCCGCATTTCTGTTGCTTCTGCAGGAAACGACCACCGACTTGGAGCGAACGAGGCACCGCCGGCAATCATTTCTGTTTATCTTGGTGATGAACTTTACCGCGTTCTTGAGTCGATTGTCGAAGGAAAACCATATTCAGCTGACAAAAAATCCAAGATGACAATTGGTGTTGATGTTTTGCCACCGATTCCAAAGGATTCTACTGACCGAAACAGAACTTCTCCGTTTGCATTCACAGGAAATAAGTTTGAATTCCGTTCTGCCGGCTCAAATGTTTCTTTGGCAGGTCCAAACACAACTTTGAACGCGATTGTTGCGGAAACTCTTAAGTCCTTTGCCGATGAACTTGAAGGTTCTTCAGACTTTGAAAAATCTTTGAACACTCTTATTGAGCGTGAAGTAAAAGCTCACTGGAGAATTGTATTCAACGGAAACGGCTACGATGAATCTTGGAAAAAAGAAGCTGCAAAACGCGGACTTCTTGAGCTCAGAACAACTCCAGATGCAGTTGCGCATTATCTTGATGAAAAGAATGTTAAACTTTACACAGATACAGGCGTTTACACAAAAGAAGAGATGGAAAGCCATTACGAAATCAAGCTTGAAAAATATGCCCAGCTTTTGAACATTGAAGTTGAGACAATGCTTGAAATGATTAACAAGGACATTTTGCCGGCTGCATACAAATACATTGCGGCTGTTTCAAGAACAGTCGTTAATCTTAAGGCTGTTGTTCCTTCTGCAAAAGCATCTGCTGAAAGCGCATTGCTTACAAAACTTGATGCGCTTACTGGTGATTTGGCTGCAAAAACTGAATCTCTTGCAAAAATCCATCTTGCTGCAAAAGCAAGCGGCGATGTTATGGCTGTTGCAAAGGCGTATGCTGACAAAGTTATTCCGGCAATGGCAGAAGCTCGCGCTGTTGCAGATGAAATTGAACCGTTGCTTGGTGAAGAATACAAACCATTCCCAAGCTACGAGGATTTGCTGTACAGAGTTTAATCGATTTTAGTGGCGCGTGGTTGTTCTTGTTGTACCGAAAGTCGGCATTTGCAGCCGCTGCTCATAGCAAAAAGCAGGCGTTGAATCAGAGGTTTCTCTGGTTTGGCACCTGTTTTTTTTATTTTATAACAGCCGGAATTCGATATTTTTAAGTTTTTCTTTCATTTCGCTGTCGTTTGTTTCTAAAAAGATTGTTTCATTAAGGTCGCAGCCTAAAGCCCAGTAGTCAGGAAAAATTCCGTATTGTTCGCCATGCCAGTTTTCAAAATGATTTAAAAGTGTGTTTTTTGCGCTGCTTAAAGAAATTGCGATTCTGCTATTTGGAAGCTGATAAAGTATCACATCTCCAAACTGTATGCAGCCAGCGGAATTTTCCCCGATAATTTTTACATTTTCGCCTAAAATTCTTTTTGCAAATAATGGTGAAAGTTCGCTCGCACTGCAGGAATTTCTGTCCAGCAGAAAAATTACTTTTCCGTTGAAATATGTTTTTATTTCTTTTGAAAAATTGCATTTTTGTTCGAGAAGTTGTTTTTGGGGCGATTTTAGATTTTTTTCATAATCTTTTTTGTATTTCTTGTAATCCCGGCATTTTTTTTCGCCTAAATCTTCAAAATATTTTATGTGAGCTTGGAACGTGGCAGGCGAGATTATTCGGACTTGTTCAAAGAAAAAAGCATTGTTAAAAATGTCCGCTTTTTGAAAGTCCTTAAAAATTTGTGGATTTTTTTGTGTCATCGCATAAAACGGGTAAATGCCGTATTCAATCATTCCGCCACCGTTGCTTCTTAAATCGATGATTATGTTTTTCTTGTTCTGCCAGATTTTTCCTAAGTCTGCAAATTTTTTTAATACAATTTCAGAACCTTTTTTGAATTTTGAATCGTTTTCCTGGACTTTAAAGCTTGAAAGACTTATATAAATGCTGTTTTCAGTTTCAATTTCGTGATATTTCGGTGAAAATGAAATCTGGATATTTCCGTCGTCATAAAGCGGAAGGTTGAATTCCGTTCCATCAAATGAAAATTTGTAGTCTGATATTTTTTGCTTGCTGATAACGCCCAGTCGGTAAGTATTTTTGCCTTTTGCAGGATAATAAAAAAGATTTTCGGCTTTTCCTGTGAATTTTGCTCCAATTTTTATGGCAGGAGAATCTGTTTGTGTTGCGCGAAAATCCTCGCCAGCTTTTTGAACGAAAGTGTTTGTGTAATAAAATATCGCAAAAGAATTTGCAGAGTTCCATTCTTGCGCATTGTTTCCCAATATATAAAGGTGATTATCTTTTGCAAAAGCAGAAAACATTTCAGCAAATTCTTTCATGATTGGTCTTGTTTCAATTTCTTCTGAATTTTCGTATTTTTTTCCTAAAGTGAGCTCTGAAATTTTCTTCTGAAAAGCCATTTTGCACGAGTTCATCGTAACCTGCATAGGCAGTTTTTAAATAATAGAAAAGATAATCAATGTCGTCTGAAAGCTCCGCATACGAAATAAAGTTTTTTCGCTTTGTTTTCTCATTTGAAACAAAAGTTTCCTTAATTTCTACAGGTTCGCTAGAAATTAAGGTTTGCTTTGCAAATACGCAGTAAAAAGATGATGTAATCGTAAGTGTCAGGCAAATAAAATATTTTAAAACTTTCATTCTGTTATTTTCAGATACTATTTTATTTATGTAAATCCTCAAAACACGAAATAACCACGGTTATTAAAAAATAACCAAGTTATTTTAAAATTGTACTCGGTTATTTTCAGTTATATAATTTGTTAGTCTAAATGTCGAGTTTTATAAATTCAGCATAGAAATTGAATCAGCTACCAGAAAAAGCGCGTCAATTCGCCATGCTGAGCGTACAAA
>CAVBXG010000006.1:0-62483 GCA_963599585.1 bacterium
CCATTATTATTATAATCTATAAATATGAAGAAAAACAGTTTTTTTTTCATTATATTTTCAGTCTTTCTCGCTTTTTTTTGCAGTTTTTCTTATTCCGAACAGAAAAAAGGCTGGGCAGAATGTAATAATCTGCTGATTTTTCTTCAAGCCCACGACTATTACGCTGAAAAAATCCCGATTTTAAACAATAATTCCGCGGAATTTCCATTCAATGTGAAACTTGACTTTTTCCCAGAAAATTCAAAGGCAAAAAATGAGATTTTTAGTGCTCCAGATGAAATTGACACGCTCGTTCTGCTTTTTTCAATCGAAGAAATCGGGCAGAATTACGATTTTTTGCTGAAAATGCTTGAATCCATCAAAAATTTTTCAAGAAAAGGAAAAATTGAGCTTCTTTTTACTTATGGCGACAAAATTGCGTCTGGAACCGAAAATCTTATTTCTGGAACAGAAATTTTCGCAGGAGAAATTGAAGATTCTGAAAACTACGCCGTGATTTGCGTAAAACTTGACAAAAACCAGAACACAATTCTTCCCGGTGGCGGCGGCGACTGTTCCCCGGCTTGGATAATTCAGCTTATTTCTGGAAGTTTCCACGAAAACAATATGTTTTACCGTTTAAAAGGCGGAATTCTGAACACTTTGTACAGACTGAATATTTTAAAGGCTGACAGGCAGACTGAAATTTTTATGCGGAAAGGAATTCCTGCCTGCGGACTTGAACTTGCCGCCCCGACAAAAAATGAAGGATACAACGCACGGAGCGCGAATTTTCTTGCAACGCTCGCATACAATTTTGAGCCAGAAAACACGCTTGAATGGGACAGGCACAGCCGGCCTTTTGTTTTTTTCAATTACACGGTTCTGCTTTCTGAAAAATTTACAGTTGTTCTTTTTATTTTTGTTTCCGCGATAAGTTTATTTTTTCTGTGCGAATTTTACTTTATTCATCTTCTGCAGCGGAGACTTTTTTCCAGAAGAATATTAAAAAAATGGTACCTGCTTGTAATCTGCCTGATTTTTACAGTGATTTCATTTTTGATCGGGCAATACGTCGCGTTATTTGTGCAGAAAATTTTGAAAACTTCAATTTTAACAGCATACGCAGTTAAAATAATTTTTTCATTTCTTGCAATTTCTTTTTCCTATCTTCTGTTTTTTAAGATTACAAGAAATTCCGGCTTCAAGATTTTTTCGCTGCTCATAAACATAACAGGAATCTTAAATATTTTTCTTTTTTCCGCGCTTGACCTGTCACTTTTTTATCTTTTTGCCTTTGAATATTTTTTTATTGTCATCACGCAGAAATTCAAAAAGCTGCCGCTGCTGATTATTTCGTTTTTTCTGATTGCAGTTCCGTTTTTGCCGTATATGATTGAATTTTTAAACTGCGCGACAGAAAACTCCTTGAACAGAATTTTAATGGCGACTCCACTTTTGAACACAATTTTTGCATGCGCGTTCATTCCGTTTGAGCTTGTGTGGTTCAAAATTCTTGCGCGCCTGAATTTTATCTGGAAAAGCGTTGACAACGGAAAAAAGACTTTTATAAAGCAGAATTTCATCGCAATTTCCAGCGCATTCCTTATTTTCGCCGTAATCCTGATTTTAACCACCGCACTTATGCCGGACGAATACAAGCGTTCTGAAAAAAAACAGCCGGAAGCGCAAGAAATAAACAACTCTGAGAAAATAAAAATCTCATATTTTGACCAGGACTTTTTTGGCGACACAATCCGAACTTTCACTGTTAAACTTGAATCCCAGGAAGAAAATGTTTCAATAACAGTAAAAGGAAGAGACGGAAATCCTGTTCTTTATTCAGATGAAAACTACAGCTACAACGTTTCTGAAAAAATCTCCACCTTCAGAATTCCTGTATGGCCGCCGCAGGAAATGACTTTCAGCTATATTGCGGACACACCCCAGGAATCAGAGATAATTGTGACGGAAACAATTCGTTCGCAGGAAGATAAATTTGAAATTTTAAGGAATTCAATAAAAATTCCGGGCAAAAACAGTTCATTCAGCAAGGAAAAAAAACAGTGAAATATGAAAAATATTTTCTTCATATAGATATGGACGCTTTTTTTGCCTCTGTTGAACAGCGCGACCACCCGGAATGGCGAGGAAAACCTTTGATTGTGGGCGGACTTCCAGGAGAGCCGAGAAGCGTTGTTTCCACTGCGTCTTATGAAGCCAGAAAATATGGCGTTCATTCAGCGATGCCTGTCTTTAAGGCTGTAAAACTTTGCCCGGACGGAATTTTTATCCGCGGAAACCACAAGCATTATTCCGAAGTTTCTATGCAGATTATGCAGATTCTTTCAAAATATTCGCCGGATCTTCACCAAGTTTCAATTGATGAGGCAAGCATGGAAATGACGGGAACGGAACTTCTTTTCGGAGAGCCGGACAAAGTCGCCTTGAAAATCCAGAAAGAAATTTTTGACCAGACAAAACTTACTGTCTCAATCGGGCTGGCATCCAACTCGTATCTTGCGAAACTGGCAAGCGAAGTGAACAAGCCGAACGGATTTTTTGCAGTTCCAAGCGGACAGGAAGAAAATTTCATGCTTTCACTTCCGCTGAAAAAAGTCTGGGGAATCGGGACAAAAACGCTTGAAAAACTGAACAGGAACGGATTTTTTACAACAAAAGACATATATCTCCGTTCAAGGGAATTCCTTGTCTCTTCTTTCGGCGATTGCACCGGGAATTTCCTTTACAATACAGTCCGTGGAATAGAAACGCCAACAAAAGGACCTTCCGCACATTCAATAAGCAACGAAATCACTTTTCCGAAAGACATAACAAATGTCTATACAGCAGAAACTGTGCTTATGGAACTTTGCTACAGCATAATGTTCAGAATTTTGCGGGAAGAATCATTCAGTAGAACTGTTTTTCTAAAAATCCGCTACGATGATTTTTCAACATTTACAGTCCAGCAGACTTTTGGCGAATACATAACCTCAACCGACGACCTTTTTGAAAAGCTGAAATCAATTTTTGAAAAAAAATATGAGACCGGCAGAGGAATCCGGCTTTTAGGCGCGGGACTAGAAAATATCCAGGGAAAAGATGCGCCGACTCAAGAAGTTCTGTTCGATTTTGGCGAAAAGAAAAAACAGGCGGTTGAAAACGCGATACTAAAACTTTCCTCAAAACATCCTGAGATAAAAATCCAAAAAGCGCGGACGTTAAAAAACAAGCTAAAAATAATTCCGCTGATTTTTACGGCGTTTTTCATATTTTCAAGAAACGATGCAGGCGCGGAAGAATATATTTTCAAAAACGAGTCGGAAAGCGCGGGCTCAATAAACTCCCCTTCTCTTATGCTTCCAGTTCCAGAAGATTCACCGGCTTCGCTTTTTAATTTTAACATCCATGACAACGAGATTCTCTTTCTTGCCGACGGCTGGTGGAGCGGAGAAATGGAAGGTCAGCTGAACGCCACTTACAGTTCAAGAAACGGATTCAGCAATTCAACGCCGAATTTTATTTTCAAGCAGCAAGTTGACCTTTCTCTTATTTTTATGCTGAACGAACAGTGGTATTTTAAGACAAATTTCGCGGATGAATTTACAAAAAACACAATTTCTGCCGGTTTTCATGGAAAAAATGAAAATCCTCTGAAAGAATTTAAAATCTCAAACCGAAACATAATTTTTCCGGACTTTTATTCAATGAGCCTTTTTAAAAGAAGCATTGGCGGCGGCGAAAATCAGGCACCAGGAATTTCTGCGCATTTTGAGTCTCCTTCTTCAAAAAAATGGGTCGCGGATTTTGCGCTCCGCTACGATATGACAGAACAGCACGACGCGACTTTTTACGGAAAAAACAGCGTTTCTACAGATTACGTTGAGCTTTCAGATTTTATGACCGGGCAATTTTTTGCTTTGCCGGAAGAACTTATTCAAAATGTAAAGGAAATTTTTGTTGAAAATTCTTTTGGAAGCTATCAGGATGAAAAAAAAAGGAAATTCAAAAAACTTTCGCAGGATGAATTTCTTACAATTGTTTCAAAAAGGCAGCTTGTAATCTCAAATGACGCAGGAACAGCAAAAAAAAACGGAAAACGCCCGGCGATTCTTGTTACATTTTACGCGGAAAACATAAATTCTTTTCTTGGAGAATACAATGATTCCAGTGGCGGCGAAAATATTTCTTTTTTAAAGGAAATTCAGCAAGTTTTTGGTGAAAAAATAAACCTTGAAAACTACACAAATCCGCTCACAACAAAAATTGAAAATTCCGAAGCCCTTATTCTGCAGGAAGCGACCGGTTTTTCTCCATTTTTATGCGCAAATTACTACGATTTAGGAATTTCCAGCTCTGCGACAGTAAAAATCGCCAGCATTTATTCAGAAAACAAGTCCGAGGATTTTTCAATTGAAACAACAGATGATTTTGAAAATTTTATTTCCTCAAGTTTTGTGAACACAAAGCACACTTTTGCAAAAATCTACACAGACGAAAATTCTGGCGAGAAATTTTCCGCGCAGAACAGATTTCCGCTTGCAAAAAAAATTCCAAAAGCATATCTGAACACAACGATTGATTCTGATTTAAAAATCATCGTCCAAAAATATAATCCGGTCTCAACTTATAACATTGGAACAAACGCCGAGGAAAATTCTGTAAAAGTCTACAAAAATGGAATTTTAACTTCCGGCGCGGAATACGATTCAGAATCTGGAGCTGTAAAACTGAATTTTTCAGTCTCGGACATGGATAAAATTTATATCACATGGAATGAGACTTCTGGAGACGCAAAATCTGGCGCAATTGTAAGTCAGGCGGCATTCAAATATTTTTTCAGCCCGGATTTTTCCGCTGATGTTTCGCTGGCGGCAAACTGGACAGTCTCGCCGTTCGCAGAATATTCAGAGTACAACAGAAATGCAGGCGGTTATGCGGCTTTTTCAACCGGAATCGATTATTCAGCAAAAAATATCAGATTTTCAACAGCAGCCGCGGCAATTTATGAAAAACTTGATGTAACGGACAAGTACAGAATCGACGGTTTTGAAAATGCGCAGCCGGAAACTTGGTATCTTGAAAAAAATTCAGGCTTCGAGCTTGAAAACAACCAGATTCCAATGCTGAATCCACGGCCGGATTCAAATGAGGCAGCGGAAAAACTTGATCCGGCACAAAATTTTACGGTCCTGGATGTCTGTAAAAACGGCGCAAAAGATTCATATATTTCAGGATACAAAATTCCGCTTGAATGGAATTTCCCTGTCGCGGAAGAAAATTCAAACCTCAATCTGGAAAATGCCTGGGCTGCCTGCAACATAAAACTTTCCGGCGGCTACATTTTGTCTTCATCTTCAGTTTTCAGGCTTGCACTCCAACTTTCGGAGCAGCTTCCAGAATCTTTGGACGTGTACATTCAACTTGGCGTTCAGGCAGACGAAAATCCAGATGCGGAAGAGTCAGAACGAATTCCAACATGGAAACTGAATATCGACCGGGAATTTTTTTTCGGCTCAAAAAATCCGCAGAAAAACACGACGAACGGATGGCAGACCGTGGAAATTCAGCTTTCAGACTACGACAAAAGTTATCTTTCGGTTTATCATGACGCGCGCCTTATTGTAAAATCAAATTCAAAAACGCAGGAACTTCTGCACGGAATCATTTTTGCAGGTCCTTACGAAACTGTTCCAGAAGGAATTTCTATTCTCGCTTCTGAAAAAGCCAACGCAAAAACCGCGCAGATAAAAGATAATTCGATTCCTTCAAAAAAAACATTCAATAACGACGATAATTTTGCGCAGAAAATTTCATGGGATTTTGATTTACCGGCTGAAGATGACGAAAAAAATATCATTTTGGGAAAATTCTTAAACGAAACTGACATTTCTTCCTACAAATATTTAAAATTTTACTATAAGAACGCAAATTTTAGAGAATTCAATCTAATTTTAGACAAAGATTCCTCAACTCTTTCTGAAAATGGAACTGAAGCTGTAAATTTAAGATTCCACGAGGATGCGCTGAAAACTTTCAACAAAACTGATGAAAACTGGCACTCGCTTGAAATAAATCTGCTTGAAAAATCCGTAAAAATCGACAGCGAAGAAATTCCTTCCGAAAATTTTGATATTTCCATAAGGCGCAACAAAATGCCCACCCGGTTAAAAATTGAATTCACGCCGGAAAACCCAAAAGATGATTTTTTTATTGATGAACTTTTTATGGAAAAAGCTTCGGCAAATTTTGATTTTCAGAATATCTCAAAATTTCAGGCAAAAAAAGAAGGAATTCTGACCAGCGCAAAAAATTTTCCGCTTGTGCAGGACGCATTTTTTTCAACAGAGCTGGAATGTGGCGCTTCAATTCCAGAAGAAAACGATTTTGAGAAAAACGGATTTGTACAATCAAATTCTTCTGCGGAAATAACGCTTGCGACTGTAAAATTTTCAGCGGATGCGGCTTTTTCCTCGCAGGAGGAAAATCTTCTGGTCTCGGCAGGACATTCTGTAAAAACCACAAAACCGCTGCTGAAAATTCTTAGCGCGGATGATTCGTTCATTTTCAATCAGGCGGACTCTTCAACAGAAAAATCATCAGCCGCTTCCTTGGACTTGAAAAACATAAAAATTCCTTTGTCCGCAAGCGTAAAGGTAGAAAGCAAAAAGAACAGATGGGATTTTTCCGGAAAAATGGAATCCGACATTTTATTCAACATAAAAAAAGAAAAATGGAACGCAAATTTAAAGGCAGAAATTTCCGCCGCACAAAAAATTCCTTCAACGCAGCAAAAAATCGACAAAATCAATGCGAAAAACTACGCAGAAAATTATGCTGACTCTACAGTTTTTTCCTTCGATTTTGGTTCGGAAGAAGCCACAAAACGCAATGTAAAGACAAAAATTTCTTCAAGTTTCGGGTTTTTAAATCTTTCGCCGGAAATAATTTTTTTGGCGGACGAAAAATATTCAAGCGCAAATTCCGCAAAATACACAAGCAGCCAGAATTTCGATTTTATAATTCCGTTCAGCGTAAAAAACACAAATTTCACGCTGAAATATTCAAAAAACGGAAGCAAAACGCAAAGCACAAATGCCGGCGGAAACTACAGGAACGATTTTGAGGAGCTTTTTGATTCAATGAAAAACAGCGGCTGGTATTTTTTTGCCGCGCCTTTCCAAGATTTTTTTGACTCAAATTTTTCAGATTCAATTTTCGAGCAAGCTTCAAAAGAAAATGCGGAAAATATTTTTTACAGCGGAAAATACAGCCTGAACTGGAAACGCCCGCTTTTTGCGGACACAAAAGATTTTTTCATTCCGGCAGTTTTTGATTTTTCCTCAGAACGGAGAATCACGGCTTCATCGGATTTTAGCGGATTTTATGTTTTAAAAGCTTCAATTTTGAATACACCGATGAATATTTTTGGATTTCAGAGCAAAAACAGGATTTTCAAATGGTACAAGACTGATGAATACGCGATTTCTCTTTCTGGAACGGTGAAAATTCCTGAAAATTCTCCTGCAGACACTTTGTGGAACCTGAATTTTTATGTTCAGGCCGGATATTTTATAAATGAGACAGATGTTTTTCGGACAGGATTTGAAACTGAAATCTCGCCTGACTCCGAATGGAAAATCACAGGAAGCGCACAGTACAAAAGGCGCATTCAAAAAAATCTTCTGTCAGAAATCATAAAGCTCGTGGATAAAAAAAATCCAGAAAAACTGAAGAAACAGAAACTTTTCAGGACTGACAGCATGGATTTTTCATTTAACTACGATAACGATGAGGAATTTTTAGCGCAGACATACAATTTTTCGCACAAAATTTCTGCGGAAATCTCAAAATATCTTGATTTCAACTGCGGATTCAATTTTTATCTGAACGTAAAAAAAGAAATCACCGCAATTACAGTTTCTGGAACAGCCGGAGGAAAAATCAGTTTTTAGCATTTTCCCGATATTTTTTTAATTTATTGAAGCGGAGCAAAATAGCCACATTCATCCCGGCCGCTTCGGTTCAAAAGATACGCCTCAACTTCAACAGGAAGATATTTTTCGCCAAAATTTGTGGAAAGAACCGATGTGTACGAAAAAGTATATAATCCGCTAGGAAGCTCGATAAGTTCTGGAACAATTCCAGAAAGTCCTTCCGGTCTGAAAATATAATATTCTTTTCCCGGCGTGTTTGAGACTATAAAATTCAACTCCTCATCGCAGGCATTTTGAGTCAAAAGCACAGAGGCAACCGAAATATGATTGTTGTTCAGATATGCGGCTGTTTCAGAAAGGCTATATTTTTCAAAAGCGTTCAAAGAAACTTTTCCGGCAGAAATAATTATAACCGCACGTTTTCTTTCCGCATTCACAAGGTCGTTTGCGCAAAGCCTGAATGCCAAATCCAGCGGAATTTCATCTGAAACCGGATTTTTCAGCGATGAGACATCAAATTCCAGAGCACCGTTCGGCTGCCCGGAATATTCAAGAGCCGGAATTTTTGAGGCCGAGACAATTTTCAAAGTTCCGCGGTTTTTCATGGATGCGGCAATTTCACGCACTGCGGAATTTATCTGCTCGCTGTATCTGGAAGAATAGGAGCTGCGGTCAATCAGCAAAGTTATGTCAGCAAAATCTGAATAGGAAGATGAGCCTACAAATTTCAGTTTGTTCACCGGTCGTTTCTGCTCTGTTATATAAAAATTATTTTCACCAAGCCCTACAACCGCGGCTCTGTTACGGTTCTCAACACGGACATCAATGTAGACTTCCGGAAACTTTGATGCATTGACTCTTTCAATCTGAACAAAAAGTCCGCCGACAAGCTCCTGCATTTTTGCCATAACATAAACTTCATTTGAAATCACATCTGAAACAATGACATTTCCATTCACATCCGGCACTGCGCAGGTAAGTCTTGCCGGAGCATTTCCCGCATTCACATTTTCAAAAACAGAACCGGACGTGGAATCAACTGAAAAAACTTTATTTGAATCGCAGACAACCAGATAATCGCCCCAAACGCGCATTGATTCAGGATGCTCAAAAGTTTTTTCCGGAACCAGAACCTGCCTGAAATTTCCAGCCAAATCAAATTCGTAAATTCCACCGGAAATATTGTCAGCGACAAAAATATTTTCACCAAGAACAGCGATTCCTGTAGGTCCTTTCAGCCCCGGAAAATCGTTCTGCGCATTTCCAAAATAAAAAATTCCATTTCCATCTTTGTCAAAAACTGAAATACGGCGGTTTCCGTAATCAGAAACATAAATATTCCGCCTTGAATCTTCTGACGCATACTGAGGTCCAACAAGATTTCCAACAGCGCGACCTTTTTTTCCTATATATTTTATAAATTTTCCTTTTTTATCCAGAACACAAAGCCGGTTTCCTGCGCTTTCCGTAACAAGAAGATTTCCGTCCTCAAGCCGAATCAAATCCATCGGGCGGTCAAAACCGTTCAGCGGACCCGTAACCCTTGAGACAACAGTTCCATTAATATTCAATTTTACAAGTTCATTAGAGCCATAAGCCAAAACCCACACAGTTCCATCGTTATTCGGAAGAACCGAAACCGGACCGCTAAAAATCAGATTATTCTCATAAAAACCAGAAAATGAACCGGCTTCTGTATATTTCACATTTATGTCAGACGGCAAGGATGAAACACGCCGCTCCTGAACAATTTCAATCTTATTCTTCAAAAGAAGCCCGCCGTATCCGTTCTGAACAGCTTTTTTCCAGCTTTGAACAGCAGTTCCCTCAAATCCTGACTGATAATACGATTTTCCAAGCCATTCCAGAATCAGAGAGTCATCCGGCATATAATTCAGAGCTTTTTCAAACTGCATAACCGCATCATTGAATGTACCGCGGTAATACGACTGAACACCGCGGCGGAATTCCTGGGCGGCAAAACCTTCCTCCGCAGTACGGACTTCTCCATTGTAAAGCCCCGCAGTTGAAGTCTGAGAATGTGCTGAAAAAAATGAAAAAGCGGAAAGCACACAAGCAACGGCAAATCTTTTGTTTTTCTTCATTCTACGCTCCTATTACGCGCCTGCCAGCTGAACTTCGCGGATATGCTCCGCAATTATCTCATTTTCTTTATCAATCTGTTCCGCCATCTCAAGATATTTTTTCGCATCCTTTAAAAGTCCGAGCTTAAAATAAACATATCCAAGAGAATCCAGGCACGCGGCTGAATCCGGGGAATTCTGGACAGCTTTTTTACAGCAGGAAAGAGCTTTTGTCAAATCACGGTTTTCTGTGGCAAGAACATAACCCAATCCATTCAAGGAAGTCACATTATTCTCGTCAATCTCGAGCGATTTTTCATAATAAGAAAGCGCGATGTCAATCTCCTGCTGCTCCCAGGCGATAAAAGCCATTGAAGCATAAACCGAGGCAGGCTTATATCCGCTTTCAAGGAGTTTGTTCAGCTCAAAAGATGCAAGTCTTTTCCGTTTTGATTTTGTATATATCACCGCAAGAATAAAACGGCACTGAAGAACACGCTCAATCTGCACGCCGCCTGTAACAACCTGCTCCAGATAAAGCAAGGCATCCTCATATCTTTTTAGTTTTGCGTAAGTCAAGCCAAGATAATAAGCAATCTCCTGAGAATCCAGACCAGAATCCTCTGGAAGAGCAAGAAAAAACGCCAGCGCGTCAGAATATTTTTTCTGATTGTACAAATCTATTCCCTGAGACAAAATATTTGTATCGCTCATAGTCCCCACCACCTTGACTTGAGAAATATTAGAGTTCTTTCTATTCTATAACGAAAATTTAATACCGTCCACAGCACAGGCCGCAGGTTCCGCATTTATCAGGGAAACCGCGACTTTTCCGTTTACAACAGCATGAAAATCATTTCCTTCCACATAAGTTGAAACTGGAACTTCTCCGTAAAAGACTGATTCAAAAGAATCTTTTTCGCCGTCTTTACCTTTTTCCTTTATTTCAACAACATCTTTATAAGCCCGGTGCGAAAGAAACGGACAAAATTCAACGCCCTTGTATTCAGGAAGCGCAAGCGCATTCACGCTTACAAACGCACTTGGAATATTCACACGGCAAAGGCCAACAAGAGTTTCAATATTTTTTGCCGCAAAATCAGCCATCGGCTCGTAGATAAAAAGATTTTCATCCGCAGTCCCCGAAACAAGGTAATGTCCTTCCCCGACCGGCTGGATGCTGAGCGCAACTCCGGGAATTCCCATCATCACAGCCTGCCGTGCCGCCGCGCAAGTTCCGGAGTAGACAACATCAGTTCCGATATTCGCGCCGGCATTTATTCCAGAAATGACCGCATCAATTTTTTTTGGAAAAAGGCTGCTGCTTATCGCCGCGACAACACAATCAACAGGTTTTCCTGAGCAAGTCCATTCTTTCTCAGAAATTTTCCTGAAATTCAAGGAACTGAACGTCATTCCATGGGAAACAGCCGAACGGTTTCCAGAAGGAGCCATGACATAAACTGTATGCCCATCCTTCAGAAGCCTTTTTTTTAGGACATCAAGTCCTTCCGCATCAAATCCATCATCATTTGTAAGAAGAAATGTCATATTAATCTTTTAAAACCTTTGCGCCGTCGCTGGAATGAACCTCGTAGCAGTCTGGCTTGAAGCCAAAAATCCGTTCATATTCAGAAAGTTTCTGCTTAAAAGGCTCAATGTCCTGCTCCCGGATAAACGCGAAAAGACAACGTCCGAAACCTTTTCCGGTAAGGCGGCCGCAAGTAACAGGATTTCTGATAAACTCCAGCTTAGGTTCAAGCTCATTAACACGTTTTAAAATCCAGTCAATCTCCGGGCACGAAAGATTGAAGTAATCCCTGAGACTTTCATGGCTATGGTTCACAGCGCGCGCAAAATGCATAAAATCATCTTTCTGGCAGGCATTTATCGCATCAAGGACATCCTGATGCTCGCGCATTACACAAAGAAGTTTGCGCTTTGTGTCCTCGCCCACAACAGAAAGCTCCTCGTTTATATCTGTAACGTTGTTTATATACTGCCAGCCGCCGTAGACATTCGGTTTTGTTTCCCTAAGGTCGCCAAGAACAAGCGCATTCTGAGGCTCGTAAAGATTTTCCCGGTTCCAAAGCTCATAGCGCGGAACTTTTGCGTCCACAAGAAATATATGCTTGTCGCTGAATTCAAAAGGAACTAAATCCCAGGAATTCTTTGAGTAGTTTGTTACAATGAAATTTCCTTTTTTTGCAAAGAGAGCGGAGAAATTGTCCGCGTTGTGATTAACCTGCTGAAGGAAAATTTTGTTGGCGCGCTCGATAACCTGAATCAGATTGAAATCATCGCAGTTAAGGCTGAAAAGCTCCTGAATCGCCTTTGCCGCCGCAACTTTTATCGCTGTAGTGATTCCAAATCCTGCGGAAGGAAGAATCTCGCTATAGACAGTTATATCCATTCCGCCAAGCTCATATCCGCCGGAAGAAAAACCGTAGATGACTGCTTTCAGCGCGTTTGCCCACCGGTCTTCCTTTTTATATTTCAATGATGTTACCGAAGATTTTTTCCTGTCGTTAAGCTGGGCAAAATAAAAATGCGCAGAAGAATCCTCACGTCTGGAAATACCGACATAAACCGGAAGATCCACCGCCATAGACAAAGTCTTGTCCTTAAAGAACCATGTGTTCTCACCAATAAGATGGAAACGTCCCGGAGCTGTCGCAACGACATCCGGGTTCACGCCGTATTCTGTAAAATGTGCCTCATTCAATAGTTTCATATAAGCTGATATCTTACCTTCATTTTAATTATTGTTTTTTTATTTGTATACTGTTAATATTAAATCAATGAGTCGTATTTTACAAGTTTTTTGTATTTTTTTGTCAGCAGCCCTGCTTTCTCTTGGAATCCCAAACGAAATCTATCTTCTTGGCTCGCCTGTCCTTGGATTCATCGCGCTTGTTCCGCTGTATCTGGTTTTTGCAAATTCAAAATCTTATAAAGACGCTTTCATTTTCATGGCTCTGCACACAGGGCTTACACATCTTATGTCAAGCTACTGGCTTGCGTATTTCAAGGATTTTGCCGCGCTGACGCTAGGAGCATCCGCTCTTGGAACGGCGGTTGAAGGCGGAATCTGCGGACTTTTTTTCTATATTCCTTTTTACAAATATGGCGGTCCGGGACAAAAATCTTATTTTATTGAAAACAAAATTTCTTTCACGTCGCTTAAAATATTCTGGTTCGCGCTCTGCTACGTCTGCTACGAATGGATAAAATCCACGGGTTTTCTTGCCTATCCATGGGGAACGCTTTACCAGACAACTTATCATTTTAAGATTTTCACGCAGATTGCGGATATAACCGGCGTCTACGGCATAAGTTTTCTGATGTCATGTTTTTCGGCAATTCTTGGAGAAGGATTTCTGCTTTATTTTTCACGGACAACGGAAGAAGTAAAAAAACGAGCATTCTTTGGATTTTTATGCACAGCAGTAACTTTTTCGGTACTTTTCTGCGCCTCATTCCTGTACGGAATTTTCCAGTACACAAAGACAAGACTCCCTGAAAAGGTTGTGAACACAATAATGGTCCAGCAAAACGCAGATCCGTGGACACTTTCTTCTGATGACCCGACAATTCTTGCCTCGGAGCGGTTGACCCAGGAAAAACTGGAAGAAGTGAAGTCTGCCGGAAAAAACGTTGATCTTATCGTCTGGAGCGAAGGCTGCCTTAAATACAGGTTTCCACGCTCCGCAAGCCACTATAAATATTACCCGACGGAAAAACCTTTGATTCCGTTCATAAAGGAAACAGGAATTCCATTTTTGCTAGGCGGCTCTTATGCCCCGGAATACAGCGCAAAACATTTTAACGGCGCGCTTCTTTTTGATTCGGAAGGGAATTTCCGCGGCGCATATCCAAAAAATCATCTTGTTCCGCTTGCAGAGGCAGTTCCTTTTTCCGACATAAAAGTTGTCGCGGAATTCTTTAAGAAAGCCATAGGAATTTCCGCGGGATGGTCTGCCGGCGACAAATACACAATGTTCAGCGTTCCGTGCAGTTTCCCGGATGAAAAAATTCCAGAAATTTCAAATGTAGTCTCATTAAAAGAAAGCTACTCAGATTCAATAAAAGAAAAAAAGCCTTTTGTAACGTTCAGCGCGCCAATCTGCTACGACGACGCTTTTCCAGATGTATGCCGGCCGCTTGTAAAATACGGCTCAGAATTTTTCATGAACATAACAGATGATTCCTGGTCAAAGAAAAAATCCGCAGAATACCAGCATTTTGTGATTTCATATTTCAGGGCGATTGAGCAGAGGACGACTTTGGCGCGCTCGACAAACGCCGGATATTCAGTTGTAATAAATCCGGCAGGAAAAATTGTTATGGATATGCCGCTTTTCAAGGAACACGCGGAATTTGTGCAGATTCCAGTCTATAAAAAACAAACCACAATCTACCAGAGATTTGGAAACTGGCTTCCGGTCCTTGCGTTTTTAACAGTCATTTTTTCAATGTGCAAGTCTTATATCAAAAAAGATGAAAGCCTGATTGTAAAATCTGAGCGGAAACTGTTCAAGAAAACAAAAAAGACAAAAAAATCTGATAAAATATATTCAAAAGGAAAATAAAATGCGTTGCCCATACTGCGGAAGTATTGATGATAAAGTTGTAGAATCTCGAACAATGGCAAACGGAGAAAGCATCAGAAGAAGAAGAGAATGCATTTCCTGCGGCTACAGGTTCACTTCCTATGAAAAAATTGAAGAAAAACCTTTCATGGTGATAAAAAAGGACGGAACCCGCCAGCCGTTCGAGCGCGCAAAGCTTGAAAAAGGAATTGAGCGTTCATTTGAAAAACGTTCCGTCGCGACAGGAACAATCGAAAATATCGTTCTTGAGATTGAAGACGAGGCGATTATGAGCGCACGCACAACCCGCGAAATCTCAACGCAAAAAATCGGAGAAATCGTCCTGCGCCGCCTTTACGAGATTGACAAAGTAGCATACATACGTTTTGCCTCCGCATACAAGCATTTTGAAAGTCTGGAGGAATTCATAAACGAAATAAAATCGGTGGAGGGAAACAAGCAATGAGCGAACAGTCAGTTTTTCCGGAATGGCGGGCATTTTTAGGCTCAGCCTCGGATGAGGAAACCCGGAACGTTATAAAATCTGTTGTAAAACGTTCCGGCGAAATCGCAAAATACGACCGCAAGAAAATCGAGAACGCAATCGACAAGGCAATCCAGGCAGTAGAAGGTCATTTTGACCCGGAAAAAGCGTCCGCCCTTACAGACCTTGTTGAAGAAAGAATCCGCCTTCAGATGGCTGGAAACCGCGCACATTCAATTCCTGCGATTGAAGAAATCCAGGACATAGTTGAATCAGTCCTTATTGAAAACAAGGAAGTTGAAATCGCGAAGGCATACATAATCTACCGGGCAAGACACGAGGCAATGCGCGACACTCACAGTCTTATGCTTGACATAAACCGCACAATGGACGGTTACCTTGCAAAAAGCGACTGGCGCGTACACGAGAATGCGAACGTCAATTTTTCGCTCGGCGGACTTATCCTGCACAACTCAGGGACAATAACCGCAAACTACTGGCTGAACAACATATACACAAAAGAAATCGCAGACGCGCACAAGCACGCTGCATTCCATATACATGATCTTTCGATGTTCAGCGGATACTGCGCAGGATGGTCGTTGCGCCAGCTTATACAGGAAGGTCTTGGCGGCGTTCCGGACAAAAATTCCTCAAAACCGGCTTCCCACCTTTCAACGCTTGTAAACCAGATGGTGAATTTTCTTGGAGTTCTCCAGAATGAATGGGCAGGCGCGCAGGCATTCAGCTCATTCGACACATATCTTGCGCCTTTTGTAAAAAAAGACAATCTTACCGAAAAACAGGTTCATCAGTGCATACAGTCGTTCATATTTGGAATCAATGTTCCAAGCCGCTGGGGTTCGCAGGCTCCGTTCACAAACATAACGCTTGACTGGACCTGCCCGGAAGATTTAAAGGACAAAAAAGCGATTGTCGGCGGAAAAGAGCAGGACTTCACTTACGGCGAATGTCAGAAAGAGATGGATATGATAAACCGCCACTTCCTTGAGATAATGAAAAAAGGTGACGCGGACGGACGCGGGTTCGGCTACCCTATTCCGACATACAACATAACAACAGATTTTGACTGGAACTCAGAAAACGCAAGAATGCTCTTTGAGATGACAGGTCAGTATGGGACTCCGTACTTTCAGAATTTTATAAATTCAGACTTGAACCCGAACGATGTGCGCTCAATGTGCTGCCGGCTGCGACTAGACAAACGCGAGCTCAGAAAACGCGGCGGCGGGCTTTTCGGCTCAGATGAATTCACAGGCTCTCTCGGAGTTGTAACAATCAATCTCCCGCAAATCGGGTATCTTTCCAAATCAAAAGAGGAATTCTACGCACGGCTCGACCATCTTATGGATCTTGCAAAACAATCATTGTGCATAAAACGGAAAGTAATCCAGAAATTATACGACGGCGGACTTTTTCCGTACACAAAACGCTACCTGAAAACGCTTGATAACCATTTCAACACAATCGGGCTGTGCGGAATGAACGAATGTTGCCTCAATTTCCTGAACGTCAACATTGCGGATGAAAAAGGAAAGAGCTTCGCGGAAGAAATCCTTGACCACATGAGAAACCGCCTTCAGAATTATCAGGAGGAAACCGGGGAACTTTTCAACCTTGAGGCAACTCCAGCTGAAAGCACCTCGTACCGACTCGCAAAGCACGACAAGGAACAGTTCCCGGACATAATCACAAGCGGCGAAAAAGAACCGTTCTACACAAATTCAACGCAGCTTCCGATTGATTTTACCTCGGACATCTTTGACGCGCTCGACCATCAGGAAAGCCTTCAGACAAAATACACGGGCGGAACAGTTTTCCACACATTTGTCGGCGAGCAGATAAAAGACTGGAAAAACACCGCGAACCTTGTAAAGACAATTTTCACAAACTACAAAATTCCGTACATCACAATCTCGCCGGTTTACTCAGTCTGCCCTGTACACGGATATTTAAGCGGAACTCACTTTGAATGCCCAAAATGCAAGGCTGAAAAACAGAAAAAACTTCTGGAAAAACTTGCCGCCCTTGAAAAAGAAAAACAGGAGTTTCTGAAAAACTCGTGAATTCAGCCGGAAAATTCATTGACACCAAAACTGCTGATTGCTAAATTCAATTCTGGGAACAAAAGAGAAATTTGCTTTTGCGGGAGGAACTTATGCGTACACTTGAAGAAATTGAAAATGAGATTGAAGAGACAAAATCCGAGCTGGAAAATATCCACGGAACAGAAACAGAAGTTTACTCAAGAATTGTAGGTTATTACCGCGCCGTGCGGAACTGGAACAAAGGAAAACGCAATGAATTTGAGCACAGAAAAATGTTTTCCCTTGAAAATCCACAGAACCGCACATTAAAAAAGCAGAACACACAAGAAAATTCCCAAAAAACAGATTTTTCACAAAAAACTGAAATCCAGAACGAAAAAACTGAATTTTCACGGGTTATACAGAAAAAAAACAGCTACTACGAAATATACACAAGAAAAACCTGCCCGAATTGTCCGCCTGTAAAAAAATTCATGAACGGAATAAAGCTTTTCGGAAAATCAGTTGATGTTGACTCAGAGACAGGACTTGCAGAAGCAGCTGAAAAAGGCGTTTTTGCCGCGCCGACAGTAATTTTCTACGACAAAAATGGAAACGAAACTGCCCGCGGCCACAATGTAGAGGAACTTGAGGAAATCATCGCAAAAATTCCTTTGGGCGCATAAAATATGTCTTCAAAAAATGATGAGCCGCAGGGAATCCTTATAAAAACAACGCTTGTAGATTTTCCGGGGCGCGTCGCCTGCACATTTTTTCTGCCCGGATGCAACTTAAAATGTCCGTACTGCTACAACCGCGAGCTTGCAGAAGGAATCATTCCTCCACAAAACAGAGTTTCACTTACAGAACTTTACGCATACCTTCAAAAAAGAAAAAATGTGATTTCGGGGCTTGTGCTGACCGGTGGCGAGGCATTGCTGAATCCTCACCTGAAAGAAATAATTTCAACGGCAAAATCTTTTGGCTACAAAATAAAACTCGACACAAATGGAACTTTGCCTGAAAAACTGAAAGAAATAATTTCCTGCACGGACACAAAACCCGATTTTATTGCGATGGATATAAAGACAAGTCCATCCAAATATGAAGAAAAGCTGATTTTTCCGCCGAAATCTCCTGAAAAAACGGAATTTCCAGAAAAAATCCTAAAATCAATAGAAATTATCTCTGAATATCCGTCAGAAAACCGGGAATTCCGCACAGTTCTTGTTCCAACTCTTATCCAAAGCGAAGATATTGAGGAAATCTCTAAAATTATTCCGCCAGACTCAACGTGGCAGCTCGCGCAATTCATAAATGAAAACTGCCTGAATTCTGAATTCAATAAAATTTTGCCTTTTACACAAAAACAGGCTGAAGAATTTGTAAAAATCGCGCAAAAACGAATCAAAAACACAAAACTCAGATAATTTTTTCAAAATTCAATTTTTGACTATTGACACATCCAAAAGGAAAATGATATTATCATAAACATCGTATGGCGATGTAGCTCAGCTGGTAGAGCACCCGGCTCATATCCGGTAGGTCATAGGTTCAAGCCCCATCATCGCTAAAAAGACTTGCTTCTTGCAGGTCTTTTTTTTTGCTTTTTTGATTTTCCTACTGTTTTATATTCTTCTATATTCCCCAAAATGTTGGATTGACGCACTTTTTTGTTATTTTATTCAATTTTATACAGATTTATATATTTTTATACGATTTTATATCAATTTATCTGGTTTTATAAAATTTTATCATCATTTATACAGAAAATTTTCAACAAAAAAATAATTGCGGCTATCTTATTTACAACTGATTCAAAAAGATTTATTATGAGCGAATGGAAACATTTAAAGCACCATTTAAAGGTCGTTCCTTGCTAAACTGGATCGACTGGACACCGGAAGAAATTGAAACATTATTGAATCTCGCTTTTCAGGTAAAGGCGGAATCTCACCGCGGCGAAATCCACCAGCGTTTTCTTGGAAAAACAATCGCCCTCATTTTTGAAAAAAGATCCACACGAACAAGAAGCTCATTCGAAACTGCTTTTGGCGAGGAAGGCGGTCATCCTGTCTTTATGTCTACAGACGACATCCAGCTTGGCGGAAAAGAGTCTGTTCAGGACACAGCGCGCGTTCTTGGCAGAATGTTCAGCGCAATTGAATTCCGCGGATTCAAGCAGGAACACGTTGAGCAGCTTGCAAAATACTCAGGAATTCCTGTAATCAACGGACTTACAGACGATTTTCACCCGACGCAGGCACTTGCAGATGTCATGACATTAAAGGAAAATTTTGAAACAGTAAAAGGCTTGAAATGGGCATTCTGCGGCGACGGAAGAAACAATGTTGCCCGCTCAATGATGCTTATCTCGGCAAAACTTGGAATAAATTTCGCGATTTACAGTCCAAAGGAATTGTTCCCCGACCAGCAGATAATCGATATTTGTGAGCCATTTGCAAAAGTTTCAGGTGCAAAAATTCAAATCAGTGATAAAATGGATGTTGTGGAAGGTGCAGACTGTCTTTACACAGATGTCTGGGTTTCTATGGGAGAAGAAAAGCTGAAAGATCAGCGCACAAAATTGCTTACTCCTTTCCAGGTAAATTCAGAGCTTATGAAAAAAACTGGAAAAACAAACACAATCTTCATGCATTGTCTTCCGGCAGTAAAAGGTCAGGAAGTTACAGAGGATGTATTTGAAAGCACAGCAAGCCGTGTCTGGGACGAAGCTGAAAACAGAAAGCACACCATAAAAGCAATCATGCTGGGATTAATTTAATTTTCAGCAGAATGCCGATTACTATTTCCAAAAAGGAGATGACTATGAAAAAAATCATCCTAACACTTTTAGCATTAGCAACTTTAGCAACAGCCGCATTCGCAGTACCAGTTGCATACAATGAGACCAGCGAGGCAAACTGGAGCAGCATGTCTTACGACTATGTTCCTGTTTACAAGGTTCTTGAAGGAAAAGAAGCTTTTGTTGTCATTTATCAAAAGGGAAAATATGGTGTCGGAAACACAACTCTCCCAAAAAAGTGGGCGCACGGAACAAAAGAGGAAGGTCCAAAACTCAGAATGAGAACTTTGCCTGGCGGAAAACTAAAGCCGTATCTTACAGTTGTAAAAGATGACGGAGAATTCAAATACGTAATTCTTACAATGCCGCTGAAAAAATCAAATTCAGCTTGGGGTGTTGTGGAAAACGGTGTTCAACTTGACACTGAAAAAGACACCCTTGAATCTTTGAACTAAATTTTTAATCAGGCTGTTTCAAAAAGACAGCCTGTTTTTTTCATAAAACTATAAAATCTCACAAAAAAACGGATATTTTACCGAATGAAAACTATAACCCAAGAAAAATTTGACGCCTTTAAATCATTTGTTGAAGACCATGACTATTTTTACATTGCAGGGCACAAAGAACCTGACGGAGACTGCGTTGCATCATGCATTGGAATCTCAAAAATAATTGAGCACTTCAAAAAACCTTATGTTCTTTTAAATGCCGGTCCTTTCAAAAGAATTGAAATCAGAAAATATGCGGATTTTTTTACAGACAAAATGGACTTCCAGACAAACGAGGAACGAAAAAAAACTGGGCTTATAATCTGCGACTGTTCAGAAATATCAAGAATTGGCGATATAGAAGGAGATCTTAACGGATTTGACACTTTTATAATTGACCACCACAAGACCGCTGAAATTCCAGAAGGCGCAGAATCAATAATCGATTCAACCTGCCCTGCCGCA
The DNA here is from genome assembly GCA_963599585.1 of bacterium. Lineage (GTDB taxonomy): Bacteria > Spirochaetota > Spirochaetia > Treponematales > Treponemataceae > Treponema_D. The sequence continues at coordinate 20,887 of CAVBXG010000006.1, forward strand.
TCAGTTCTTGTTCAGTTTCTGTATGAAAATCTTGCCGGGGAAATTCCTCTGGAACTTGCGGAGATTATTTTCTTTGGCGCAATGACCGACACAGGATTCTTTAAATTTCTTTCGCCAAACGATGCGGATGTCCTTGTGGCACTTTCGCGACTTGTGAAAGCCGGCGTAGATCCACGAAAAACCTACGACTACATAACAAGCGGAAAAGCGTATTCAACCCGGAAACTTCTGGGAATCCTTTTTGACCATGCAGAGCGATATATTGACGGAAAACTTGTCCTTACCTACGAAACTATGGATGACACAAAAAAATGGGGACAGGAAGGACGCGACTCAGATGCCTTGTATTCCGCATTTCTTGCTGTAAACGGCGTTGAAGCGGTGGTTTTTTTGCGGCAGGACACGGATTCAACCTGCACAGCGGGACTTCGTTCAAGAGACAAAATTGATGTAAGCGTTGTCGCCTCGAAATTTGGCGGCGGTGGACACAAGAACGCATCAGGATTCAGCTGCAACGGAAAGCTTGAAACACTGATTCCGTCTGTTGTAAAAGAATTTTCAAGAATCATGTAAAAAAAACATAAAAATCAAAAAGTTGGCACGATACTTGCTTTTAAATAATTGTACATTATTTAAAAGTGGAGTATCAAAATGGAAAAATTTCGCATCAATCTGAATTCAATTCCGGAAATGATTGAATCAAAAATCATCACTCAGGACGATGCCGCAAAAATGCTCGCGGAAGACTTGGCAAGGAATCCAAAAGATTATCATCTTATTTCAAATGACGAGGATATTCTTAGCGAACTTATTCTTAGAATTTTACAGTCAAGCGATTTTATCTTCAAAAATTACAACAAAGAGAAATGCTCGTTCAGAACGTACCTCTGCATGATTTTTAAATATCAGATTCTTACAATCAGAAGAGACAACAAGCGAAAAAGCTCAGGTTATGAACTTGTGAAGCAATATCCGCACTTTCACTATGAAAAGCAAACCGAACTTTACGAAATGGACGAGGCTCCGTTCAAGATTACGCACGTAAAACCTTTAATCAAAAAAACTGAGGACAGAATAACCTACAAAGAAAAACGCCTAAGCAAAAAGAAAAAGGAACTTATGGCTTCTGAAAAATTTTCCGCAGAAAAACCAAAGATAAAAATGAGGGATTTGGTTTCATACTGGGAAAGCCGGACTTCTCCAAAAGCAAAGACTGCGCTGGTTCTCGCCCTAAAATCAAGCTACTACATAACGGAAGAAAATATTGACTCTGTCTGCGATTATTGCGCAATCTCAAAAAAAATTATGCAGGAAACAATCGATGAGCTTAAAAGCAAAATTCCTGAAAAACATGAAAAAATTGAGATTCTACAAAACAAACGGGCAAAATCGTTCAATTTTCATCTGAAACTGCAAAAATGGCTTTCCGAAGCAGTGGATATTGAGCAGAAAAATGAGCTTTCAAAAAAATACGAATATCACACAAAAAAGTGGCAGGAAAGAAACAGCAGAATCAAAACAAACAACGTGAAATTATGTCCGACAAATAAGCAGCTCGCTGAAGTCCTAGGAATCGGAGAACGACAAGTTGGAAATTATATAAAAAATGCGGAAATTGTCGCGGAATCAATCAAAAAAGAAATAAGTGAGAGCGCGGAAAACTCATAGACTAGAAAAAAAAAATTGAATAAAATTAAAATATGAAAATTTATTTAGCAACTGGAAACAAAAACAAAAAAAGAGAGATGAGCCAAATTCTTCCGCAGCATACAATTGTAACACCTTCGGACGAAGGAATTGACTTCAATCCTATAGAAAACGGAAAAACTTTTTATGAGAACAGTATAATAAAGGCAAAAACCTTGTATGAAATTGTCCACTGCCCTGTGATTGCTGATGACTCTGGAATCTGTGTTGATGCCTTGGGCGGAATTCCGGGAATTTTTTCAGCACGTTACGGCGGACCTGAATTTCCGCAGGGAAAACCTGATGGCTCAAAAACTCCGCAGGAAGAACAGAACAGATTTCTTATTGAATCTTTAAATTCTGCGCTCGCGGGCGGAAAAATTGAGACTTCGGGATTCAAGAACGGGCCGCGGTCGGCGCATTATACTTGCGCGATGGTTCTTTATCTTGGCGCGGATAGAGTTTTTGTTGCCCAGGACACAATGGAAGGCACAATTGTAAGCAGCATAGATGAGGCGGCAGGCGACGGCGGATTTGGCTATGACCCGATTTTCTTTCTTCCTCAATATGGAAAAACTTCCGCCCAGATTTCCGCAGAAGAAAAAAATGCAATTTCGCACCGCGGAAAAGCCACAAGAGCGTTGGTTCAGCTGATGAAAACTCTGCCGGATTTTAACTGATAAAAAATTTCAATAAAAATTTTTAATTTTTTTTCATTTTTTCTTAAAGTTTTATAACCTAGTTTCCGATAATTGAAAAAGAAGTGTTATGACCGCACGGCTTTTTAGGCACGGCAGTCAGATAATTCTGCTGCAAATGAGTGTAGATGTGGCCTTGTAAACAGATACACCATTTGCATTTTTTCGGGACAGCAAGGATGTTGTCCTTAAAGATTCCAAGGAGGAACAAACTATGGTTATCAACCACAACATGTCGGCAATGTATGCCAATCGTCAGCTGGGAGTTACAGGACTCGGTATTTCTAAAGATATGGAGAAACTTTCTTCCGGCGAAAGAATCAACCGTGCAGGCGATGATGCTTCAGGTCTTGCAGTATCTGAAAAGATGCGCTCACAGATCCGAGGATTGAACCAGGCTTCACAGAACGCTTCAAATGGTATCAGCTTCATACAGACAACTGAAGGTTATCTGCAGGAAACAACAGATATTATGCAGCGCATCCGCGAATTGGCTGTTCAGTCATCTAACGGAATCTACAGCGCAGAAGATCGTATGCAGATTCAGGTTGAAATTTCTGCTCTTGTTTCTGAAGTAGACAGAATCGCTTCTTCTGCTCAGTTCAATGGCATGAACATGCTTACAGGCCGCTTTGCTCAGCCAACAGGTGAAAATGTTGTAACAGGTTCTATGTGGTTCCACATCGGTTCTAACATGGATCAGCGTATGCAGGTTTTCATCGGAACAATGTCTTCTACAGCATTGGGAATCCGTGAAATCGGTACAGAAACAAAACTTTCACTTGAGACACCGGAAGATGCCAACCGTGCAATCGGAACTATCGATGAAGGTCTAAAGAAGATTAACAAACAGCGCGCAGACCTTGGCGCTTACCAGAACCGTATGGAATATGCAGTTCGCGGTCTTAATATTTCTGCAGAAAACCTTCAGGCTTCTGAATCACGTATCCGCGATACTGATATGGCAAGCCAGATGGTAGAGTTCACAAAGAATTCTGTACTTCAGCAGGCAGGTACTGCTATGTTGGCACAAGCTAACAACCAGTCACAGAATGTCTTGTCTTTACTAAGATAGTGTAATATAATTGTGTATGGGATTTTAAAATTCCATACACAAGATTGTACGGTCATTTCTACTCTATTCATTTCTCTAAAAAAATCGTACATTATCGTGCACTATTTTAACGTGTTTTCAGACACGCTTGTTCTTTGAAAAAGTGCAGTCCATGCTGTTTTGTGACAGCAGAAACAGTGGGTGTGGAAACAAACTTACTGTTTCTGCTGTATGGGTCTGAAACTGAAAAAGGAAGGCGCAAATCCTTTTCAGCCCGCACAAAGCAGAATGCAGAACATGATGTTCTGGATTAATGACATGGAGGGCACAGATATGATTATTAATCACAACATGAGTTCTTTGTATGCAGATCGTGTACTTGGCATTTCAAATGACGGTATCATGAAAAACATCGAGAAACTCTCTTCAGGTGAAAAAATTAACCGTGCTGGCGATGATGCTTCAGGACTTGCTGTTTCTGAAAAAATGCGTTCCCAGATTCGCGGTTTGAACCAGGCTAGCCGAAACATCGAGAATGGTGTTTCATTCATTCAGACAACAGAAGGATATTTAACAGAAACTACAGATATTCTTCAGCGTGTACGTGAACTTGCAGTTCAGTCTGCAAACGGAATTTACACAGATGAAGACAGAATGCAGATTCAGGTTGAAGTTTCCCAGCTTGTTGCTGAAGTTGACAGAATTGCCAGCCAGGCTCAGTTCAACGGCATGAACATGCTTACAGGACGCTTTGCATCAGAAGCAAATGATGTAATGCAGTTCCAGATTGGAGCAAACATGGATCAGAACACACGAGTTTTCATTGGAACAATGACAGCTCAGGCTCTTGGTCTAAAAGGTGCTCAGGGTTCAACAGATGCTATCACTATCAATGACCCGGAGTCTGCAAATGCAACTCTTGGCACAGTAGATGCAGCTTTGACAAACGTTACAAAACAACGCGCTGACCTTGGTGCTTACCAGAACCGCTTCGAAATGGCTGCTCGCGGTATAAACATCGCTGCTGAAAATACTCAGTCAGCTGAATCAAGAATCCGCGATACAGATATGGCTTCTGAAATTGTAGAATACACAAAGAACCAGATTCTCACACAGTCTGGTACTGCAATGCTTTCTCAGGCTAACAGCCAGTCTCAGAATGTTCTTGCTCTTTTGGGCTAAAAGCGGAATTTAATGTTAAAAGATTGCTGGATGTCATCTTTTGACAATTAAAACGTGGAGTGGGAGGGGTGCGCCCCTCTCCCATTTCTTTTTATTCAAGGAGGAAGCCTTATGAATACAATAAGTTCATTTGGGCAGACGCTGGCCATGGATGGCCTGAATCTAAACAGCAGCGCTGTTACTCCGGCAAAAAGTATATCTATACAAAAAAACAGCACTGTAAACACTCTGAAAACCCCTACAGGTTCAGAAGTTGTTGACAATCTTGTTCAAAGCATGGCAGAGATAAAAGCGGATGCCCAGCAGATGCAGAATATGTCCGCCAGAATTATGGGCAGGGAACTACAGTTCAATGTAAACAAAGAGCTTGGCAGCATTGTCGTAAAAGTAGTAGATCCAAGTACCGATCAGGTTGTAAAGGAGATACCTTCTGAAGAAATTCAAAATTTAAAGATTCGGATCAGAAAGGCAATCGGTGTTCTTTTTGACCAAATTGTTTAAATTCAGATTCAGATTTATTCATTATGGCAGGAATCAACATACCTGGTGTTACTAACCAGTACAATACAAACGAAACTGTTGAAAAACTTATGCAAATCGAGCGGATTCCGCTTACAAGGGAGCAGAAAACGCTTGATTCGTATAAGGCTCAGCAAGAAGCCTGGCGTTCCGTCAACAGAAAAATGACAGAACTTCGGGACAGCGTAAAAACCCTGTACTCTTTTGACAATCCTTTTAACAATAAATTAACTTCCTCAACAGAAGAATATGCAATCACAGCAGATGCCACACGAAAGGCAGCTTACGAATCTTTTAAAGTTGATGTAATTCAGCCGGCAACAGCAGACCGTTTTCTTACATCAGAACTTGACGCGGACACAAAAGTTCCGGCAGGAACATACACATATAAAATAAACGACAAATCCATAACAATGCGGTGGAAAGGCGGCTCCTTGCAGGATTTTTCAAACGCATTGAACCGGCGTGGCGGAGACCTTTTAAAGACAAGGGTAATCGGCGCTTCAAAAGGAAAAAAAACTCTTTCAATTGAATCCCAAAAGACAGGGAGCGAAAACCGGCTTACATTTGAGGATGACGCAAAAACTTTTGCAGAATCCAGCGGAATGATAATCCGGGTAAAACCAAAAACAATTGAATTTGGAACAAGCAGAAACGACTACAGGAACATTCAGCCAGAAGCCCCAGAACAAGAGCGGCTTCCGCAGATTTCTGCCGCTGGAATAAAAATTTCAGATGGAACAGTCTCAGTTCCTCCCCGCGGCGGATATTCTCTTTCAATTCCAACAACGGTTCTGGAAACTCCAAACACGCACATTCAGTTTACAATCTCAAAACAAGAAGTTTCGGACATTACAATCGCGCTGAACAAACAGGAATCTAAACCAGTTTTCCCGGATTCAGGAAGCGCGACTTTTAAGGATATAACAATTATAAATGCGCCGATTGACGCAGATTTACCGCAAGAACCAGAAAAAAAACTCGAGCCGCTCGAATCAATCTCCACAAATGATGTTCTTTTTGTAAAAATGAAGGATGGAACAGAAAAACAGATTTCTACGCCGAACCTTCTTTCCGGCGAAAAAACACAAGTTGACATTCCGTTAAATGACTACAAGAATATTGATTCAATCGTGCTGAAAAACAGAAACACAGGCATTGCGCTTTCAATCTCTTCCGCATCAGCATTAAATCCAAGCGAAAACCGCGGATTTGTTCCGCAGCACGCAATTTCTTCTGCGGATGACGCAATCATAAAATATGAAGGAATAACAATAAAACGCCCGACAAATACAATCGATGATGTTGTTCCAGAAGTTACGCTGAATCTTTTTGACAAGACTGAAAAGACCGCGACTATTTCTGTAAAACCTGATGTCGAGTCTGCAAAGGAAGCGCTTATAACTTTTGTGGGAAAATACAATCAGTCCGTGGCCGAAATAAACATTCTTTCCCAGAACAAACCCGAAATCATCGAGGAACTTGACTATCTTTCTTCTGATGAAAAAAAAGCTGAGCAGGAGAAACTTGGAATGTTCAACACGGACTCTTCCCTGACAAGCCTAAAATCCGCGCTGCAGACAACAACAACGGCAAACTATAAATTCAGTGAGGACGCAAAAATCACAATGCTTTCGCAGATTGGAATTGCGACAAACGCCACAAATTATTCAGGCTACACTCCAAGCAAACTGCGCGGTTATCTTGAAATTGATGAAAAAAAACTTGACTCGGAACTTGAAAAAAATCTTGACGATGTAAAAAATATGTTCGGATACGATTCAGACGGAGACTTGATAATAGATTCTGGAATCGGATTCAAACTTGACAAGCAGCTTACCGCTTACGTTCAGTCGGGCGGAATTTTTGCAATGAAGACATCAGCCCTTGACTCAAGAATAAAATCCTCCGAGCAAAAAATAGCGCGCCTTGAAACGCAGATGGACGACAAGGAAGCTGAACTAAGAAATAAATACGGACAAATGGAAGGCGCATTGAACAGCCTTGAATCCCAGCAGAACACTATAAAAAATTTCTCCAACTCAGGAAACAACAATAGATAGGCGGAAAAATTATGGATTTTTATATTAATGACGAAAAAATTGACATCACACTGGAAGAAGAAAAAACTGTCGGAGATGTCCTGAAATCTTTTGAAATAACCTGCGAGCAAAATGACACGGCTGTAATAGGAATCAGAATTGACGGAAAACAAATAACTGCCGAGATTTTCGATGAATATGCAAAAAAAACGCTGAACGACAGCATGAAATTTGAATTCAGCATTGTAACAAGACAAAACATAAAAGATGCGTTCAAAAATCTTTCCGGGCTTTTTAAGCAGCTTTCAGAAAAAATGCAGACAATTCCTGTGGAACTTCAAAGCGGAAAAGCGAAAGAAGCAAACGAATCAATATTAACGCTTGCGGACAGCATCGATGAATTCTGCCACATTGCGACCCTCGCCAGCCTCTTCCAGGATTACACAGAAGTAAAAATTGAAGACAAACCTTTTTCCGAATTTTTCAGGGAATTTTCGCCGGTGCTTTCAGATTTCGAGGACGCGCTAAAAAACAACGACACGGTAAGCGTTGGAGATCTTGCTGAATACGAAATCTGCCCTCGCCTAGTTTCAATCGCAAAAACTTTGGAAGGTCTGGCATGAATTTAGATTTTCAGGCAGGAGGCTCACCGCTTGCCGCGCGAATGAATCCGGCAATTTACACAGTCCTAATAGCCGCGCTTGTAATCTCCGCAGTTTTAGCGGCAATTTTCTTTATCCAAAAAAAACGGAAGAAAATTGAAGAAACTCCAGAATGGCAGGCGGCTCAAGCAAAAAGAAAAACAAACCGGAAAGATGTCTCAATTTTTTCTGAAAAATACAAGCTCAAGCCAGAAGAAGAGGCTTTTTTATGGAAAATCTGCAAAAAATACGAAATAACGAACATTCTTTTCGCAATAAAAGATTTAAAGTCGCTCGAACCTTACTTTGAAAAATATTACAGTTCCAACAAGGACAATTCCCAGACGGACATAAATTTGATGTTCAGGTTGAAATTCCGCCTTGAACGGATTTTTGCGTCATCTGAATCAATCTCCTCAACAAAGCTTTTGGCAAAAAATTCAAAAATCAGCGAGATTTTTCCGGACGGAACAAAAACCGACTTTTTTGTATATGAAAACACAAAAGATTATCTTTCAATAAAAATCACAGATGAATTCTTTGCCTCTCCCAAAAAGCCTGAAAACCTGGAGAAAGTCGCATTCACATTTCATTCGCCGGCCGGAATGCAATACGCATTTGTCTCAAGAATTCTACGCTACGAAAACGACCAGAACGGCCATCAGATGATTGTGTCGCACAGCAACGATTTAATCACAAAACAGCAGCGGCACTTTAAAAGAATCAACGTGAACGAAAAATGCAAAATCGCCTCAATAAAAATCGAAACAAATAAAAAGAATGAAAAAAAATATATTCCGGCGGAAAAAAAGTATGAATGTGTCCTTACAAATATTTCCGGCGGAGGCTGCTGCATTTCAACAACGCTTCCAATCAAGGAAAGCCAGATGACTTATATTGAGATTTCACTTTCTGACGGAGAATACGGCGTTTTTGGAACAATTGTAAAAACAAGAAAATCGCAAACGCAGGGGCTTTTTAATCTTCATATCAAGTTCAGCAACATATCGCTTGAAGTGCAGAATAAAATTCTTGCTAAAGTCTACGGATATAATTAAAATAGAAAGAAATGAAAATCTTGAATTTAAAGAACTTATTCCGCGAGGAAGGATACATTTATTACCGACGCAATTTTTCCGGCACCGCTGATGTTGAAATTCCAGGGCAAACGCTAGAAACAGACGTGGATTTTTGCATCGAGACAGATCCTTTAGGAAAAAAAACTGTTGACATTCAATTTAAAAAGCCAATAAATTACCCTATTCTTCCAATAAAAAAAGCCTTAAAAGATTATATTTTAAAGCAAGATTCTGAAGGAAAACTTCCATGATTACATTCACAACAAATTCCGCAGAAGAAACTATTGAATTAGGCAAAAAAATCGGTTCTCTTCTGCAAAAAGGCGACATTATTGCAATGCAGGGAACACTTGCGGCCGGAAAAACAACAATCACAAAAGGAATCGCAGAAGCATTGGGCGTAAAGGACACAATCACAAGCCCGACTTTTTGTCTTATCAGCGAATACGAAGGAAAAATGCCGCTTTACCACATGGATGTCTATCGTCTTGACGGCGCGGAAGACTTTGCGAACCTTGGCACAGAAGATATGCTTTACGGAGAAGGCATTTCCATCATCGAATGGAGCGAAAAAATAATGGAAGAACTTCCAAAAAAAACAATTATTTTAAAGCTGACTCCGCATGAAAACGGAACACGAACAATAACAATTGAAAACTGGCCACATGGAGAAATAAAATGAACGGACTTGCAATCGATTCTGCCATAACAAAAATCACTATTTCTGCAAAAAACGATTCCCATACTGTAACAGCGGTATTTAATATCGGAATGAAACAGTCGGAAACGCTTTTACCGGCAATTCAATATGTTCTTGAAAAAGCGGATTTAACGCCAGAAAAACTTGATTATCTTAGCATTTCCAATGGACCGGGTTCGTTCACAGGTTTAAGGCTGGGATTTTCCGCAATAAAAGCAATTGAAATGGTTACAAACGCAAAACTTTACGGAATTCCAACGCTAGACGCTTACGCAGAAAGTTACAAGGATTTTCCATTCACAGTTTTAAGCTGCATTGACGCAAAAAAAGACCGTTTTTACGCAAAAGCATTTTCCAACGCAAAAGAGATAATTCCAGCCGGAGACTACACTCCAGAAGAAATCGCGAATCTCCTAAAAAATTCCAACGAAACGGAAACAGTCTTAATCTGCGGAAGCGACGCGCATCTGCTTGCAGAAGAATTAAAACCTTTTTCTGAAAAAAAATTCCTTCCGCAGGATTTTAATATAAATGCCGGGGAAATTCTTCTTTCAATGGCAGAAAAAAAGATTTCCGCAAATGAACAGCCACTGAACGATTATGACGGACCGTTCTACCTGCGCGCAAGCGAAGCCGAAGTAAAAAAACAGGAAAAATAAAAAATCAGGCGGCAACAGAAATGTTTGCCGCTTTTTTTATCTGATTCAATAAAATAGCAAAAAAAAATCTCCAACAAAAGTTGGAGATTTTTATGAGCCATGCAAGGATCGAACTTGCGACCCACAGATTAAGAGTCTGTTGCTCTACCAGCTGAGCTAATGGCCCAAAAATAATTTGCGTCCGACAGGATTCGAACCTGCTACCGCCGGATTCGAAGTCCGGAACTCTATCCAGATGAGCTACGGGCGCAACTAGAATCGGGTGCCTGATGGGGCTCGAACCCACGACAACCAGATCCACAATCTGGCGCTCTACCGCTGAACTACAGGCACCATTTAAGACGTGATGTAAATATATAATATTGATAAAATTTAGTCAATATTAAAATCTTGCATTTTATAAAAAAAGTTATTTTTTTTTACTTTTTTAGAATCTTTGAAATTGTATTCACAACGTCATTGTTTACAATTGAAGCCGCTGTATTTTCATTCTTGATTGCGTTAAAAACTTCCTGCCTGAAAACTTTTACACTTTTTGGGGCTTCCACGCCGATTTTCACCTGATCGCCTTTTATATCAATTATTGTAATCGTAATGTCTTCGCCGATTTTTATCTGCTGGTCGGTTTTTCGGGAAAGAATAAGCATATCATTCCCCCTTCTTTTTTAAAGCTTTTACAATGTCAAATTTTGTTGTCCAGCGGTTGTCATTTAAAATCACCTGAAGACATTTTCGGTTCTTTTTGTTGATAACAATCGGACCAAGAAAATTTGCTGTTATGGCTGAACCATCTTTTGGAATTGTAACTAAAGTCATGATGATTATGTCTTCCGCAGATTCCACCCCAATATTTTTCAAAGTTGAATCATCAATGTCAGCCTCGTAATCATTGCAGATAAGAAACGGATCTATCATCAAAAATGCAAGATTGCTTTCTTCTGTTGACTGAAGCCAGATGAACGGTTCATATTCGGAATCAATCAGCGCAAATTTTGTGTATTTTTCAAAACCTAAAAGTCCTTCTGGAAAAGTCACAAGCTGTTTTTCTTCAACATTTACAATTCCATTTACTTTTGTCTTTACTTCCATGTTTTCCTCATTCTTTTGCTAGAAAAAACTGACTATCTCATATAGTTCAAAAGTGTGCTGCTGTACATTTTTCCGGCGTTGCTGAGCGTTGCCTGATAAGTGTAGTCGAGCATCTTTAAGTCTGTGATTGCTTTTGTGTAATCAAGGTCACCTTCGCGGCTTATCTGCTGCTTGACATTCAACGCCGTGCCGGAATTTCTTAAGGCATTGTTCTGGGCGCGTTCATAAGCGGAGCCGGATTTTGCAACTCTTGTAACAAGAGAATTTATTCCTTTGTCGAGCGAGCCAAGAATTCTTCCGCCTACACTTTCTGTATCTCCTTTTAAAAGCGCGTTGCGGAATGCGATTACAACATCGAACATCGAGCCGCCTGAAACTTTAACGCTGTTTCCAAGATTGTACGGCGGTTTCTGACTGGAATCCTTTACAATTCCAAGCTCGTTCAGAACAGAACCGTCAACATCCTGAATCCAAAGCTGACGCGCGTCTGTTGACTCAAAATTCAAACCGTTTGTAACCGGGTCGATATTTGCGCGCACAGCCGCCCCAGAATCATTTATTTTTGCGGCCAATGCGTAAACATTGTCGCCAGCGTTGATATTTATTTTTACGCCGTCAATGCTTATTGTGCTGTCTGAAGAAGCCTGCCAGGCACTTGCATCGCGCCCGCCAAAGATTTGCTGCTGTTCTGCCCAGAAGGCGCGGTTTCCTGCGTTATCAATGTCAAGATATTTATTCTCATCAACTTCAACTTTGTTTGTGTCAATATTTCCGTTATAGCGCACATTTTCGATGAGAGGAACTCCACTGCCCTGAACGTTTCCCATCTCAACCTCAAAAGGGGTCGCCTTTGTGTTCGTTCCGCCGAACAATGCGTTTCCGTCGCTCGAAATAGCATTCGCATTCTGGATAAGTTCCTTCAGAAGCTCATCAACTTCCACCGCCATATTCGACATATCTTCTTTTGTGTAAATTCCATTCGCGCCTGTTACAGCAAGTTCCCGAACCCGCTGCATAATCTCAAGGGAATTGTTCATATATCCCTCGCGCAAGGCAAATTCATCCGTAAGAGTTTTTGCGTTTTTTTCAAAATTATTCACGCGTGTCAGATAAGACTGATAGCGGACAAGATGCCCTGCTGAAATCGGATCATCGCGCAGCTGCTGGATACGCCGCTGGCTTCCAATCTGGTTGTTCGCAGAATTCAATCTGCTTTCCTGAAGCCGAAGTGCCGACTGAGTGTCAATATTATTCATTGCAGAACTGATTCTATGCATATTCTACCTCGCTAATTCCGTTTTTTACACACCGAGCCTGTTTATTACAGTATCGATAAGGCTGTCCCAGATTGTTACAAATTTCGCCGCGGCATTGTATCCGTGCTGGAATTTTATGATGTCTGAAAGTTCCTCATCAATATTTACGCCGCTTATGCTGTCTCGCATTGTGCGGAGATCATCCATAATCGCCATGTGGCTTTTCAGGTTATTTTCCGCCTGCTCGCCTTTTAGACCGACATTGGTAACTGAATCCGCAAAATAGTCGTCCAGAGTGCGCTCGTGACCAATCATTACTTTTGTGTTTCTGATTGAAGCAATTTCAACAGCCGCGCGTCCGTCGCCAGCATTTACATTTCCAGAATCATCGCGGAAAGCAGCCGCAACGCTTTTCACATCATTTTTGATGACATTGTTCACTTCAATATATCCTGCCGGATTCAGCACCGGACTGACCGCAAACTGCGCGCCAGCCAGAGAATTCACCGCATCTGCACGCGCAAAATCATAAGCGCCATCCGCGCCGCTCGCAGAAAGAATTCCTGAATAACCAGTAAGGAAAAATCCCGAATCCTCAACATGACGGATTACAAAATCAGGATTTTCAATGTTCTGCGCAGTAGTTCCCTTTAAAACAAAATTATTGTTCCGGTCAAGATACGCCTTCACTTCTCCATTTGAATCATTTATGCGGTTTATAACAGTCTCAACCGTGTCCGTAGGATGGTAAGGAACCTGAACGTTGCCGGAAGGTCCGCTGAAAGTCATAACGCCTTCAAAACCAATCTGTTCCTGCGGATTAAGCGTTGTTGTTCCAGTAAAGCGGAAAATATAGCTGTGGTCAAAATTACCGTCGCCGTCGCGGTCAAAATTTCCGTTCACATTCTCCACAAACGAATGCTGCGTAAAAAAATCAAGGCCGGTCACATTGTTCGCGCCGTAGGCATTGCGGTGCACATCATTCACAAGATCAGAAAAATTCATTGTCATTGTGTTCAAGGACTGAATCTCATTCCGGATATCAACATCGCGGAGCTCAATCAGCGCCCCCAAAGTTCCCCCAGAAACAGACGCATCTTCCCGCGTGTCAGCCCAAACCAGCTTTTCATATCCATTGTTGTCCGTAAGAGAAACCAAATCAAAATTGCGTGCAACGCCGCCCTGAACAAGAACCCTTCCGTCAAGATGAACCATAAATTCATCAGAATCGCGCTGGTCAGTTGTAATATTCGCAAGTTTTGAAAGTTTATCAACAAGCAAATCCCGCCGGTCAAGCAAGTCGTTCGGATTGTCGCCCATTCCGCGGGAACGCACAATTTCCGCATTAACTGCCGCAATCTGGTTCGCATAGGAATTCACCTGCTTAACCGTGGAATCAATGTCGGAATTAAGCAACGAGCCCACGCCCATAAGGTTTTCCCACTTTGATTTTATCGCATCTGTCAAAGATTCGCCGCGGGTAACAACCGCTTGCCGAGCAGCCTGGCTTTCAGGGTTCACAGAAAGTTCCTGCCAGCTTTCCCAGAATTTATCCATATTTGAACGCACGCTCACCTCGTCAGGCTCATTGTAAATCTGCTCAATCATCGTATAATACTTGCTTCTTGTGTCCCAGTAAGATTCCTGGTTCTGCTGAGCCGTAATGCGCTGGTCAAGCATCTCATCCCGCACGCGGTTAATGCTCTGGACATCAATTCCCTGGCCAATCATTCCGGCACGTTCAGCACGCTCAAGATCCGGCCTGTAAAGAGGATCAAATTCCTTCATCTGCACGCGCTGGCGCGAATAACCTTCTGTGTTTGCGTTAGAAATATTATGTCCGGCAGTGCTGATTGCATCTGTATGCGCCATTATACTGCGCTTGCCCAATTCAATTCCAGAAAATGTTGATCCCATAACTTGCCTCTATTTTTCCATTCAACTTCAAATCAAATTTGCAAAAACAAATTCCAAAAACTAAAACAAAGTGTTTACAACAACGCTGTCCGGCTGCTTCTGAATAAAACCGCCGCCCTTTCCATAAACCTTTGTCCTGCTCTGCGGAAGCGCCGTGTCAATAATCTTCTGCACAAAATTCCGCGTGATATTTATAAAATCGCCCAAAGCCTTGTTTTCCGTGCGGCAACGTACAAGTTTACCGCGAACCTTAGCCAAAAGCTCATTTGTTTCCCTGTCAAAATCAGCCGAACCACCAGACATTCCGCCCTTTTCAGCCTTCAAAAAGTTTTCCCGCTCATCATCAAGATGATTGAATTTATCCATTTCCAAATTTATGTCCGAAACAACCTTCATAAGATTCGTCCAGTCTTTTGCATTAACCGCAGCCCTAAGCTCCGCCTGAGACGCAATCACATCCGAAAGCACAGCATCTTCCTGCAGCAAAATATCCTTATATTTTTTTGAATCTGCCATAAATTCCTCCAAAAACAAGCAAAAAACTTTTTTTCTCATTTCATTATCGGAATTCCACAACGCGACTTTATAAAAATCACAAATTTTACACATTTTTTCTTCTTTATTTTGTGGTTCCCTTACATTCGGATTTTGCATCGCAAAACACGAATGTAAGGTCGCTACGTTCCGGGTTCCGTTCACACTCATTGCTACATTCAATTTCGCGCCCGCCACGCCGCAAGCGGCTCGCGTCCGCTCATCTCATTCCGCAACGCGCAAAGCGCGCCCTGCACATCGCTAACCCATCCGCAGAAACAAATTCCATTGCAAAAGATTATTTTTTTAAATATTATGAATGGGAATTAAGAATTTGCACAAAAAATAAATTGAATAAACGCGAAGGAAAAAGGCAAGTTTGGCGTCCTTGAAGCACTTTTTGCCGCATGGCATAAAAGAATTATTGAGGATTTTACAAAGTAAAACCGCAAATAATTCTTCAAAAAAAATGCTTCACCATAGCCAAATCTTGGCTTTTGACTGGAAGTTTATTCAATTTCTTTCACAATTCTCTTAAATTCACATTAATAAAACAGGGATTTTCCATGGACGCAGTTTCAGACATCAAATCTTTTGCAAAAAAAGCCTATCTTCCAATCATTCAGGACGGTGGGCTGAAATTTATGTGCGAATACATAAAAAATCACAATGTAAAAAATATCCTGGAAATCGGAACGGCAATCGCATATTCGGCAATAAATTTTGCAAAAGCAACAGAAGATGTCCACGTCACAACAATTGAATACGATTTGGACAGGCACATCCAGGCAAAACAGAATGTAAGCGACTGCGATCTTGAGCAAAAAATCACGCTTGTCTACGGCGACGCGCTGGAATGGGAAACCGATGAAAAATTCGACCTTATTTTTATTGACGCGGCAAAAGCCCAGTACATCCGTTTTTTTGAAAAATTCAAGGAAAACCTTACAGAAAACGGCGTAATAATGACCGATAACCTGAAATTCCATGGAATGGTCAACGACCTGAACCTTACGCACAATTACAGCACAAAAAAGCTGGTAAAAAAAATAATAAAATATATTGATTTTTTAAAAGCAAACACAGAATTCCACACCGACTTCTACGATGACGGCGATGGAATTTCTGTGAGCTACAGAAACCGCTAGAGCTATTTTCTTACTTCAACTCCGTCCAGAACTCCGTTGTAAGGCGTTCCTTTCAAAGAAAAAATAAGTTCCTCAGCCTCGTTTGTAATGATTTCAAGTTTTGTGTGAACCCATTTTCCGTCAACATTCGCTTCAAATTCGTCACCGAATTCCAAAAAATCAAGAAATTTCATATTCTCTTCATCAACAATACAAAATTTCGCCTCGCTTTCGCTGAATTTTATTGTTCCCTGAACCATTTTCTGCTCCACTTTTATTTTGAAAAACGCTGAACATAATCAAAAAGCATATCAACAGTTCCGTCAATTCCAAGCCTTGAAGAATTCACGCTCAAATCGTAGCTTCTTGCGTCTCCCCAGCGGTGCTTGCAAAAATGGTCATGGTAGGCAATTCTGTTCTTGTCGTGGCGCAGAATCGTCTTTTCAGCAAGTTTTTTATCCATGCTCCGCTTTTCAATAACTCGCTTGACCTTCTCATCCCAGTCCGCGCTTACAAATATTTTAAGAACGCAAACATCCGGCATCTCGTCAAAAAGCTCGTCCGAACAACGCCCGATAACAACAAAAGAATCGCAGTCCGCCGCCTTTGACTTTAAAAGCGCAAACTGAAGCTCCGCAATATTTTCAGCCGGACTGTTAGAATAACCGCGCACGCTTCTGCTCAAAAAGAAATGCCGTGGCTTTTCATCATAAGCAGAAAGCTCGCTCACATCTGAACCGCTGTTTTTTGCAACCTCGTCCAAAAGATTTCTATCGTAAAATGGAAGCCCCAGCTTTTCAGCAAGTTTTCTTCCAATTTCGTGTCCGCCACTACCATATTCACGGCTTATTGAAATAATAATCTGTTTTCCCATATAAGTACCCCTCAAGTGAAACATGAAATCAGATAAATTATAACACCATTAAAGGTATCTGACAAAAACAAAAATCGTACTTATCACCAGAACAAGAATTGTAACAGGGGCGCAAAGCTTGCAGTATTTTCCCCAGCCAACCGGATGTCCGGCTTTTGCCGCAACAGAAGTTCCAACAACGTTTGCGGAAGCCCCGATTGGTGTAGCCGAGCCGCCGATGTCCGTACCAATCGCAAGCGACCATGCCATTGTCGGAAGGAAATTCATTCCAGTAACAGCCGCAAGATTCTGAATCACAGGAACAACTGTAGCCGCGAACGGAATATTATCAATAAACGCAGAGGCAACCGCCGAAACCCAGATTATAATCGCAACCATGTAGTAAAGGTTTCCGCCAGAAACTTTCTCAATAAACAATGCAATCAGCTCAAGAATATGAGTCTGCTCCAAAGCACCGACAACAACAAATAATCCGACAAAGAAAAGAAGCGTCTGATAATCAACGTGGCTCAAAATTTCCTTTATATGCTTTGCCGAAGTAATCAACGTGATAAGCCCGATTCCAACTCCAATCGTGGCAACAGAAAGATGAGTGCTTGAATGTGTAACAAGAAGAACAACCGCAACAAGGAAAATTCCACAGCTAACGCCAAAACCAGCTTTATCAGTAATCGCAGACTCAGGAGTCGGGAATGAAGATGTGTCAACTTCCGCAGAAACAGCCGAATACTGCTTGCGGCACATAAAATAAAAATAAATAACTGTGAACAAAAGGCAGACAAGCGCAATCGCTCCTGTATTCATCAAAAAGTCCGCAAATGAATATCCAAGAGAAGTTCCGATGATGATGTTCGGCGGATCACCGCACATTGTCGCAGAACCGCCAAGATTCGCGCAGAAAACCTCCGCAAGAATCATTGAAACCGGATTGAACTTCAAAAGCCGTGAAAGCTCAACAGAAACTGCCGCCAGAAACAGGATTACCGTGATTGAATCAATGAACATCGCGAGCACAAAAGACATCACCATAAAAGCGACAAAAATCGAGGTAACTTTATAATGCACCGCTTTCGCAAGCCGCATGCAAAGCCACCTGAAAAATCCGACGCGAGCCATTCCTTCAACCATAACCATCATTCCGGCAATAAAAAGAATCGTAGCCCAGTTTATTCCCTTTGACTCAGACTCGCCCACGCTGTACCAGAATCCCGGCGTGAAAATGCTGTGAACATTCAGAGTTTCCTTTATCGCCTTCAAAGGTTCGTAACTTCCATTGAAAAAACGGTTGTCAACAGACATTCCAAGCCCGAACACCAACAGCAAAGTCAGCGCACCGCAAATCAAAGTAACATATTGCCTAGGAAACCTGTCAGCAATAATCAAAAGAAACATAACAAGAAAAATCGTCACCACAATTATTTGTGCCACCATAAAAAGCCTCTGGATAATTATTCTATGCTCATATTTTATTATTTTAGCAAAAGCGATTCAACAGGTTTCAGGTTTAAAAAAATCCGGCAAATCAAAACACAACTATTTCCGGGTCCATTTTTTTCCGTCAAATTCAAAGACAACTGCCTGGCAATTCTTTAAAAGTCCTTTTCCCCAGAAATTCGCCTTTGAATTCCCTTCAAGATAACAGATAATCGCGCTGTCCAACGCTCCATGCGCAACAATCATAATTCTTTTTGCGGTTTTAAACTGAGGCTCAACAACAGACTGGATAAAATTCTTTGTGCGTTCCATGACATGCTCAAAAGTTTCGCCGTGCGGTGGAGGAACGTAATTTTCTGTATCGCTGAAAAAAGCGTGATATGGACTTTCAGGTTTGTTCCAGCTTTCCCAGGAGTCGCCTTCGCCATCACCAAAACTGATTTCCAGAAGCCGCTCATCCCGGATTATCGGAATATTTCTGTGCCCGCAGATAAGACAAGCCGTTTCATAAGCCCTTATAAGCGGAGAAGAATAAATTTCGTCAAACTCAACATTTTCCAGCTCGCGTCCAAGATTTCCAGCCGCCTCCCTGCCGTTCCCGTTAAGTTCAATATCTGTCCGCCCCTGAAGTTTCCCCGCCTTATTCCAGACAGTCTGTCCGTGCCGCACCAAATAAAGTTCCAATTTAAAGTTCCTTAACAGTTTCAGAAAGATTTTTTCTTAAAGAATGTCTTTCGCTAGGCTCGCTGTCTTCCGCCGCATATCCAATATCCAAAAGACAGACAACATGAAGATTTGAAGGCAAACCAAAAGCGTCAATTATTTTTCTGGAATCAAATCCTCTTGCCCACAAAGTTCCCAGTCCAAGCTCGGTAGCCTCGTACATCATTGAAGAAACAACAATCGCCGCGTCAACTTCTCCGCCATCATAATTTTTGTAGACTGTATCAGCCGGATTTTTATAGCTGCTTTCAATATCGTAGCATACAAGAAGAACCACAGGCGCTTTGTAGCTCATAGGAGTTGCGTCATAGATTTTTTTCAGCGCCTCTTCAGATTTTAGGACGAAAATTCTATGCGACTGACTGTTTTTTGCCGTTGGAGCAATCCGCCCCGCCTCCAGAATTTTTAAAAGCTTCTCATCCTCAACTTTTTTAGAAGAAAATTTTCTGACAGAATAACGTTTTTTGCAAAGTTCAAGAAATTCCATAACAAAGTTCCTTTTTTAGAAATCCAAGTTTTTTTATTTTTTATATAGTATATAGATATTGAATTAAAAAAAGTAATAAAAGCGCAGTCGAATTTGTAATTTGTGAAGACTTTGGGCGATTATACTAATTAAAGTGCATAGCACCCAATGTCTTACAAGCGAAGCGCGAGCCCAACCGTCTGGAGCAAATTGCAAATCCGACGAGAGCGTTTTTTCACAATTTTTATAATAATTCAAAATCGATTTTATTTATTCTATTAATTCCACAAATAAATTCAAGCAATGAAAAAAAAAGCAAAAACACAATCCATTGACTTGACAATTTTTGATTAATTGTATAAAGTTCTAAACATCGTCGAAAACAAATCTAGCGAAAGTGGTGAAATTGGCAGACACGCTAGACTTAGGATCTAGTGCTTCGGCGTGAGGGTTCAAGTCCCTCCTTTCGCACTATTCTTTTTTTGCGGAAATAGCTCAGTGGTAGAGCGCCACCTTGCCAAGGTGGATGTCGCGGGTCCGACTCCCGTTTTCCGCTCTAACAAGATTAAATGGCCGGAAAAGCGCCAGATTTGCGGAAATAGCTCAGTGGTAGAGCGCCACCTTGCCAAGGTGGATGTCGCGGGTCCGACTCCCGTTTTCCGCTCTAAATTTAAAAGCGATTCAGGGCGTCTGAATCGCTTTTTTGTTATATTGAGCCGCTTTCAAAATTTTGTTTTGAAGCAGTTTATTTCAATTTTAAGGAGCAAAAAGTGAAACTCACAACAGAATTCACTAGTCTTGAAAAATCAGCTGTTAAGTTGACAGTAACTATCGCAAAAAAAGATGTTCAGGAATCTTACAATGAAGTTTTGGCAAAATATACTAAGAACGCACAGATTCCAGGATTCAGAAAAGGACACGTGCCGGCAAATATTCTTGAACGCAAATACGGCGAAGGAATCAAGGCTGATGCTCTAAGCGAAATCATCGACAAATCTCTTAATGAAATCTTTGAAAAGGAAACAGAGAACCGCCCTCTTCCTTATCAGCAGCCAATCATGGAAAAAGTTCCAGAAATGGATACATCAAAAGATCTTACATACACTGTGACTTATGATGTTTTCCCTAAAGTTGAAGTAAAGAATTTCAGCGGAATTACAATCAAAGAGCCACAGGTTACAATTTCTGACAAAGACCTTGAGAATGAACTTAAGGCAATTCAGGAACGCAACGCTGTTGTAATTGACAAAAAAGCCGATGAGCCAGCTGAAAAAGACAATATTGTTACAGTTGACTACGAAGAAGAAAACGGTGAAAAACGAAATGGTTATGTATTCACAATCGGTTCTGGAGACGATGCTTACGGCATTGACGACCAGGTAATCGGAATGAAGAAAGATGAGACAAAAGAATTTGAGAAAGACTCAAAGAAAATCAAGGTTACTGTAAAAACTATAAAAGTCCGCAATCTTCCGGCTCTTGATGATGACCTTGCGCAGGATGTAAATGAAAAATTCAAGACCCTTGATGATTTGAAGAAAGACATTTCCCGCAATATGGAAGTTGCAAAAAACAGAAAACTTGCAGAACTTAAATCTCAGTCTTTGCTTGAACAGCTTGTAGAAAATAATCCTTTTGAAATTCCAGCATCAATGCTTGCAGCTGAACTTGATGGACGTTGGCGTATGATGGCTCAGCAGTTCCAGACAACACCTGAGCAGCTTGAGAAAATGGTTGTTTCTTCAGGCCAGACAAAAGAAGCTATGCTCAAGGAATGGACTGGTGACAGCGAAAAGATGCTCAAGAGCAGAATCATCGTTGATTCACTTATCAAGGCAAAAAATATTTCTGTTACTCCGGAAGAAATTGAAGAGCAGTACAAGAAAATCGCTGAGGAAGGCGGAATGGATATTGAAGAAGTAAAGAAGCATTATTCAGATCCACGCTCAAAAGAATGGCTTATTGATGACACAAAAGAGCAGAAACTTTACAACGAACTTTACAAAGAAGTAAAAGTTTCAAAAGGTGACAAAACATCTTTTGCAGACTTGTTTTCAGCAAAATAAAATCAGCTAAGCGCATAAAAAGGAATGTACTTTCCGTACATTCCTTTTTTTTGACTTATAGACAAAATATCGCTATATTTAAAGCATAGCGAAAAAACTTATATTTTTTCAAAATCCCTTAAATATAAAAGGATTAAAAATGAACGAACAGATGAATACTTTAGTTCCATACGTTGTTGAGCGCAGTGGTAACGGTGAAAGATCCTACGACATTTTCTCGCGTCTTTTAAAAGAACGCATTATTTTTATTGATGGAGAAATAAACGATGCTACAGCAGACCTTGTTGTGGCACAGATTCTTTTTCTTGAATCAGAAAATTCTGAAAAAGATATAAGCATTTATATCAATTCCCCGGGCGGCTCTGTAACTGCAGGACTTGCGATTTATGATACAATGCAATATGTAAAATGCCCGATTCAGACAATTTGTCTTGGTCAGGCGGCAAGTATGGGCGCATTTCTTCTTGCTGGTGGAACAAAAGGAAAACGCTACACTCTTCCGTCTGCACGCGTCATGATTCATCAGCCTTGGGGTGGCGTTGAAGGACAGGAATCAGACATTGCAATCCATGCAAAGGAAATCTTGCGGCTCAAAAAACTTACAATCAAACATTTTGCAGAACAGACAGGAAGAACTTTTGATGAAGTTGCAAAAGACATGGAAAGAGATTTCTTTATGAATGCAGAAGAAGCCCTTGCATACGGAATTGTTGACGAAATTATGGAAAAGAGGAAGAAATAATGAGAAGATTTGGAAGCGATGCTCGTTACTGTTCATTCTGCGGAAAACCTCAAGATGCTTCAAGACATCTTGTTGCAGGTCCTTCTGGAAATATAAATATCTGCAACAACTGTATTGCAGTTTGTCAGGAAATTTTGCGTCAGGAAGAAGATACAGTCTCTCCTATCAATCTTACAGAAGTTCCTACGCCAAAAGAATTCAAGGAATACCTTGACCAATACGTAATCGGTCAGGATGATGCGAAAAAAGTCCTTTCGGTTGCTGTTTACAATCATTACAAAAGAATGTCAATTCCAAAACTGGAACAAAAAACCGGCGATGTGAAAATTGAAAAATCAAATATTCTTTTGATTGGTCCTACAGGTTCTGGAAAAACTCTTCTTGCAAAGACTTTGGCGGAAAAACTGAAAGTTCCTTTTGCAATTGCTGATGCAACAACTCTCACAGAAGCTGGATACGTTGGCGAAGATGTTGAAAATGTGCTTTTAAAGCTTATAAATGCCGCAGACGGCGATGTTGCCGCAGCAGAACGTGGAATCATATTTATTGATGAGATTGATAAAATCGCAAGAAAAAGCGAGAACACATCAATTACACGTGATGTTTCTGGCGAGGGTGTACAGCAGGCACTTCTGAAGATTATCGAAGGAACAACTGCGAGCGTTCCTCCTCAGGGCGGAAGAAAGCATCCTAATCAGGAAATGATTCAGATTGACACAACAAATATTCTTTTCATTCTTGGCGGAGCTTTTGTTGGTCTTGACAAAATCATTGAGCAGAGAACTGCGGAACATTCAATGGGATTCGGTTCTAACGTGGGGGAACTTACTCCTGAACAGCAGCGCGAGCTTCTTAGCCTTTGCACACCGGATGACCTTGTAAAATTCGGAATTATCCCTGAACTTATCGGCCGTATGCCAATGACAGTCGCATTGAAGGAACTTACAAAAGACGATCTTGTAAATATCCTTACAGAACCAAAAAATGCGATTACAAAGCAGTTCAAGGCTTCTTTTGCAATGGATGATATGGATATTGAATTCACACATGATGCGATTGAGGCAATTGCGGACGAAGCAATCAGGCAAAAGACTGGTGCGCGAGGACTCCGTTCAATTGTTGAAAAATGCCTTACAAACACGATGTATGAAGTTCCAAGCATAAAAGGACACAAAATTCTTAACATCACAAAGGAAATAATTGAGTCAAATGGAAAATATGACCTGATGAAATTCCTAAAAGTTGAGCCGGAAGAACAGAAAAAACTTAATGCTTAAAACAAAAAAATGTGGTCACTGAGCTAAGTCAAAATGACCACATTTTTTTTGTTCCATATTACTTCACAAGATTTTTTGCAATTTCAATTGTCTTTGAGATTGTGTTTTCCCAGTTAAATTTAGCCGACCATTCAAATCCGCGTTTAACAAGATTTTCACGGAGTTTTTTGTCAGTGGCAAGTTTCTCAAGCGTGCAGGCAATATCTACAATATTATCAGCATCAAAATAAACCGCGGCATCACCGCCGATTTCTGGAAGCGCGCCCGCATTCGAGCAGCAAACAGGAATTCCAGTCGCCATAGCCTCCAGAATTGGAAGCCCCACCCCTTCACAGACAGAAGGAAAAACAAGCGCTTCCGCACCAGCGTATAACTGCGGAAAACTTTCATGCGGAAAATATCCTGTAAGAAAAATATCAGACGCAAACTCTGAACTAAAAGCCTCTTTGTGGACTTCAGAAGAATAAGAATCGTCGCTTCCGGCAATAACAAGTCTGTGCGGAAGTCCAGTCTTCTTTTTGAACAGAGAAAAAGCCTTTATAAGCTCAACATGTTTTTTTTCCGCGCCAGAAAGCCTTGAGCCATAAATAAAATATGGCTTTTTTATCGCAAACGGCTTTATATCAACAACATCATCAGTAACATCAATCTGAGGATAAAACAGCTTGTGGTCAATTCCGTTATAGACAACTTCGATTTTCGATTTTTCAATCCCATGGGAAACAAGATCATCGCGGATATAGCAGCTTGCCGCAATAATCTTTTGAACTTTCAGAAGTCCGCGCTTTATCTGAAGTTTCTGAATCCAGTCCTTTTTTCCTTCTATCAGACCGGAAAGAACAGTGTTTACAACAGCAATTCCAGGAGTCTTAAAATTGATTGGCAGAACTTTTTCCGGAGCTTCATAAAAAACAACATCATATTTTCTGGATGCCACGAATTTTCCAGAATTAGTAAAATGCCATAACCGTTCCGCGCTCAGAGTGTCGCCAACAGAAACGGCTTCAAAAGGAATATCTTTTCCAGAATTATATGTAAATCTGTCAAGTTCAGGTCCAAAAAGCTCAAAATCAATTCCTTCAATTTTAGGAAGATTTGCAATGAACGAAAGAAGATAAGTTCCCAAACCAGACCTTGCATGATCACAACCAAAGGTGTCTATACCAATCTTCATAATTTTTTAATTATAGCACAAAAAGTTATTCTATGCTATATTTTGTCTATGACTGAAAATATATTTAATTCGCTTCCGCAAAATCTTACAGAAAAACTTAACTCAATGAACATAACTGAACCGACAAAAGTTCAGCAAAAAGTGATTCCGATTCTTACGGAAGGAAAAAATCTTGTATTTCAGTCTGAAACCGGAACTGGAAAAACTTTCGCATATCTTTTGCCGCTTATAACAAAACTGCAGAAAGAGGCGGAAACCGAAAATCCGAACGAAAAACACGTGAAAATCATTGTGTGCGCTCCGACATTTGAGCTTTCATCGCAGATAAAAATGGCGGTTCAGAGCATTTCCTCAATAAAAACAACACTTTTTATCGGCGGCTCGCCAATCAAGCGGCAGACTGAAGCCCTAAAGGAAAAACCTGAGATTGTGATTGGAACTCCTGCCCGGCTGGTGGAACTTATTCGTCTGAAGAAACTTAAAACTCAATATGTGAATGCGATTGTTTTTGATGAAGCCGACCGTCTTGTAAAAAAAGAACTTATCCAGGAATGTACCGAACTGAAAAGTCTTGTTCCACAGAATGCACAGATTATCGCCTGCACTGCAACAATTGACAGCGGAACAAAAAAATTCTTCTCCGGCGCAGAAATTGAAATTCTTCCAAAAGAAGATGTGCTTACAAAAAATATCACGCATTGGGCAATATACGCAGAGACACGGGACAAAATTGACACGCTAAGAAAATTCCTTGCGGCTGAAAATCCTGAAAAAGCGCTCGTTTTTGCTAGCCGCGCTAACCAAGTTGAAAATATCTACTCAAAACTGAAATACAAAAAGGTTGAATGTGCCTGCCTTTACGCAAAAGCCGACAAACAGGCAAGAAAAGCGGCAATCGACAGATTCCGTAGCGGAAAAGAACACATACTAATCACAAGCGATCTTGGCGCGCGAGGACTTGATATAAACGGCATTTCACACGTAATCCAGATGGATTTGCCCTCTGACTCAGATTTTTTTATCCACAGAGCCGGAAGAACCGCAAGAGCCGGAAAAAAAGGAATCAATGTTGTGATTGGCGACGAATATGAGATGAATGCGTTTGCCGCACTTGAAAAAAAGCTAGGAATAAAAGTTTTTCCAAAAGAAATAAGGAACGGAAAAGTCCAGGCACCGGTTATTTAATGCACAACGAATGAATAGGAAAAATAGCCCTGACCGTTTTTCTCAAGAAGCCCTTTAAAATCTTCTGAAAGCGTAAAAACTGCGGCGATTTTTTCTTTCACCTCAAACGGAGAGGTTGTGAACATATTGCTCTGGAGTTTTACGCCGTTTTCAAAAAGGACATTTTTTCCTTCCGCAAGCGTAAGACAGCCAAAACCGCACAAAGACGCAAGTTCTTTTGTCATTGGAACAGATTTTTTAACACATTGATTTTCAAGTTCAAGTTCAGACGCATCTAGTTCTTTTTTGATATGAATATTATTTTTTTTGTTTTCAGCGGAAATCTTTTCAAGCTCTCGCGTTTTTTCAGCGGAAACAAACGCATTTTCAATGTTAAATTCTTCCAGCTCTGAAAAGCCCGCCGCATCTTCCAGGCGGAAATTTCCGACTTTAGTGCGAAAAAGCCCCACAAGATGACCTGCGCTGACACATTCATTCGCAATATCCCGGGCAAGAGAGCGGATATATGTTCCTTTTGAGACAGAAAATTCAATGCAGCACGCAAGAACGCGTTTTTCATCATTTTTTATGGAAGAATCAAGCAGAATTTCCTGAATTTCTGCGGAAAAAACTTGAACCGGGCGGAACGGAATTTCGGCAGTTTTTCCGCTCCGGGCTAAATCGCTTGCACGTTTTCCGTCAATATGGATTGCGCTGAAACTTGGTGGCTGCTGCATTATTTTGCCGGTATATTTTTTTACCGCTGCCTCCAAATCTTTTTGGGTCGGAAGCTCTGCGCGGCGCACAATTTTTCCAGTACATTCAAGAGTGTCCGTTTCCTCGCCAAATTTTATTACAGCTTTATAAGTTTTGCTGAATTCGGTTATTTTTCCGGCAAGACGCGTCAATGAGCCAACGCACACAACAAGAAGCCCGGCAGCGAAACTGTCAAGCGTTCCTGTGTGTCCAACTTTTGAAGTCTTAAAAGCGTGCTTAACCGTAAAAAGGCTCGAAAAACTTGTAAGCCCTGGCTTTTTTGCAAGAAGAACAATTTTATTCTGATTCATCAGGATTTGAATTCTCGCGGGCTTTTGATTCAGCTTCCAGTTCATTCAATTTTTGAACCATGTGGAAGCCTTCCTTCATGCCTGAATCAACAACGAAAGTAAGCTTTGGAAATTTTCGTATGCGCATTTTTTTTGCAATCGATGACTGGATGAATCCCGCCGCATTGTTCAATCCTGCGACACCATTTTCGAGCATATCATCGCTTGCAAAACTTGAGACATAAACTTTTGCGTAGCTCAAATCCTGGCTTACCTCAACGCGGTTCACGGAAAGGAATGGAGCGACATCCATCCGGGCTTCCTTCAAGCCTTTTTTTCCGATTACGCGAGGATCTCTTATCTCACCCTGAAGAATCAGCTTGGAAATTTCTTCCCTAAGCTGAGCGTTCAGCCGTTCCATTCGATACTGACCCATTATTCAGCAGCTCCTTTTTCAGCTTCTCCCGGGAATTGAGTTCCATTGTCCTTTGGCTTTGCAGCTTTTTTAGCTTTTCCGGCAGCTTTTTCAGCGGCAAGAACTTCCGCCTCGTGGACTTTTTCAGCTTCAGCGGCTGCCATTGCCTTTGCGGCAGCTTCCTTGGCTTTCTTTTCATTTTCTGCGCGGTCATCATGAAGCTCGTCCCCAAGTTTTCGGGCAACTTCAATGTATTCAAATACTTCCATTGTATCGTCAATCTGAATATCCTGCCAGTTTTCGAGGCTCAAACCACATTCAAAACCAGTTGTAACTTCTTTCGCATCATCCTTGAAACGTTTGAGGGAAGCGATTTTTCCTGTATATTTTACGATTCCATCGCGGACAAGGTGAACCATAGAATTTCTTCTTACAACACCGTCGATTACATAACATCCGGCAATTGTACCAACTTTTGGAACCTTGAATGTATTTCTGACCTCAACATTACCGATAACCTGCTCTTTTGTATCTGGAGCAAGCATACCTTCCATTGCGGCCTGAATTTCTTCAACACACTTGTAGATAATGCTGTATTTTCTGATGTCAACTTTTTCTGCATCAGCCAACGCCTTTGCCTTTGGAGTTGGACGAACATTAAATCCGATGATGATTGCGTTTGAATCAGCCGCTGCAAGAGTAACATCCGACTCGTTGATTGCGCCGGCAGAACTGTGGATTACAACAAGACGAATATCTTTTGTTGAAAGTTTTTCCAGCGAAGCCTTGAGCGCCTCGGCAGACCCCTGAAGGTCAGCTTTGATGATAACCTTGAATTCCTTGACTTCACTTGCGGCAATATCGCTGTAGAGCGACTCAAGAGTTGTTTTCTTGACAGCTTTTGCAGCCTCAAAACGCTTTAATTCCTGACGTTTTGTAGAGATTGCGCGGGCTTCCTTGTCATCTTCTGTTACCTGGAAAGGATCGCCCGCATTCGGCATTTCTTCCATACCAAGAACTTCAACTGGTGTAGAAGGTTCTGCCTCCTGGATTCTGTGTCCACGGTCATCAAACATCGCGCGCACACGGCCTGAATAAATTCCGGCAACAAAAGGATCGCCCTGTTTTAAAGTACCACGCTGAATAATTACCGAAGAAACAACACCGCGTCCCTGATCAATTCTTGACTCAAGAATTTTTCCTTCCGCGCGGCAGTCATAAGTCGCCTTAAGCTCAAGCATTTCCGCCTGAAGAAGAATTGCGTCAAGCAAATCATCAATACCGATTTTCTGTTTTGCGGAAATATTAACGTACTGTGTGTCGCCGCCCCATTCTTCCGGAGTAAGCCCCTGCTCTGAAAGCTGAGTTTTTACTCTGTCCGGGTTTGCCTCCGGCTTATCAATCTTGTTTACAGCAACGATAATCGGAACTTTTGCATCTTTTGCGTGTGCAATAGCTTCCAGAGTCTGAGGCATAACGCCATCATCAGCCGCGACAACAAGAACAACAATATCAGTAACCTGAGCTCCACGGGCGCGCATCATTGTGAACGCCTCGTGTCCCGGAGTATCAAGGAATGTGATTTTTCCCTTCGGAGTTGTTACTGAATAAGCACCGATTGACTGGGTAATTCCGCCTGCCTCACCTTCTGCGACGTGCGCATTGCGGATAGCGTCAAGAGTTTTTGTCTTACCGTGGTCAACGTGTCCCATTACAGTAACAATCGGCGGACGAGGACGCATATTTTCTGCAATATCCTCATCGCCTTTGATTACAGTTTCATCATACAAGGAAACAACTTTTACTTCGCAGCCATATTCACCGCACAGAAGTTCAGCTGTGTCTTTATCAATCGACTCGTTGATTGTAACCATCTGACCGTAAGTTGAAAAAAGTTTTCCGATAATTTCAGAAGCCTTAAGATTCATCTTTTTTGCAAGGTCAGAAATTGAAACAGTTTCCATAATCTCAATTGATTTTGGAACAACAGAAGCTGGCGTCTCAACCTTCTTCTTTGTCTCAAAAAGATTGTCATCGTACTGTTCCTGATCTTTTCGGTTATAAACCTGTTTTTTGCCTTTAAATGTTTTTTTGGCAGGAGCTTTTCCCTGCATCATCGGTGGAACTGATGCACCTGCACCGCCACCCATGCGGAATCCACCCGGCTGACCACCGCCAAATCTTGGACCGCGGTTAAATCCTCCGCCCTGCCCATTGCGGTTCTGGAATCCACCCGGACGATTTCCCTGATAGCCGCCACCCTGACCATTACGGTTCTGATAGCCGCCCTGTCGGTTTCCGTCCTGATTGCGGTTCTGGTAGCCTTGTCTAGCCTGGGCACCTGTAAATCCGCCGCCTTCGCGGTTCTGATAGCCACCCTGACGGTTTCCATAGCCACCGTTGCTGTAGCCATTTCGGTTATAGCCGTTTCTGTTGCGGTTTCCGAAATCAGAAAGATTCCCCGCCTTTACGTTAGGGCGCGCTGTGTTCAGCTCATAAGTTCTGTGCTGCGAACGGGAATTTTCATTTCTTGAATACTGATTTCCGTTCTGGTTTTGCGCAGAGCTAGCAGGTTTCTGAACAAATGATTTCTGTGCCGGCTGCTGGGCATTCCGAGCCTCCGAAACTGCAGGAGCGTTTCCTTCTGATTTTTTTACAACAACCCTTACGCCTTCTTTTTTGGTGTTTTCAGGTTTAGCGCCAGAATTTTCCGCAACCGGCGCACGTTTTTTTACAACAACAACTTTTTTCTTTGCAACTCCAGCGTTATTTGCGTTGGAAGCCGTTGTCGCATGAGGCGTGTTGTCAGCCTGTTTTTTATGAACAACAAATGTCTGTTTTTTTTCTGATTCTTCAGCCATTCTGTATCCTTATTCCTCGTCTTCTGTAAATTCAAACTCAATGCCACATTTTGGACAGTGATCCATGTCAAGCGTGATTTCAGCTCCACATTCCGGGCAGTAATATTTTTCTTCTTCGTGATGTTCAGGTTCTGTTTCTTCTGGAGCAACAGGAGCAACTTCTTTTCCGTCTTCATCAACAAATTCAACGTTTTCTTTAATAAGATTGTAAACCGCGTCAATCTCTTCTTTTTTGAGACCTTCAATCTTCTCCAAAGAACCGTTGTCGTAAGTTTCCATAAACTGAACAATATCTTCAATTCCATTTGCCTTCAGAATGTCTGCAACACGTTCATCAACACCTGAAAGTTCTGCAATTGTTGTAATATCTTCTTCCTGCTCATCATCATTCTTGAAAAGATTAAGAGCCGCCTGGGTTGTAGCTTTTCCAGAAAGATCCATTCCTTCGCACTGCTCCTGAGTTTTTACATCAATTGACCAATCGCAAAGACGGTTCGCAAGACGGACATTCTGCCCCTGCTTTCCGATTGCAAGGCTGAACTGGGATTCCTCGACAATTGCAAGCGCCTGACGTTTTGCCTCATCAAGAATAACAACACGGTCAACCTGTGCAGGAGAAAGCGCATTTTTAATAAATTCAGCAGGATTCGGGTCGTAGCGCAAAACATCAATTTTTTCGCCAAGAAGCTCACGGATAACTGTCTGGATTCGCGCACCTTTTGTTCCAACGCAGGCACCAACAGGATCAACATCCTCGCGCGTTGTAGAAACTGCCATTTTTGTTCTGTAGCCGGCGTCGCGAACACATTTTTCAATTTTTACAGTTCCATCAGCAATTTCCGGGATTTCAAGTTCCATTGTTATTTCAACAAGGCGAGGATCTGAACGGGAAAGAACAAGCTGAAGTCCTGTCTGAGTTTTTTTGATTTCAACAATTATAGCCTTGATTCTGTCATTCTGCTCATAAGTTTCGCGCGGAGACTGATATTTTGCAGGAAGGAATCCTTCGAGCCGACCGCCGTTTCCAAGGTCAACAAAAAGATTTCCGTTCTTTTCGCGCTGGATGTAGCCGTTTATCAACTCCCCGACCTTGTCTTTATACTGATTGTAAAGAGAATCTTTTACAGTCTCATTCAAGCCCTGGTGAGCAGTCTGTTTTCCTGTGGAAACCGCCGAGCGCGCAAAAGATTTTGGATCTTCCAGAATATCGATTTCATCACCGACTTCAACCTCATCGCTGAGCTGCTTTGCTTCCTCAAGCTCAATTTCTGTAACAGGATCGTAAACTCCGTCTACAACTGTCTTCCGTGAATAAATTGAAACATCCGACATATCATCCGCGAATTTTACAATCGCATTGTCCGAAGTTCCGTAAGTTCTTTTGTAAGCTGCTTTAAGCGCATTTTCGATTATCTGTTTTACTGACGCTTCTGAATATCCTTTTTCGTCAATCAGAGCACGAATTGCTTCTGCCATCTCTGACATTTTAAGCCCCCGTAGTTATTATAAGTGTATAAATTTTGCTTTCGCTATATTTTCAAAGGAAATAGTCTGATTTTCACCATCTTTTTCCAAAGTAACCGATTTCTCATCTGCGGAAACAATTTTTCCGCCAACCCAGTCTGTAACAGTTTTATCCCACACGCGGACTTCCCGACCGACAAAAACTGAAAATTCCGCGGCATTCTTAAAGTTGCGTTCCATTCCAGGAGAAGTAAGTTCCATATAGGTATCTTCTGTTCCAAGAATTGCCTCAAGCCTAGGAAGAAGCGCATGGTGAACTTTAGAGCAGTCATTTACGCCAATATCAACAGACGGATCTTTTGATGCAATAACCGCATTGATTTTTGTGACAGTTTTTGCCGGCGAAATATGAAGCTCAACAAGAGTATAACCAAGACCTTCCACCAATGGCGCACATTCTGAATAATGCGGCATTTTTTCCAATGGTTCGTATTCCAATTTTACCTCTTTTGCGACATTTCAAATAACATAAAAAAAGACCCGTCGCTTTGACGAGTCCACTTTAAAAGATTATTAAAATGTACTTATTAAATATATCCTTATTTTTAAATAATGTCAATAAATGCAGATGGTTTTACGCTGATATTCCACATGAATTTTTCAAATCTCGAACACACATTCACGGCCGTTCAGCGGGATTGAAAGGCGGCTTGAGGTAAGCTGAAGATTTTTGATTCCGGCGGCTTTTTTTAGGATTTTGTTCATCCTGAAGTTTCCGTGCTTGTCATCACCGGCAATCGGGCAGTTCTGCTGAGCAAGATGGATTCGTATCTGGTGCATGCGCCCTGTCTCAAGCTGAAGTTTTACAGTTGAAAGCACAATTTTCTGCTCCTCAAAAAAAATTTCCTTCTCATCCACAACCTGAAAATGAGTTACCGCCGGCTTTTCGTTTCCATGCTGAAGAACAGAAGTCCTTATCGTTCCTTTTTCTGATTTTAATGTTCCAACGCAGACCGCAGTGTATTCTTTCCGCACAAGTTTCCCGCCAATCATTTTTGTCCATTTTGAAGCCGCAAAAGCAGATTTTGCAACAATCATCAGACCGTTCGTGTCGCGGTCAAGCCGGTGAACTAAATAAACAGGATAACCGACCTGAACAGCAAGCTCCTTATCCAAAGGATGCAGAATTCCCTGACCTCCCTGAACAGGAACTCCAGAAGGTTTATTAATCACAAGAATTTCTTCATTTTCAAATAAAATCGGTATATTTTTCATCCGAAAATAAATATAAAACAGGAGAAACAAAATGACAAGAAGCAGAATTCTTACAATTTTTTCAGCGGCAGCGATTTTTCTTTTATGCACTTTGCTTCCTGCATATTTAAATGCGGAAGAAGTTACAGACAACGATTTTGGTTATTCGCTTGACATTCCAGAATGTTACAAGGTCGCAGGCTACACGCCGGACGGAATGTCCTATCATTTTAGGCACACATTTCTTCCAGTTGAATTTGTGCTAAAACTTTACACAACAGACATTTTTCCAGATTCAAACAGCGCGCTTGAAGGAGCATTAAAAAAACTCAGCGCAACCTACGACGGAACAGACACTTTTATCTGGGACAACGCAGAATGTTCCATAACCAATTTTTCCTCAGAGCTGATAATGAAGAACGGGGCAACCGGCTGGGCTGTGGGCGCAAACCTTTCTGAAAAGAACGCGAACCTTGTCCTGCTCTGCTACGCGGACTCCAAAAAAGCGAACGACTGCGAGCAATTCATTCTTTCAACACTGAATTCGCTCTGCATAAGCAAAAAAAGCAGATTTTCGCCGGGAATAATAACCTCTTATGCGTTTCCGGAGACAGAAAAAAGAAAGATAAACCTGAACATCGCCGGAAAGAACATTTCCACAGAAATTGACGCCATTTCCTCAGAGGCGAACAATTTTGTAATCGAATCTGAATACGAAATCTTAAAACTTTACGCAAACAACGAAAAATGGAAGGAAGCCTGGCTCAGATACTACAAGACAATTTACCGCGACAGCTATTCGCGCCTTTCAAAAGCGGCATTTGACATAAATTCAGCATTGTATCCGCTTGCGCTCAAAAAAAATCCAAAAAAACCGGAAAACGCGCTGAACGAAATCCTATTGAACTGGGTTCAGAACTTTGAATACAAACGCGGGGACGAAAAAAGCACAGACTTCACAAGCGTAATCGACTCTTTGACAGGAATCGGAAGCGACTGCGACAGCCGGAGCATGCTGATGTGCATTCTATTAAAACAAAACGGAATAAACACAACGCTTTTCATAAGCCGGGAATATTCGCACGCAGTCTACGGCGCAGAACTTGACGCGGAAGGCGCAAAAATTGAAGTCGGCGGAAAAGAATTCCTTCTTGGGGAGACAACTGTAAAAAACTTAAAGCCCGGTCTTATTGCACAAGACCAAAACGACACAGAAAAATGGATTCCTGTATGCTTTGAATAAATCAAAAACTCGATAAAAATTTGATGCGCGGCAAAAATTACTCTTTTACAAGGGCATCGTAAGCGTCGCGCGGTGTGGCAGCATTTTTCAATGTGTCACGCAAAGCCTGATTCTTCAGTTTTGCTGTAAGATAAGAAATCGTCTTTAAATAATATGTGTGCTGGTTGTAAGCGGCGGCAATCATAATAAGAAGATTCACCGGCTCGTTGTCAACAGTCTGATAATCTTCTATATTCTTCTTGCAAATTCCAACAGCCATTACCAAATCTGTAACAGAAGAAAGACGCACATGAGGAATTGCGATTCCACGGCCGACAGCTGTAGACATCAAGTCTTCACGCTTAAGAATTTCTGTAACAAGCTCTTCCTTGTTTTTTACCTGTGGAGCAACAGCAAGAACATCCGCAAGCTCAATAATCGCATCTCTTTTTGAAGAATTCTTTACAAAAATAACCCGGTCTGGAGAAAGGAAATTTTTTATCTGGACTTCAGTATCAGATTTTTTTACAGATGAAGAAGAAAGACGTTCATTTACCCATCTTTCCAGCTCAGATTTTTTAAAACGCCATACAGTACCGATTTTTCCGGCCGGAATTTCGCCTTTCTGCGCCCAATCATAAACTGTTCTGTCTGATACACGAAGATATTTCGCAACTTCTTCGATTGTAAGGATGTCATCTTCCATGATGAAAAAGCTCCACATTTTTTTGAAATAACTTGAAAAAGATTGCAATATTTACAGTTTTTTGTCAAGTTCTACAGATTGCAGGAAGAATAATTGTCCAAAAATGCCTGAACTTCCAGCGAAAAACAAAATTGGCTATGGTTGCAATTTTTTTTGTGAAGAAAACTTCAATTCGCAAAGCTCATTTTCAGTTTTCTTTTATGCCTGCGGCAAAAAAATGGCAAATTACGCCAATTTTGCTTTTTCGCTTCCGTTGCGGCATTTTTTATTGATTCAGTTTCTGCAATTCGTCAACTTTAATTCATGTGCTGCATAACTCAACGTTTGACCTATCATTTTGTTTTTTGTAGAATAGAATTTATGAATTCACAAAAACATTATTCTGGATATATAATTTTTGCCGCAGTTTTTTGCGTCATCTACATTTTTTTTGCAATCAGACCTTTAGGAAAAGAATATCAGTTTGAGCCGGAATGGAAAATCGACGTAACAAACCCGACAATCTCCGAAAATTCAGAGAACGAGCCTCTTTTGCCTTTCAAACTTGGCCAGTCAATGGGATATTTTACGCCAAGCGGAAAAGTCGTGAATTTTGTCACATTTCCGCAAAAATCCTCAATATCAAAATTTGGCTACACTTTTTACAATCTTAACAACAGCGTGGCGACTTTTTATTCACCGGACGGAAAAAAGCTATTCTCCTCAAACCAGAGCGGATTTCCAATGATTGACGACGACAGGATTTTTACATTTCTTCCGGGCGGAAGCTCTTTTTCAATGTGCGACGAAAACGGAAAAACAAAATGGGAATACAGCGGCGCAGTTCCAATCACGGCGTTTGACTCTTCAAGAGCAGGAATCGCGGTTGGATTTGCGGACGGAAACATCTGCCAGTTTGAAATGAACGGAAACCTTATCCAGCGTTTTGCACCGGGCGGAAGCGAAATTCCTGTGATTTTGGGACTCGCGCTTTCCTCAGACGGAAAATATGTGGCTTCTGTGTGCGGACAAAACAAACAACGTTTTGTTCTTGCCCAAAAAGATGCGGCACAGACAAAAATCATTGCGCACGAATTCCTTGATTCAAAAAGCACAAACCAGATGCTGGTAAAATTCAGCAAGGATGACAAAACATTTTACTTTAACTCAGGAAATGTGCTTGGAATTGTTGATGTAAAAACCGGCAAAAAACGACATTTAAAAATTGAAGGACAGGCAATTTCAATCCAGGAATCAGAGAAATGCTTTTTTGTGCTAACAAAAAATGGAAAAAAATATACAGTTTACACAGTCGAGCCATTTGCGACATTCATCGGCCGGTTCAGTTTTGAGGCTTCCGCGGCTTTTATTCAAGTTTATGAAAACAAACTGTACGTTGGAAAAAATTCCACAATTTCTTGCATTGAAATAAAATAGGATATAAAGATGAAAAAGATTCTTACATTTTGCATTGCGCTTTTTTCAAATATCTGCGTTTTCGCATTTGACTGGCCGCAGACAGAAGTTGTTCAGTCAGACAAATTTTATTCATATTTCGGGCAGCTCAGGGGCGGAACAATCAGCAGTTCTCTGATTTTTTCAGATCCTTCAGAAATAAAAGCCGCTGATAACGGCAAAGTTGCAGTTGTAATCACGGATTTTCAGGATGACACAAGTTTTTTTCCTTCAACTTTGGGAAACAGCATAATCTTGACGCACAAGGACAATCTTTTGACCGTCTACGGAAACATTGACTACGACACAATAAATGAAACGCTGAAAGAAGCTGGCGAAATTGAATCCGGGGAAAAACTCGGCTACTCAGGAAACACAGCATGGCAGCAGGGACACAGCTCGCTTGAATTTCAGGTAATCGACACAAAGAACAACACTGCGATAAATCCAAGAATTCTTATGCCGCGGGTGGGAATGGAACTTCCACTTTATTACGGTGAAGTAATTCTTCAGAACAAAAATGGAAAGCAATTCAAAGTTGCGACACAGAACGTTATTCCATCAGGAATCTACAGAGTTTACAGAAAACGCCAGAAAATCGCCGCGCCTTACAGAACAAGAGTCGCGATAAACGGAACTGTTGTTGACCAGATTTCCTACGATGTTTTAATGCAGAGCGATTTGCAGCTTTGCGCAATGGGAAAAAAGAATTATCCAAAATCAGTTTTGTACCCGAACGAAGAACTGCAGCTTATGGGAGAGACATCTCTTACGCCGGGAAAGAATTCACTTCAACTTACGCTTGCCGACATTCTTGGAAAAGAATCTCCGGCAGTATATGTTCTGAACGTTTATTAAACCAATGTTTTTGTGATGATTCCGCCGCCAATGCAGACACCGTCATCATACAAAACCGCGCTCTGTCCCGGCGCAACGGCACGCTGAGGTTCTGAGAATGTGATTTTCCACGGTTTTCCTACAAAATTCTCATTTTCAGACGGAACGTAAGGTTCAACCGTACATTCAACAGGTTTTGAGGCAAGACGGATTTTTACGTAAGCGGTGATTTTTTGCTTTGGCTCAACATTTCCTGGCCAGACAAAATCATCTGCAATCAGACCGCTAGAAAACAAGTCATCATTTGAAGCAAGGACAACAAGATTATTAACCGCATCAATTGAATGAACATAAAGTGGCTTTGACGAGCTTACGCCCAGCCCACGACGCTGACCGACTGTGTAATGCTCAATTCCGCGGTGCTTTCCAAGAACATGACCGTCCAAATCAATAATATCACCGGAAATGCTCGGTTTATCGCTAAAAAGAAGGTCAAAATATTCTTCCGGGATAAAATCCTGGCTTTCCTCGCGTTCGGCCGCGGCAAGATTATATTCACGGGCAAGCCGGAAAACTTCTTTTTTTGGAGTATTCGCAAGCGGAAATCGGACTTTTTCCAGAATCGAACTTGGAACGCGGTAAATAAAATAAGTCTGATCCTTTGACTGATCCATTGCGGTATGAATCATGCAAGGTTTTTCATCCGTGCCAAAAAGACCTTCTTCCGGGCGCACAATTTTTGCGTAATGACCTGTGCAGAAATAATCGTATTCAATGTTAAGCTGCTGGATTCCAAGCTGAAGCGCACCGAATTTTATGTAGCGGTTGCAGCGGATGCACGGATTCGGAGTTCTTCCCGCGCGGTATTCAGCCTTGAAATAGTCAAGGACTTCTTTTTTATATGTGTCTTTCACGTCAATAACGTGATATTCAATTCCCTGCTCTTTGCAGAATTTTCTGCATTCTTCTATATCTTCAACCTCGCCAGGACCGTAACAAGAGTCATGAAGCGTTTTTCCGGCTGAAAGGTCAGGAAGTTTTCCGTCCCACAAGGACATTGTAACGCCAATAACTTTACAGCCTTTCTGCTTTAAAAGAAGAGCCGTCAATGTTGAATCAACTCCACCAGAAAGACCGACAACAACCGTATCGCCAGCCTGCGGCATATTTTGCTCAATGAATTTCATACAAAAAAATATTATCAGATAATTTGTTTATTAACAATTCCTTTGGAAAACTGTAAGATATAGTGGTTTTGAATTTAATTATTGTGAAAGAAATTGAATGAGCTACCAGAAAAAGCGCGAACTCAACCATCTGGAACAAATTGCAAATCAGGCGAAAGCGTTCTTTCAAAATTTATTATAAAAACTAAAAAACAGGACAAGCACAATGGAAACGAATATGATACTTTCAGCTTCGGGCTGGAGAAAAATTTTTGCGATAAGCGGTGATGAGCAGGACAGAACTGCGATGATTGGCGAGGACAACATTGCAATTTCAATTTATTCAGCGGCAGTTTTTGC
Organism: bacterium; assembly: GCA_963599585.1. GTDB lineage: Bacteria > Spirochaetota > Spirochaetia > Treponematales > Treponemataceae > Treponema_D. The sequence goes on from CAVBXG010000006.1 coordinate 59,755, forward strand.
GGATTACCTGAAAAATCAGACAAAAAAAGAAAATCCGACTGTAATTGTGGGAATGGACGCTCGCCCGACAGGTCCGGCAATTTCTGAAGCTGCGGTAAAGACATTTATTGCAAAAGGACTTAACGTAAAATTCGTTGGAATTACAGCCGCACCGGAAATCATGGCTTATTCAAAAAAAGCGGATGGATTTATGTACATTTCGGCAAGCCACAATCCGGTCGGACACAATGGAATAAAATTCGGGCTTAACTCTGGCGGAGTTTTGAACGGAACTGAAAACGCAAAACTTGTTGTTGAATTCAATAAACTATGCGCACAGGACGAGGCGCAAAAAAAGGCGTTCGCAATAATCCAGAATGTAAAAGAATCTGATGTCGATTCAGTCTATAAGGAACAAAAAAATGTAAAGCAAGAAGCTCTTGCCGCGTACAACAATTTCCTTTACTGGACAATTTCCGGCTCGGAGCAAAAAGATGAGCAGGAAAAAATCTTTTCAATAATACGAAATGCCTGCGCGCAGAAAAAAATAAGCGTTGTCGCGGACATGAACGGTTCCGCGCGTTCAGATTCTGTTGACAAGGATTTTTTTGAGAAAAACAATATCGGTTTTTACGCAATCCACAACAAGGCCGGCGATATTGCGCACGAAATCATCCCGGAATCAGAAAATCTTGTTTATGTTGCCGCAGAAATGGAAAAACTTCAGAAGCAAGGACATAAGGATGCGGTTCTTGGCTATATGCCCGACTGCGACGGCGACCGCGGAAACATTGTATTCTGGGATGAAAAGACAGAAAAACCGGTTATTTTAAAAGCTCAGGAAGTTTTCAGCCTTTCAGTTTTAGCAGAAGTTGCGTACCAGGATTTTACAGGCAAAAAAAATATTGCTGTTGCGGTAAATTGTCCTACTTCAATGAGAATAGAAGAAATCGCCGAAAAATTTAACGCGAAAGTATTCAGGGCAGAAGTCGGCGAGGCAAACGTTGTAAATCTTGCCGCGGAAAAAAGACAGGAAGGATTCAACGTGCGGATTTGCGGCGAAGGAAGCAACGGAGGGACAATCACATATCCAAGCGCGGTGCGCGACCCGTTGAACACAATTTTTGCAATAATCAAGCTTTTGAACATAAAAGAACTGTTTGAGGAATGGTGCAAACGCTCAGGAAACAAATTTACAGCAAACTATTCACTTTCTGACATTTTGAACACGCTACCAGTTTACACAACAACCGGCGTAAGCGAAAAACGCGCAGTCCTTCACATAAAGACAAAAAATCATTCAGCATTAAAAGCCGAATTCCAAAAGATTTTTGAGGAACAATGGAAAGCGCAAAAATGCTTTCTGGAAAAATACGGAATTTTCGGATGGGAATGCGACATTACAAACGGAACAAAAGAGATTTGCGGCGAAAAAGATTTTTCCAAGAGCGGAAAAGGCGGCCTGAAAATACGATTTTTCGGTAAAAACCTGAAGCCGGTCGCGTTCATATGGATGCGCGGAAGCGGAACCGAGCCTGTTTTCAGAATCATGTGCGACGTAAAAGGCAACGCCCCGGAACTGGAAAAAGCGCTTCTTTCCTGGGAAACCGAAATGCTTGAAAAAGCGGATGAAGATGTTGCGGAAGAATAGGGATTTTTGCTGAGCCAAGTTAACAGAAATATATCCAAAATCACTCATCGGCAATATTATGATGTTCTATCGACAAAATATGTAGGTAAAATCAAGTAAAAAAGGAACTCATATCTTGCCGATATAATAAAATTATCCTTGGATTGCCTTTCTAAAAGCCATTTTCCAGTTTCTTTAAAGCCTCGTTTGGCTCTGGTGGATTATCAAGCAGATTCATGATAAATCTCTATCCCGATTGGAAAGCACGAGCGTTTCATTTTCAGTCAAGCCAAGCTAAGCTTGATTCAATGAAGTTGCAAGAATATATGAAGAAAGAGAAATATTCTTAAGTTCCGCGGTCCGTTCAAGTAGTGATTTCTGAGTTGAATTTGCCCTAAGGTCAATTCTCACGTCTTTCAATGCAACTGCCATAATAGTACCTCCAAGATTTATCATAGCACGATGTGTGGTATTTGTGCACACAAAAAAAACGACACAAAACAGAATTTTGTACCGTTTTAAGGCAAAAGCCGAGTTCTCGTAACTTTTCAGTTATTCTTCATTGCGGGCAAGGCGGAAGCCTATTACATTATATTGACCGATATTGCTTACAGAACGCCGCTCATTAGACCAGTCTAATCCTTCTAAAGAACCTAAACTCCATTCCCCAACATTTCCGCTCATATCATACAGACCATAACCGTTGACTTTTTTAGTTGCAACAGGATGAGAAGTGAAAAAAGCAATACAATCTACTTGTTACTTACATAAAAAAATCAGAAATTACTATGCTCGAATTTGAGTATGTAAAATTTTACAAACAATTTAATATACACAATATTAATAATACTATTACTCCTGCTATTCCTAAACCTATCCATTTTAATGCAGCTAGCAATGAGTCAAGATTGCCAGTAAAATAGAAAATAAGAAATGTAAGACATATTATCCCGATTATTATGGCCAGTATTACTAAATTATTTTTAGGTTTTTTGTTAGAAAATGCTTTTATGAAATTATTTATGTCTTTCTTTTTTGAAATTCCAATGTTCCTATAATCTTTTGAAGTCATTTTTGAAAGACTAGAAATATCTAGTAATCTTTTTTCTTGCAATAAAGG
>CAVBXG010000007.1:0-61886 GCA_963599585.1 bacterium
GTCTACAACAATCCATTCTGCGGAATTGTCAAATATGAGCGTTGAATAAGTTCCATCTTCTGCAATGAATTTTATTTCAAAATTTTCAGCAAACATTATTCCAAAAATAGAAAAAAGTATAAAAAACAATATTTTTTTCTTCATAAAAACTCCAATTCAAGAATTTTCCCAATAAAAAAAACTTTTATAGGGAAAATTCTTATTTACTATTTTTTATTTATTAATTCAATGAAACGAATTTTAATCTTCCTGGACCACCATTTGATGCTCCAGCATTTTTGTCTCTGGCAAAATTTTGAGAAATTAAAGATTCTCCTTGCTCGAATCCTTTGTTTGAAAAATAGTTGTAGTTTCCGCCACTTTCTATCTCGCAATATTCAACATGGTCAAACACCCCATCACCTTCCCAATCATAGAAAATATATCCCTTTTTTCCAGCTAAATCCGCATTGAATTCAACAGCTTCATCAGCGTAATAATTGTTAAAGATTGCGTCTACGGTCAGTCCGTTTCCATCCCAAGAATCATTTCCCTTTCCGGCTGGATTTAATCCCGCATCTACAGCATGATTCCACGCGATAATATCGCAGTGAACTTGATTTGGATCAGCGCAAACCTGATGTTTAAAATCTGAAGAACTGTTTCCCGGCGTTGTTGGTTCTGTCGGATTGCTTTTAGGTTGTGAACTTCCTGAGCTTGTACCTGAATAAGAGCCACTGCTAGTTCCTGAATAACCATATCCAGAACGTCCTGTGCCAGAACCGCTTGAAGTTCCAGAGTATCCTCCGCCATTCCAGCCGCTTGAAGAAGTAGAATAACTTCCGCCGCCTGTTGTTGAATTGTTCTTGCTTCCGCCTTTTCTTATTCCTGTTGTGTAAGAAGAAATAACTGCGCCTGTTTTTGAGTCTACCGTGGTAACAGTTTCCGAACCGTCAGAATTCTTTCTGCTTGTAGTCATCGTATTGCTGTCTCTGCTAACAAAAGTTGATTTTCCAACTGGTGTTAAACTTGGATTTGTTTTGGAAGAACAAGAATTTTCACCGCCGCTAGTTCCTGAATAACCTCTAGAACCTCCTCCGCTAGAACCGCCGTATCCGCCATTCATCTTCAAAAGTTCCGGGTAAGTAAGTTCCCTGAATTTTCCCTGCAAATTTTTCATATTTGCTCCTTTGTTTTTGGTCTATGCGGTCAATTCTTTCAGTCAGAATATATCTAAAACAAAATAAATATTAATCAAGGAAGCCAAAATGCCGAGTTTTTGAGAATCTTTAAAACTCGACATTTTGGCATTTTGGAAAAAATAGAATCAAATACACGAAAAAAAATCTTCCGCACAACTTTTATATCGCAAGGAAACTCCAAAAACGGAAATAAATCACAGATTTTTCTAAAAAAAATCGCCAAAAATTGCTAATTCTTATTCGTAAATATCGTTCCCGGCGCAATCGACTCCGTAACCCAAGTGTTTCCCCCGATTATGCTGCCTTTTCCAATCACCGTGTTTCCGCCTAGAATCGTAGCATTCGCATAAATCGTAACATCATCTTCTATAGTAGGATGCCGTTTTTTGTTCATCAGTTCCTTTTTAACGCTCATCGCACCCAACGTTACACCCTGATAAAGCTTAACATTGTTCCCGATAACCGTTGATTCCCCGATTACAACGCCAGTTCCGTGGTCAATAAAAAATGACTCGCCGATTGTCGCGCCCGGATTAATATCAATTCCCGTCCGCCCATGAATGTGCTCGCTCATAATCCTAGGAATAATCGGAATCCCGTTCTTGCAAAGAAAATGCGCAATCCTGTAAACCGTAATCGCCTGAAGCCCCGGATAAGAAATAATAACATCCTCGTTGCTCTTTGCCGCCGGGTCGCCCCTAAAAGCCGCAGCCACATCCAGCATCAAAAGCCGCCGAATCTCAGGAATTTCCTCAATCAAAGCAAAAGTCGTTTCTTCCGCCAACTTAAAACAATGCGATTCCCTAAATTTCTTGTCATCCTCGCCATTCTTGCATACCGTATACGCAAGCGCCTTCTGAATCTCTTTTGTCAGCACCGTAATAATATGATTCACCTTTTGTCCGGTTATATATCGAATGTTTGTCGGCGTAATATCTTCCGCATTCTTAAACCCCGGAAACACAAGCGTCTGCAGCTCGTTAAGAACCGCAATCACATTTTCCCTGTTCGGAAAATTCTCCGCGCCAGTTCGGTTAATTCCGCCATATCTGTCATAAGAATCAAGAATTCCGTCAATAAGCATATCTATATTCATAAAAAAATCCTCTTTTTCTTAATTTTTATATTCTGGGCGTTCCCCGGCAGTTTCTTTGCAGAAACCGCCGGGTCGGGCTTTTCAGGGCTACGGCTTTCGCCTCCGACCAAACGCATGCGTTTGTTTTCGCACATTTTTCCAAAATGCGCTCACCCTTCCAATCCCTAACGCACGCCGGCTGAAAAGCGATTTGCCCGCAAGTCGTTTCAGCCGGCTACCGAGTTTTGCTCCGCAAAACTCGCACTTATTCCTTCTTCACAGAGAAATCTCCGCTCGCAACCAAGCATCGGGGCTGCAAGCAAATCCCAGCGTGAGAATGTCAGCAAATAAGCCGCTCCGCGGTGGTTGAGCCTGTCGAAAACATAAATACTTATACCACAAATCCGCTTAAAAAACCACAATTCCAAAATTTCAATTAAAATGTCAATTAATCCATAAAAAAAATCGATTTAACCCGCAATATTTTTAAATTCAAATAAATTCCAATTGACATAAAAACCGCTCTTCTTTATAGTAATAAAACGCATATTTTGAAGACTAAAAAGGTGCGCCTGAACGCCCTTGTAGCTCAGCCGGTAGAGCGCAGCCATGGTAAGGCTGAGGTCTGCGGTTCGAATCCGCACGGGGGCTAAAGTTCTTCAAGGTTGATTCAAACGAATTAAAAATTTATTTAGGAGTATAGATATGGGTAGCAAGAAGAAGGGTGCAGTTGAAATTATCGCTTTGCAGTGTTCAGAATGTAAACGTAAGAACTATACAACTTACAAGAACCGTAAAAATATCACTGGCAAGCTCGAATTGAAAAAGTATTGTCCATTTGATCGTAAGCACACTTTGCACAAAGAAACAAAAGCTAAATAAGCTTTAAATTAATTTGTATATTTACTGTTCGTTTGTTCGGGCAGTTTTTATATAGGGCAGTAGTTCAGCTGGTAGAGCAGCGGTCTCCAAAACCGCCTGTCGTGGGTTCAAATCCTGCCTGCCCTGTTTTTTTTACTACATTGTTGGAGGAATTATGTCAAAAATCGGTCAGTTTTTCCGTGAAAGCAAAGCAGAATTGAAAAAAGTTGTATGGCCTTCACGTGATGATGTTGTTTCATCAATCAAGGTTGTAATTATCTCCACGATTGTTGTTGCTGTTATCCTCGGTTTGTTGGATTTTGCTTTTACAGAAGCATTCCGTGCAATAATGAAATAGGGTAAAACAAAAGATGTCTAGAAGTTGGTACATGCTTCAGGTTTTTGTAGGACACGAAGCAAAAATTGAAAGAATTGTAAGAACTCTCCTTGAAAAAAAAGAGCTTGATTCAGCAGTTGTAACAGACGTAAAAGTTCCAGTTGAAGAAGTTATAGAAATAAAAGATGGCAAGAAAAAGGCAAAGCATGTTAATTTTATGCCTGGCTATCTTATGATTGAACTGGATCTTCCTGAAATGGGCTGGAAAGATACTTGCTCAAAGCTTCGTAAAGTTCAGGGAATCATGGGATTTGTTGGTACAGATGCAAATGTAAGACCGCGTCCTATTTCTACAGCAGAAGCAAAAAATCTTCTTCAGAAAATCGGTGTAATAAAATCAGAAAAAAGTGTTCGTATCCAGCAGAATTTTGCAGTTGGTGATATTGTTAAGATTACAGACGGACCTTTTGCTTCATTTCAAGGAAATATTGAAGAAGTCAGCGATGAAAAAGAAAAGTTGCGCGTAAACGTACAGATTTTTGGTCGTGCAACCCCAGTTGAAGTAAATATGCTTCAGGTGGAACGAGTTAATTAGAACAAAATTTCAGGTGTCTGCATGCCAATGCAGACATTACCTGTTTTTGGGAGAAATACACGTCCGTTGGACAAAGGTATTTCGTTAGAGCTAGTTTTATAACAGCTCACACCAATTTAGGAGAATCAAAATGGCAACAAAGAAGGTAACAGCCGTAATCAAATTGCAGTGCCCAGCTGGCGCAGCTACTCCGGCTCCTCCGATTGGTCCAGCTCTTGGACCTCATGGTGTTTCAGCACCAAAGTTTGTCCAGGAATTCAACGACAGAACTAAGACTATGGAAAAAGGACTTATTATTCCTGTAGTTCTTACTGTTTATGCGGACAAATCTTACACTTTCATTCTTAAGACTCCTCCAGCAGCAGTTCTTATTAAGAAAGCTCTTAAAATTCAGAAAGGTTCTGGAAATCCACTTCTTAACAAAGTTGGAACTCTTTCAAAGAAAGACCTTGAAGAAATTGCAAAGACAAAGCTTCCAGATGTTAACGCAAACGATCTTGAAGCAGCTAAAAAAATCATCGCTGGTACTGCACGCAGTATGGGCGTAGAGGTGGAGCAGTAATATGAAACACGGAAAGAAATATCGCGCATCTGCCGCAAAATATGATCTTACAAAAAAATACGATGTTGCTGCTGCTTGTCAGATGGTAAAAGACATGAAGGTTGCAAACTTCGACGAAACTGTTGAAGTTCATGTAAACCTTAAAATGGATAAATCTACATCAGTACGTGATACACTTGTATTCCCAAATCAGTTCAAAGGTGAAAAGCGTGTTCTTGTTTTCTGTAAGGGAGACAAGGTAGACGAGGCTCTTAAAGCTGGTGCGGCTTATGCAGGTTCAGATGAATACATTGAAAAAGTAAAGGGTGGTTGGCTTGACTTTGATGTTGCAGTTGCTACTCCTGATATGATGAAAGATGTAGGTCGTCTTGGTATGGTTTTAGGACGCAAAGGTCTTATGCCTAACCCAAAAACTGGAACTGTAACAAACGATGTTGTTGCTGCAATCAGTGAACTTAAAAAAGGTCGTACAGAATACCGTGCAGACAAGGGTGGAGTCATCCATATTGCTGTAGGTAAGCTTTCTATGGAACCGGCTAAAGTTGCAGAAAATGTTAATGTACTTTTGTCTGAAGTTGCTAAAAAAGCTCCGAACGGAGTTGTTCAGAACTTCATTACATCTGTATCCCTCAGTTCAACTATGGGCCCAGGCGTTTGGGTTGACATGAAGGTAGGTGAATAATTATGGCAATGTTAGCACATAAAGTTCAGTCTGCTAAAACAGCAGCTATTGAAGAAGCAAAGAAAGTATTTGCTGATTATAACAGCTTTATTTTTGCGGATTACCGCGGAATGACTGTTGAACAGATTACAAAACTTCGCAAGAAGCTTCGTGAGCAGGACGCTGTTCTTAAAGTTGTAAAAAATAATTTTGCACGTATTGCATTTGAAGAAATGGACATCAATAACGTAGCTGAGCTTCTTAGAGGTCCTACAGTTGTTGCAATGGCTAACGAAGATGCGAACGTTGTTGCAAAAACACTTTTTGATTTTGCAAAAGATGCTCCTGTTCTTACAGTAAAAGGCGCTTGTGTAGAAAAAGAAGTTTACGATGCTGAAAAGATTGAGGCATTCTCAAAAGTTCCTGGAAAGAAAGAACTTATTGCAATGCTTATGTCTGCAATCAACGGACCTGCTCGTCAGTTGGCAGCAACAATCAAGGCATACGCAGAAAAGAAAGAAGCAGAAGGCGCAAACTAATAGCCTAGTTTTTTTTCAAAATGGATTCTTATGAATCTATACACGGTCAGGCTTCATAGCTGTCGACTGTCCGTGATTAAGATGCAGAAACATTCGTATGGATGCCTACTGCACAACCTTCGGGTTGAATATATTAAAAACATATTTGTGAGGAAGACAATATGGCAGCATTAACAACAGATCAGATTCTTGATGCAATTTCTGGAATGACAGTTCTTGAATGTTCAGAACTCGTAAAAGCAATGGAAGAAAAATTCGGCGTAACAGCAGCCGTAGCAGTAGCAGCAGCTCCTGCAGCAGCTGGTGGTGCAGCAGCAGAAGAACAGACAGAATTCACTGTAACTTTGGATTCTTTCGATGCAGCTAAAAAGATTCCAGTTATCAAAGTTGTTCGCGAAATCACTGGTCTTGGACTTGGCGAAGCTAAAGCTCTTGTTGAAGGCGCACCAAAAACTCTTAAGGAAGGCGTAAGCAAGGCTGATGCTGACGAAATGATCAAGAAGATTGAAGAAGCTGGTGGTAAGGCTTCTAAGAAATAAGTTATTTCCTGAAATAGCTTGATACATCAAAAGGGGTGTCTAATGATTTTTTTAGGCATCCCTTTTTGCGCATTTAAAAATATTATTTAGATCTTTTAAAATTAAAATAAATTGCCTTTACCCAAGGCGAAAATCAGTTGTTTCTGTGCTGTGCAGAGTTTCTAGCATGTAGCAGTTTCTAACTGAACTTAAAATTATGGGGGCAATGATGTTCGCAAAGACACGAACAATCAATCGGCAGTATATTGGTAAGGATATTAAAAGTTTTATCGATATTCCTAACCTTATTGCCATTCAGACTTCTTCTTATGAAAGTTTTCTTCAGGCAGAACGGCTGAAGAAAGGGGAACCATTGCTTAATCAGGGGTTGCAGGAAGCTTTTAACACTACATTCCCGATTGAAAGTCCAAATGGTGACATGTCTCTTGAGTTCGAATACTATGAGCTCGATTACGCTAACATTAAATTTTCAGAACTTGAATGTAAACAGAAAGGTGTAACTTATTCTGTTCCTTTGAAGGCAAGAATTGATCTTGTTTTCTTGAATGACGGTCATATTATCCAGAAGGATATTTATATGGGCGATATTCCGCTCATGACAGATCGCGGTACATTCATTATTAACGGTGCGGAACGCGTTGTTGTTTCTCAGATTCATCGTTCGCCAGGTGTTATTTTTACACATGACAAGGATGTTTACGGAAGCCGCATTATTCCTTATCGTGGTTCTTGGCTTGAATTTGAAATTGACCAGAAAAAAGAACTGATATACGCAAAAATTGACCGCAAAAAGAAAATTCTTGGAACAATTTTCCTTCGTGCGCTTGGATATTCAACCCGCGAAGAGATAATCCGTTGTTTCTATAAAACTGAATCTGTGGATGTGATTGATTCTACAGAAGCTCGTGAGGCTCTGGTTGACAGAGTTCTTGCGGATGCGGTTCTTGTAAAAGATGAAAATGGTGAAGAAAAACGTTTGTTCAATGCAGGTGTTCGCCTTCATCCGCATGATGTTGATACTTTGGTTTCTAATAAGATTTCAAAAATCAATGTTATAAAATTCAATACAAAAAAAGATCCGAATAATAAAGATGAAAAAAATGACTCTCTTGATTCGGAAATCATCATTAACTGTTTTGAAAAGGAAGAGGTTCGCTTTGTAAAAGAAGGTTCCGTTGACATGGAAGTGTCTAAAGAAGACGCTTTGAATGCAGTTTATGCAATTCTTCAGCCTGGTGAACCGATGACAGTTGATGCCGCGGAAAAAGATCTTAACTCAATGTTCTTCTCTGACCGCCGTTATGATCTTAACCGTGTTGGTCGTTACAAGTTGAACAAAAAGTTTGACTACGCTGATGATGTGAAAGAAACGACTTTGATAAAGGATGATATTATCAACACAATGAAAACTCTTATCAATGTTTATATTGGTGAAGATGTTATTGATGATATTGACCATCTTGGAAACCGTCGTATCCGCTGTGTTGGAGAACTTCTTACAAATCAGTTGAAGACTGCGTTCAGCCGAATGGAACGAATTGTAAAGGAGCGAATGGGACTTAAAGAAACTGAGACAATGAAGCCTCAGGATCTTGTTTCTATTAAACCTATTGTTGCTGCAATCCGCGAATTCTTTGGTTCTTCACAGCTTTCTCAGTTCATGGATCAGATTAACCCGCTTTCTGAACTTACACACAAGCGTCGTCTTTCTGCTTTGGGTTCTGGCGGTCTTTCTCGTGATCGTGCCGGTTTTGAGGTTCGAGATGTTCATTATTCTCATTATGGCCGAATGTGCCCGATTGAAACTCCTGAAGGACCGAACATCGGTTTGATTGTTTCGTTGGCTATGTTCACTAGAATCAATGAATATGGATTCTTGGAAGCTCCGTTCCGCAAAGTAGAAAACGGCAAAGCTACTGATAAAGTTGAATATCTTTCTGCAATGGATGAAGATAAATACTACATCGGTCAGCTTGTTCCAGGAATGAAAGATGATGGTTCGTTCCCTACAGATATGATTTCTGTTCGCCGCCGTGGTGACTATACTCAGCGTTCTGTAAAGGATGTTCAGTATATCGACGTTTCTCCGCGCGAGGTAATTTCTGTTTCTGCTTCGTTGATTCCGTTCCTTGAACACGATGATGCTAACCGTGCGCTCATGGGTTGTAACATGCAGCGACAGGGCGTACCTTTGCTTTTCCCGGAACCACCTCATGTTGGAACTGGTATGGAACGCAAGACTGCTTATGATTCAGGCGTTCTTGTTAAGGCTAAATACGAAGGCGATGTAACTTATGTTTCTTCTGAGCTTATTAAGGTTAAGCCGACAGATTCTTCTGCAGGTGATGTAAACGAATATCATCTTATTAAATATCAGAGAACTAACAATGATACTTGGAATCATCAGCGTCCTGTTGTTGAAGTTGGTGAACACGTAAAACAAGGTCAGGTGATTGCCGATGGTCCTGCTACTTTCAATGGTGAGCTTGCTCTTGGTAGAAACCTTCTTGTTGGATTTGTTCCGTGGAATGGTTATAACTATGAGGATGCCGTTTTGATTTCTCAGCGAGTTGTCCGCGAAGATATGTACACAACAATTCATATCAAGGAATTTGAGACAGAAATCCGCGAGACAAAACTTGGACCGGAAAAAATCACTCGAGATATTCCGAATACTTCTGAAAAAGCGTTGGATAATCTTGATGCTGAAGGAATTGTTCGCATTGGAGCAAAAGTTCGTTCTGGCGATATTCTTGTTGGTAAAGTAACTCCAAAGAGTGAGACAGAGACAACTCCAGAATTCAAACTTTTGAACTCAATCTTCGGTGAAAAGGCTAAAGAGGTTCGCGATTCTTCTTTGAAACTTCCACATGGTGTTGAAGGTGTTGTAATTGATGTTCAGCGCATGAAGAGAATGGAAGGCGATGAGCTTTCTCCTGGTGTTGATGAAGTTGTAAAAGTAATTATTGCCAACAAGCGAAAACTCCGCGAAGGTGATAAGATGGCCGGTCGCCACGGAAACAAAGGTGTTGTTGCACGAATTCTTCCGCCGGAAGACATGCCGTATTTGGAAGATGGTACTCCGCTTGATGTTTGCTTGAATCCTCTTGGTGTACCTTCCCGAATGAATATTGGTCAGATTATGGAATCTGAGCTTGGAATTGCCGGAAAATACTTGAACCAGTTCTTTGAGGCTCCTGTATTCCAGTCGCCAAGTCAGGAACAGATTGCGGATAAATTGCGCGAGGCTGGACTTTCTCCGGACTGTAAGCAGGTTGTTCGCTCTGGACAGACTGGTGAGCCATTTGTAAACCCGATTTTTGTTGGTGTTATTTACTTTATGAAGTTGCACCACTTGGTTGATGACAAGATGCACGCTCGTTCAACAGGACCTTATTCACTTGTAACTCAGCAGCCGCTTGGTGGTAAGGCTCAGTTCGGTGGTCAGCGTCTTGGAGAAATGGAAGTTTGGGCTCTCGAAGCTTATGGTGCCGCAAACTGTCTTCAGGAAATGATGACAATCAAGTCTGATGATATGACTGGTCGTTCAAAGATTTACGAATCAATTGTAAAGGGCGATCCTTCTTCACCGGCTGGTGTTCCAGAAGCATTCAATGTAATGGTTCAGGAACTTCGTGGTTTGGCGCTTGATTTTACGATCTATGATGAAAAGGGCAAGCAGATTGCTCTTACAGAACGTGATCAGGAATTGATTGATAAAGCCGCATCAGGTTTTGATAAGGAGAATGCTAATGCGTGATATTCAGGATTTCGCAAGCCTTAAAATTAAACTGGCTTCCCCAGAAACTATCCGTGCATGGTCTTATGGTGAAGTAAAAAAGCCAGAAACTATAAATTATCGTACTCTTCGTCCGGAGAAAGACGGTCTTTTCTGCGAGCGCATTTTCGGAACTACAAAGGAATGGGAATGTTATTGCGGAAAATTCAAGTCAATCCGTTACAAGGGTGTTATTTGTGACCGTTGTGGCGTAGAAGTTACACATTTTAAAGTTCGCCGTGAAAGAACTGGTCATATTGAATTGGCTGCTCCTGTTAGCCACATCTGGTATTACCGCTCTGTTCCAAGCCGAATGGGACTTTTGCTTGATATGCAGGTTGCGCAGCTTAAGGCGGTTCTTTATTACGAAAAATACATCGTAATTGATGCCGGCGACACAGACTTGAAGAAAATGCAGCTTCTTACAGAAGATGAATACATTGAAGCACGCGAACGCTATGGAGAAACTTTCACAGCGGATATGGGTGCAGAAGCGATAAAAACTCTTCTTGACTCAATTGATTTGGACGCTCTTGCTGTTGAACTCCGTGCAAAAATGATTGAAAAAGGCGCGAAGTCAGACAAACGTTTGCTCAAGAGAATCGAAATTGTTGAAAATTTCCTTTCTTCTGGAAACAAGGCTTCTTGGATGATTTTGGATGTTGTTCCGGTAATTCCGCCGGATCTTCGTCCTATGGTGCAGCTTGATGGCGGCCGTTTTGCAACTTCTGATTTGAACGACCTTTACCGCCGCGTAATCAATAGAAACAATCGTCTTAAGAGGTTGCTTCAGCTTTCTGCGCCGGACATTATTATCCGCAACGAAAAACGTATGCTTCAGGAAGCTGTTGACGCATTGTTTGATAACTCAAAACGCAAACGCTCTGTTAAAGGCGCTTCTAATCGTCCGTTGAAATCAATCTCTGATATGATTAAGGGTAAGCAGGGACGTTTCCGCCAGAATCTTCTTGGTAAGCGTGTTGACTATTCAGGTCGTTCTGTAATTGTTGTTGGTCCAGAACTCAAACTTTGGCAGTGTGGTCTTCCTACAAAAATGGCGTTGGAACTTTTCAAGCCATTTATAATGAAGAAACTTGTTGATAAACAGGTTGTTTTCAATATCAAGAAAGCAAAGCTTCTTGTTGAGCAGGAAGCTCCAGAGGTTTTCAGCATCCTTGATGAAGTTGTAAGTGAACACCCGGTTATGTTGAACCGAGCTCCTACGCTCCACCGACTTGGTATTCTTGCTTTTGAACCGGTTCTTGTTGAAGGAAAGGCTCTTAAGCTTCATCCGCTTGCTTGTAAATCATTCAACGCCGACTTTGATGGTGACCAGATGGCTATTCACGTGCCGCTTACTCAGGCAGCCCAGATGGAATGTTGGACATTAATGCTTTCTGCAAGAAACTTGCTTGATCCTGCAAACGGAAACACCATCGTTGCTCCATCTCAGGACATGGTTCTTGGTATTTATTACATGACTTCTATTAAGCCGAATGCCAAGGGAACTGGAAAACGATTTGCTTCTCCTGATGAGGCTCGTCTTGCTGCTGAATCTGGCGCAATTGAATGGCAGGCAAAAATTTCTGTTCCTGCTCCAAAAGACTGTTTTGACGGTGCAAAATATTGCTGGGATGGAAAAGCGTTCAAAGCTGGCGATTTGATTGAAACTACTGCCGGAACTTTGGCTTTCAACGAAGCTATGCCGGAAGAGGTACGATATATCAACAAGCAGATGGGCGACAAAGCGTTAAAGGCAATGATTGAGCATGTTTATCATACTCAGGGACCTTGGCTTACAGTTCAGATGCTCGATGCAATCAAGTCTGTTGGTTACAAGAACGCTACATTCTACGGTGCAACTCTTTCTATGGATGACATTATCATTCCAGCTGAAAAGAGGGAAATGATTTCTAAGGCTGATGCTGAAGTTGCGAAGATTGTAAATGATAACGCTCACGGTATTATCACTGATGAGGAACGATTCTCTAAAGTAACTGATATTTGGGCTCGTACAAACGAAAAACTTACAGAAATCATGTACGACAAAATGGCCAAGGATAAGGACGGATTCAACACAATCTATATGATGGCTACGTCTGGTGCCCGCGGTTCACGAAAACAGATTTCTCAGCTTGCCGCTATGCGTGGTTTGATGGCTAAGCCAGGTGGAGATATTATTGAGCTCCCGGTTAAGTCAAACTTCAAGGAAGGACTTTCCGTAATTGAATACTTTATTTCTTCAAACGGTGCGCGAAAAGGTCTTTCTGATACTGCGTTGAAAACAGCCGATGCCGGTTATATGACCCGTCGTCTTGTTGATGTTTCTCAGGATGTTGTTGTAAACGAAGAGGACTGCGGAACAATCAATGGTATTGACTATGAAGCTATAAAAGAAGGTGATGAAATTACAGTTCACCTTAAAGACAGAATTGTCGGCCATTACACAATTGAACGCGTTGTTCATCCAATTACAGGTGAGTTGATTTGCGATGTTAACCAGTACATCGATGACGCTCTTGCGGCAAAAATCGAGGAATCTGGTGTAGAAAAAGTAAAACTCCGCACTGTTCTTACTTGCGAAGCTCAGCACGGAATTTGTGTAAAATGCTATGGTCAGAACCTTGCCCGCAACAAGATTGTAGAAATCGGTGAGGCTGTCGGAATTGTTGCTGCCCAGTCAATTGGTCAGCCTGGTACACAGCTTACACTTCGAACATTCCACTCTGGTGGTACTGCTGATAAAGCTGTTGAAGATAACAGAATTGTTCTTAAATACAATGCGATTATCAACGACATTCAGGGAACTCACGTAGAAAAGGCGGATGGAAGCTGGTTGTTCACGCGTAAGGGCTTTATGAAAGTTCTTAGAATTCTTGATACAGTCAAGATGGAAAAAGGTGACAAACTTAATGTTCAGGATGGCGTAAGTCTTTTGAAGGATTCTGTTCTTCTTGTGCGCGATGGAAAAGAAATTACTTCTTCTGTTTCTGGTAAAATTATGATCCGCGGTGATGAAATTTATATCACTAACAAAGAAGTGAAGGTTGAAATCAGTAACGGTTCCAACATCCATGTGAAAGTCGGTGATATTGTAAAAGCTGGCTCTTCTCTCGGAACATTTGAGCAGTATTCTGATCCAATCATTGCTGAAAGCGACGGATATGTTCACTTTGAGGATATTATTCCGGGTTCAACCTTGCTTGAAAAGATTGATAACGCAAACGGCAGCGTAGAACGAACAATTACAGACCTTCATCTTGATATTAAGCAGCCAAGAATTCTTATTACTGATGAAGCTGGAAATGAGCTCGGAAGCTATTATCTTCCTGCTGGCGCTGTTTTGTCTGTTGAAGATAATCAGCAGATTAAGGCAGGTGATACGCTTGCAAAGATGACAAAAGAAGCTACAAAGTCACAGGATATTACCGGTGGTATTCCGCGAGTTACAGAGTTGTTTGAAGCCCGCAGACCTAAGGTTCCTTGTGTCCTTGCCCAGATTTCCGGTGTTGTTAAGTTCAAGGGAATCCAGAAGGCAAAACGAATTGTAACTGTAGAAGATGAATTTGGAAAAGTTTTTGAACATCTTGTTCCAACAAACAAGCACATGATTGTTCGCGATGGTGACCATGTTGAAGCGGGCGAGCCATTGTGCGACGGAGCTCCAAATCCAGCTGATATTCTTGCAATTCTTGGTGAAAATGCGCTCCAGAATTTCTTGATGAAAGAAATTGACGCAGTTTACCGTGCCCAGGGTGTAAGCATTAATGATAAGCACATCGGTGTAATCATCCGCCAGATGTTAAGAAAAGTTGAGATTGTTGCCGTTGGTGATACAAAATTCATCTTCGGTCAGCAAGTTGACAAATACAAGTTCCATGAAGAAAACCGCCGTGTAATCGCAAATGGCGGTCAGCCGGCAGTTGCCCGCCCGATGTATCAGGGTATCACAAAAGCCGCGTTGAATGTTGACTCATTCATTTCTGCCGCATCATTCCAGGAGACAACACGCGTTCTTACAAACGCTGCGATTTCTGGAGCAACAGATGGTTTGCACGGAATCAAGGAAAATGTTGCAATCGGTCATATGATTCCTGCCGGTACAGGTATTAGAAACTACAAGAATGTAAAATTGTTTGACGGTAGCGACAGAGACCTTGATGTTCAGATGGAAGAAATTCTTGAACGACGAAAACTGGAAAAAGAACAGGAAGAAAACAGTTCGATTGAGCCAGTTTTTGAAAGTGAAGAGTCTGATTAATTTTTCATAGCCAGTTGAAAAGCTGGTTTTGAAAGTGCGTTGCTAATTTTTGGCAGCGCGTCAGGTTCTTTTTAGAGCCGATGGTTTTGAATAAATTCCATCGGCTTTTTTTTATAATTTTATTAAATTCAAAAAAAAATCTATTGAATTCATTTTGCGAATTTAATAAAATTGATAAACCTATCATTATAGGATTGTTATTTGTCAAATCTTCCGGAGTGCTGGCCGGAACAAATATAGGAGAATAGGCGATGCCTACAATCAATCAATTAATTCGTCAGGGACGTCAGTCAGTGGCTAACAGAACTAAGTCTCCCGCACTTGAGTCTTGTCCACAGAAACGTGGTGTATGTACACGTGTTATGACTGTAACTCCAAAAAAACCGAACTCGGCTCTTAGAAAGGTTGCCCGTGTTCGCTTGTCAAATGGTATTGAAGTAACTGCATACATTCCTGGTATTGGTCATAACCTTCAGGAACACTCAGTAGTTCTTATCCGTGGTGGTCGTGTAAAGGATCTTCCTGGTGTACGTTACCATATTATTCGCGGTACAAAAGATACTCTTGGTGTTGAAGATCGCAAGCGTGGCCGTTCAAAGTACGGTGCTAAAAGACCAAAGGCTTAATGGAGGACTAAGATGGGAAGACATAAGAAATCAATCGAACGTCCATGTATGCCAGACGTTAAATATAATAGTACAGTTATCACAAAGTTTATCAGCCGCATGATGCTTGATGGAAAGAAATCAATCTGTACAAAAATCATTTATGAAGCGTTGGATAAGCTTAAGACAAAAACAGATAAAGATCCTCTTGAAGTATTCTTGAAGGCTGTTGATAATGTAAAACCTATGGTAGAGGTAAAGTCTCGCCGCGTTGGTGGTGCTACATATCAGGTTCCAATGGAAATCCGTGAATCTCGCCGCGAAGCTTTGGCTATGCGCTGGATTATCGGTGCTGCTCGTTCTCGTTCAGGACACGGAATGGCTGACACATTGGCTTCTGAATTGATGGATGCTTTTAATAATACTGGTACAGCTTTCAAAAAGAAGGAAGATGTTCATAAGATGGCTGAAGCTAACAAGGCTTTTGCTCATTTCAGATGGTAGATTAAAAACTTCTGTTTGTAAAAAGATGTTTCGCAAGAAACATCTTTTTTTTTATGATAATCTAATTTTAGGTATTGAAATAATTTAAAAAAAAATGTATAAATTAAAAACTACACTAATAGTGTAGAAACTAGGGTTCTTTGAAAGTTGGCGGGTTGCTTGTTGCAACTCTGGTGTTTCTGTAAAGCTAATTGCAAATTGCAGTTTCCAAGAAATGCGACCCTAAAATGTGTTCCGTGTCGTTGATACGGAAAAGATGACTTATGCGTTTCAGGGTTTCAACTGATCTGAGGTACAGATTAGGCTCTGAATTCCATACCAGTTGTCAAAATTAGACGTTTGATGGTGTTTGGTGGTAACAGACCAGGATATTTCGAAAAAGCGATGGAATATCATGAAAGTAAAATACTTTTTTAGTCCGTTAAATCATAAACTGAATATTCTCATCAAAACGCAAATAAAGTGTGTCTGCGAACATATTTGATAACTGTTGTTGTTGAATGTGTTCTGGCTTAAAGTGCAACACATAAAAAATAAAGATGTCGGCCTGAGAAAAATACAGGAGCCGACAAGGAGACAAACATGGCAAAGGAGAAGTTCGTTAGAACTAAACCTCACATGAACGTTGGTACTATTGGTCACGTTGACCATGGTAAGACTACTCTTTCTGCAGCTATCACACAGTACTGTGCAAAAAAGTATGGTGACCATGCTCTTAAGTATGATGAAATTGATAACGCTCCAGAGGAAAAGGAACGTGGTATTACAATCAATACACGTCACTTGGAATATCAGTCAGACAAACGTCACTATGCACATATTGACTGCCCAGGACATGCTGACTATATCAAGAACATGATTACTGGTGCTGCTCAGATGGACGGTGCTATTCTTGTAATCGCTGCTTCTGACGGTGTTATGGCTCAGACACGTGAACACCTTTTGCTTGCTCGCCAGGTAGGTGTACCAAAGATTATCGTTTTCTTGAACAAAGTTGACCAGCTCGACGGCGACGAAGAAATGTTGATGCTTGTTGAAGAAGAAGTAAAAGATACAATCCAGCAGTACGGATTCTCTGCTGATACACCAATCATCAAGGGCTCTGCATTCAAGGCTTTGAATGAACCAGAAAATCCAGAAAACACAAAGTGTATTGAAGAATTGCTTACAGCTATGGATACATGGTTCGATGATCCAGTTCGCGATGAAGATAAGCCATTCTTGATGCCAATTGAAGACATCTTCACAATTTCTGGACGTGGTACTGTAGTAACAGGACGTGTAGAACGTGGTGTTATCAACATGAACGATCCTGCTGAAATCGTAGGTATCCACCCGACAGCTTCAACAACTGTAACTGGTATCGAAATGTTCCAGAAGACACTTGATCAGGCTATCCCAGGTGATAACGTTGGTATTCTTCTTCGTGGTATCGAAAAGAGAGACGTTGTTCGTGGTCAGGTTCTTGCAAAGCCAGGTTCAATCCACCCACATACAAAATTCGAAGCTCAGCTTTACGTTTTGACAAAAGAAGAAGGTGGACGTCACTCTTCATTCCGCAACGGTTACCGCCCACAGTTCTACTTCCGCACAACAGATATTACAGGTACTGTAACTCTTGGTGCTGGTGTAGAAATGGTAAACCCAGGTGATAACGTTAAGATTATTGGTGAACTTATCCATCCAGTTGCTATGGACGAAGGTCTTAAACTTGCTATCCGTGAAGGCGGTCACACAATCGCTTCTGGACAGGTTACAAAGATTATCGAATAGTTAAAGGAAAAAGATGCCTGAATGAAAGTTTTCTTTGAAAATTTCTTTGGGCATCTGTTTATCCTTGGAGGATTAAATTCATGGCTAATGGAAAGATTCGTGTTCGACTTCGCGCATTTGATGTTGAACTGATCGATCAGAGTGCTAAGGCTATCGTGCAGGCTGTTCAGAAGGCAGGTGCAAAGGTTTCTGGACCTATTCCACTTCCGACAAGAATCAATAAGGTGACAGTTCTTCGTTCACCACACGTAAATAAGAAGTCACGTGAACAGTTCGAGATGAGAACTCACAAACGTCTTATTGACATATTGAATCCATCAACTGATGTAATGGAATCATTGATGAAGCTTGAGCTTCCTGCAGGCGTTGCTGTAGAAATCAAACAGTAGTTTGTACTGTTAAATTTTAGGTACGGACCCTCCGGATCTGGGTTGGCGGCCAATCAAACAAAAGGACGAAAGTCCACTTAGGAGATATCAGAATGAAAGGTCTGATTGCAAAAAAAGTAGGAATGACACAGGTATTCGACGAAGCCGGTAACTTAACACCTGTTACTGTGATCCGCGTTGATCCAAACACTGTTATTGCTACAAAAACAAAGGAAACATGCGGATACGATGCTGTTGTTCTTGGTGTAGACGATATGAAGGCTAACAAGGCAAACAAAGCATACGCAGGCATTTTCCCAGAAAACGTTTCTCCGAAACGTACATTGAAAGAATTCCGCGACTTTGAATCAGAAGTAAAAGTTGGCGATTCTGTTGGATTGGAGTTGTTCGAAGGAACACGTTTCTTGGATGTAACTGCCACATCAAAAGGTAAGGGATTTCAGGGCGTTATGAAGAGATGGGGCTTCCATGGTGGACGCGCTACTCACGGTTCTAAATTCCATCGAGAAGCTGGTGGTACAGGTGCTTGTACAACTCCTGGACACTGTTTTAAAAATATCAAAATGCCGGGACACATGGGATTCAAGAAGATTACTGTACAGAATCTCAAAATTGTTAAGGTTGATCCAGAACTGAATATTATTTTGGTTCGTGGTGCTGTACCGGGTGTAAAAGACTGCACACTCATCGTGAAGTCCGCAGTAAAGAAGAACTAGGAGATTAGGATATGGAAAAGAAAGTATATTCAACTTCTGGAAAAGAACTGCGTACAATCACTCTTGATGATAAAGTATTCGGTCTTCCAGTAAATGATGATGTTATTTACTATGCTATTACAAATGAACTTGCAAATATGCGCGTTGGTACAGCTTGTACAAAAACTCGTGCAGAAGTTCATGGTAGCAATGCTAAGCCTTATAAACAGAAGGGAACTGGTAATGCCCGCCGTGGTGATAAAAAATCTCCACTTATGGTTGGCGGTGGTACAATTTTTGGACCTAAACCACGTGATTATAGCTATTCAATGCCTAAAAAAGCAAAACGTCTTGCTATTAAATCAATTCTTAGTATGCAGGCTCAGAGTGATAGATTTACAGTAGTTGAAGATTTTACTGTTGAAAGCGGTAAAACAAAGGATCTTGCAAAGATTCTTGGCAACTTTATTAAAGATGAAAGAACTGTAATCGTGCTTAAAGATGACGATGCAATGATTAAACGTTCTGGAAAAAATCTTCCAAATGTTTCTTTCTTGGCTTTCAACCGTCTTAGAGCACATGATTTGTTCTATGCACGCAAAGTTGTAGTTCTTGAATCTGCTGTTAAAAATCTTTCAGATTTTTATGCTGAAGATAAGGAGGCTAAATAATGAATTATTCTGATATTCTTATTGAGCCTATTGTTTCAGAAAAGGCAAATGATCTTCGCGGACAGAATAAATATGTCTTCAAAGTAGTGCCATCTGCAACAAAAACAGAAATCAAAGAAGCTGTAGCAAAACTTTTCAATGTAAAAGTTGTTGACTGCACAACTATCAATGTTATGGGCAAAATAAAAAGACTTCGTGGTAGACCTGGTCGCACAAGCTCATACAAGAAAGCAATTGTACGCGTAGCTGCTGGTGAATCAATCGCAGTTTTTGAAGGTGTATAATTACAATAACTAAGGGGAACTAAAATGGCTCTTAAGGTATTTAAGCCAATGACTCCAGGTACACGCGGACGCGTTGACCTGATTAGAGAAGAACTGACAACCGATAGACCCGAAAAAACTTTGGTGTCAGGTAAAAAGTCTAATGGTGGTCGTGGTCAGGGTGGTCGTATTTCTGTACGTCATCAGGGCGGCGGACACAAAAGACGTTATCGTGAGATTGATTTCAAACGAGAAAAGCACGGAATTCCTGGAACAGTAAAAACTATTGAGTATGATCCAAACAGAAGTGCTAACATTGCTTTGATTTATTATGCTGACGGTGATAAACGTTATATTATTGCGCCTAAAGGATTGCAGCTTGAACAGAAAATTATGTCTGGTGAAAATGCAACTCCAACAGTAGGAAACGCTCTTCCGCTTGATAACATTCCGGTCGGATTTACAATTCATAACATTGAATTGACTCTTGGTCAGGGTGGTCAGTTGGTTCGTTCTGCTGGTGCAAGTGCAATGATTGCTGGTCGTGAAGATGCTTATGTAATCGTTCGTCTCCCTTCTGGAGAAATGCGCAAAATCAATGGTCGCTGTTATGCTACTATTGGTGTTGTAGGAAACGAAGAGCACATGAACGTGCAGCTTGGAAAAGCCGGACACAAACGCTGGCTTGGTATTCGTCCTACAGTTCGTGGTATGGCTATGAACCCAGTAGATCACCCGCTTGGTGGTGGTGAAGGTGCTGGTAAAGGTCGTAACCCTGTTACTCCTTGGGGACAGCCTTGTAAGGGTTACAAAACTCGTAACAAGAGAAAGCCGTCTAACAATTTTATTGTTTCACGTCGCAAAAAGTAGTCGCATAGGAGATAACGGTGTCAAGATCTGTTAAAAAAGGACCTTTTGTAGAAAAATCACTTTACAAAAAGGTTTCAGCAATGAACAAAGAAGCAGAGAAGAAGATGATAAAAACATATTCTCGCTGCTCTACAATCATACCTGAAATGGTAGGAAATACTATTTCTGTTTATAATGGTAAATCATGGATTCCTGTATACGTTACAGAAAACCTCGTTGGTCATAAACTCGGCGAGTTTGCTCCTACACGTACTTTCAAAGGCCATGGTGGTACAGATAAAACTGCTTCGGCAAAATAAAGGTGGATATTATGGCTGAAAAGAAAGGTTATGTAGCCACTTCAAAGTTCCTTATTGCTTCTCCAACTAAGGTTCGTCCAGTTGCAAAGCTTGTTAACCAGAAACCTGTAACAAAGGCGTTGGCAATTCTTGAGAATATGCCACAGAAAGGTGCGGGTCTTATTAACGCAACTTTGAAATCAGCAATTGCAAATGCGCTGAATTTGAACAATAAGCTTAATGAAGATATGCTATACGTAAAAGAAATAAGAATTGACGAAGGTCCAAGACTTAAAAGAGTTTGGTTCCGTGCGCGTGGTCGTGCAGATCAGCTTTTGAAGCGTATGTGTCATATTACCGTCATCGTTGACGAGAAGGCGGGGGAATAAAGTGGGTCAGAAAGTTAGTCCAATCGGTTTGCGTTTAGGCGTAAACAAAACATGGCAGTCACGTTGGTATGCAGATTTCCGTGATTATGCAGACTTGGTTCTTGAAGATGTAAAACTTAGAAAAATGGTTATGGATCTTCCTGAATGTAAAAACGCAGACATTGCTGAAATTGAAATTATCCGTCACCCACAGCGTGTTACAATCGTAATTCACACTGCTCGACCTGGTGTTATCATCGGTGTTAAGGGTGCAACAATCGAAAAGATTAGTGCTGATATTCAGGCACAGCTTACAAAGAAAGTTCAGATCAAGATTAAGGAAGTTAAACGTGCAGATGTGAATGCAAGTTTGATTGCTCAGAATGTTGGTCGTCAGCTTGCTGGTCATGGTTCATTCCGCAAGGCTTTGAAACAGGCTGTAAGCAATGCTATGAGAGCTGGTGCTCAGGGTATTAAGATTCGTCTTTCAGGTCGTCTTGGCGGTGCTGAAATGACAAGAACTGAAGAGCATAAAGAAGGACGCGTTCCACTTCACACTCTTCGTGCTGACATTGACTATAGTACATACGAAGCTCATACAGCATACGGAAAAATCGGTGTAAAAGTATGGGTTTATAACGGAATGAACTATGGTGTTGAACAGAACGAAGATGCAGGTCAGCTTGTTCGCAAACCTCGTCGTGAACGTTCTCAGCGTCCAGCGGCAGATAAGGCTGAGAAATCAGAACCTTCTGCTAAGGAAAGGAGCTAGGTTATGCCATTAAGTCCTAAAAGAGTTATACACCGAAAGGTGCAGCGTGGTAGAGAAAAAGGAAATGCTACACGCGACAATTTTATTGACTTCGGTAACATTGCTCTTGTTGCAATGGAACCTACTTGGTTGAGTGCTCGTGTAATTGAAGCAGCTCGTGTTGCTATCAACCGTACACTTGACCGTAAGGGACAGGTTTGGATTCGTGTTTTCCCTGATAAACCGATTTCTAAGAAACCTGCTGAAGTTCGAATGGGTAAGGGTAAGGGTGCTCCTGAATCATGGGCTGCCGTTATCAAACCTGGAATGATTTTGTTTGAAGTTGGTGGTGTTGATCAGAAGCTTGCTCAGAAAGCTCTTGAGCTTGCTGGTGATAAACTTCCAATTACAACAAGAGTCGCATTTAAGCCTACACAGGACTAAGGAGGAATAAGATGGCTGAATCAAAGAAAAAGACAGATAAAGAATTATCTTATTCTGAACTTGTTGCAAAACGTGATGAGCTTAAGAAAAAGTACATGGATCTCCGTTTCAAGATGGTTGTTTCTCATGTAGATAATCCAATGCAGAAACGTACAATGCGTCGAGAAATTGCACGTTTGAATACTTTCATTCAGCAGAAAAAAACTGCTGAAGAAAATAAGTAGGAGCTGAACCGTGGCAGAAAATACTGTTCAGACTGTAGAGACAGCAAAAAAACGTGAATTTGTTGGTCTTGTTACAAGCGATAAGATGGATAAGACTATCGTAGTAACAGTAACAACAAAGAAGATGGACCGTCTTTACAAGAAATATGTTACTCGCTCAAAGAAGTATATGGCCCATGATGAAAAGAACGATGCTCACATTGGTGATACAGTTCGAATCGTGGAATGCAGACCGCTTAGCAAAGATAAGGCTTGGCGTCTTGTAGAAATTGTAGAACGTGCTAAATAAGGTATAAGGAGTAAAAAGTTATGATTCAGATGCAGTCATGTATGACAGTTGCTGATAACTCCGGTGCTAAGATTGCTCAGTGTATCAAAGTGCTTGGCGGAACACACCGCCGTTATGCCGGAATTGGCGATATTGTTGTTGTTGCAATTAAAGATGCTATCCCAACATCCACAATCAAAAAGGGTGCTGTTCAGAAAGCTGTAATTGTAAGACAAGCAAAGGAATACCGTCGTCCTGATGGAACTTATATTCGTTTTGATGATAACGCTTGCGTAATCGTTGATGAAAATAAGAATCCAAAAGGAAAGCGCATCTTTGGACCTGTAGCTCGTGAGCTTCGTGATATGGATTTCATGAAAATCGTATCTTTGGCTCCAGAGGTACTTTAAGGGGTTATGGTTATGGAAAAGAAATTTAAGATCCGTAAAGATGACACTGTAGAAGTTATTGCAGGTAAAGATAAAGGAAAGCGTGGAACTGTTGTTCGTATTCTTTCTAAAAAAGATGCAGTAATCGTATCTGGTGTTAATATTGTTAAAAAGGCAATGAAAAAGCGTAGTCAGCAGGATCAGGGTGGAATCGTAGAAATTGAAGCACCACTTAACATTTCAAATGTTGGTATTGTTTGCAAAAAATGCGGTCGTCCTGTAAAAGTTGGCTATAAATTGAACGGGGACAAAAAAGTCCGCGTTTGCCGTAAATGTGGAGAAACACTGTAATGGCTAATTACGTACCTCGGCTTAAGAAAGTCTATAAAGACGAAATCGCTCCAGCACTTGTAAAAGAGTTCAATTACACAACTCCAATGCAGATTCCTGTATTGAAGAAAATTGTTGTAAGTATGGGTGTTGGTGAGGCTCTCACAAATAAGAAACTCCTTGATGCCGCAGTTACTGACTTGACACAGATTACAGGTCAGAAAGCTGTTAAGACTAGAGCAAAAAAGAGTATCGCTAACTTTAAATTGCGTGAGGGTAATGAAGTAGGAGCAATGGTTACATTGCGCGGTGCAATTATGTATGAATTCTTGGATCGCCTTATTAACGTTGCATTCCCGCGAATTAAGGATTTCCGTGGTATCAAGGCAACTGGCTTTGATGGACGCGGAAACTTCTCAGTTGGTATTACTGAACAGTTGATTTTCCCAGAAATCGATTTTGATAAAATCACAAAGGTTGCTGGTATGAATATTACGTTCGTAACAAGTGCAAAGACTGATGCAGAAGCAAAAGCTTTGCTTGCCAAATTCAATATGCCATTCCGTAAGTAGAGTGAGGGATACATGGCTAAGAAATCATTGATTATAAAAGCCGCTCGCAAACAGAAGTATGAAACTAGACAGTACAATCGCTGTCAGATTTGCGGACGTCCACGTGGATATTTGCGAAAGTATAAGATGTGTCGTCTTTGTTTCCGCAAATTAGCAAGTGAAGGCCTTCTTCCAGGCGTCACAAAATCATCTTGGTAGAGTGGTAGGAGAATAGAAATGAGTGCATCAGATCCAGTAGCAGACATGCTCACTAAGGTTCGCAATGCGGCTAATGCCCGCCACGAAAAAGTAGATATTCCTGCTTCAAAGCTTAAGCTTGAAATCGTAAAGATTATGAAGACAGAAGGATATATCAAGAATTTTAAGAAGGTTCAGGAAGACGGACATTCTGTTATCCGTATTATCTTGAAATATGATGACAGCAATAATCCTGTAATCCACGGTGCTAAGAAAATCTCAACACCTGGACGTCGTGTTTATTCTGGTTATAAAGATTTGCCACGCGTATTCAACGGATACGGTACAATCATTGTTTCAACTTCTGCTGGTATTACAACTGGCAAGAAAGCAACTGAAAAGCAGGTTGGTGGTGAATTGATCTGCTCTATCTGGTAATAGGAGGAAGAAATGTCAAAAATTGGTAAGCTTCCTGTAGCTATTCCAGCTGGAGTTACAGTTACAGTTGCTGATGGCATTGTAACTGTAAAAGGTCCAAAAGGTGAACTTAAACAGGAATTCGGCAACAATGTTAAAGTTGAAGTAAAAGACGGAAATGTTGATGTTCTTCAGGCAGCTGAAACAAAACAGGGTAATGCATTCCACGGTCTTTACAGAAATCTTATTCATAATATGGTTACCGGAGTATCAACAGGTTTTACTAAAAAACTGGTTATTACTGGAGTTGGTTATCGTGCTGAAATTCAGGGTAAAACTCTTATGTTAAACCTTGGATATTCAAACGATTTCTTTGTAACAATCCCGGAAGGTCTTACTGTAACAGCAGATGCAAACGGAAATGTTTCTATTTCTGGTATTGATAAGCAGTTGGTTGGTGAATTTAGTGCTCAGATTCGTAAGCTCAGAATGCCTGAACCTTATAAGGGAAAAGGTATTCGTTACGATAATGAAGTTATCCGACGCAAAGTTGGTAAGACTGGTGTAAAATAAGGTAGGCCGCTATGTTTAAGAAACTTAATGATAAAGACAGAAAGCGCCTTCACAGAAAAGTTCACATTCGTAAGACTGTGTATGGAACAGCAGATCGTCCGCGTATGACTGTAACTCGTTCCAACAAGAACCTTTCTGTTCAGGTTATTAATGATGACGAGGGAACGACACTCGCTTCAATTTCTACACTAGAAAAAGAATTCGAAGCTCTTAAGCCAAATATTGACGGAGCTAAGAAACTTGGTGAAGCTTTTGGTGCACGCCTTAAGGATAAAAAAATTACAAAGGTAGTTTTTGACCGCAATGGTTACCTTTACCACGGCGTTGTAAAAGCCCTTGCAGACGGCACTCGTAGTGCTGGAATTGAGTTCTAGGAGTTAAAATGGAACGCAAGAATTTTGATAAAGAACCAAAAGAGTTTGTTGAAAAACTTGTAACTCTTAACAGAACTGCAAAGACTGTAAAAGGTGGACGCCGAATGTCTTTCTCTGCACTTACTGTTGTTGGTGATCAAAAAGGTCGCGTAGGATACGGATTTGGTAAAGCTAATGATGTATCTGAGGCTATTAAAAAGAGCATTGAACATGCCAAGAGAAATCTTGTTACAATGTCAATGAAAAATGGTACTTTACCACATGAAATTATTGGAAAATACAAGAGTTCTTCTGTTCTCCTTAAGCCTGCTTGTGCCGGTACAGGTATTAAAGCTGGTGGTGCTGTTCGTTCAGTAATGGATGCAGTTGGAATTACAGATGTTATTTCAAAATCATTGGGTTCAAGTTCATCTGTGAATGTAGTACGCGCAACATTTAATGCTATTGAAAATCTTATGGATGCAAAATCTGTTGCCGCTGCTCGTGGTAAAACACTTGACGAGTTGTGGGGTTAATTATGGCAAAGGCTAAACAGTTAAAGATTACACTTGTAAGAAGTACAATCGGACAGAAACCTGCTAAAGTTGCCACAGTTCGCAGCCTTGGATTGAAGAAGATTAACTCTTCTGTAGTACAGGACGATAATGCTGCAGTTCGTGGAATGATCGCTTCTGTTGCTCATCTTGTAAAAGTAGAGGAGGCAGAATAATGTCTGAATACAATCCAGTACTTAGCGCACCAAAAGGTGCAAATAAAAAGCCAAAGCGTGTTGGACGCGGTTCATCTTCTGGGCTTGGTACAACAGCTGGTAAAGGTAATAAAGGTCAGCAGTCACGTTCTGGTTCTTCAGTTCCTTATGTAGGATTTGAAGGTGGTCAGATGCCGCTTTACAGACGTGTTGCTAGACGCGGATTCTCAAATTATCCTTTTAAGAAAGAATTTGTTTGTATTAATGTTGGAATCCTTGATGCAAAATTTGCAGATGGTGAAACAGTAAACAAAGAGACTCTTGCAGCAAAAGGATTCATTTCGGCAAAAGCAGTTCCGCTTGTTAAGATTCTTGGCAACGGTGAAATCACAAAGAAGCTTACTATTGATGTAGATAAAGTTTCTGAGTCTGCTAAGGCTAAAATTGAAAAGGCTGGTGGCAGTGTAAAAGCTGTTGCTGCTGAAGAATCTAAATAGGTGTCGGAGTAGAACATGGCAAGCAATCCAGTAGTAAATATGTTTAGAGTAAAGGAAATCCGTGTACGATTGCTCTTTACATTCTTAATTTTGGCAATTTTCCGTTTGGGAAGTGTACTTACAATTCCTGGTATTGATGCGACAGTTTTGTTTGATTATTTCAACAATCTTGCTGCTCAGAACAAGAATGCATTTGCTAGTTATATGGACTTCTTTGTAGGTGGTGCTTTCTCAAATTTCTCAATTTTTATGTTGGGAGTAATGCCATACATTTCTACACAGATTATTTTGCAGCTTGCTGTGATTATTTTCCCAAGCATGAAACGAGCCATTCAGGAAGACGGTGGTCAGCGTAAAATGGCTGCATGGACAAGAATCGGTACAGTATTTGTATGTCTGCTTCAGTCTTATGCAGTTACAGTTTATGCGCGCTCAATTCCTGGATGTATTGTGTTCAGCTCACTTTTGAAGTTCAATCTTTTGGCTATCCTTACAGTAACTACAGGATCTATGGTTACTGTATGGCTTGGCGATCAGATTACAGCTAATGGTATCGGTAATGGTATCTCTATGATGATTTTTGCCGGTATCGTTGCTCGTCTTCCGAATGCGATTGCTGAGCTTGTACGAAAAGTTGCTGCTGGCGAAATCCAGTTGGTTTTCGTTATTGTAGTGCTTGTAATGTTTGTTGCTATTATTGCTTTGGTAATTTTTGAAGAATCTGGCGAAAGAAAAATTCCGGTTCATTACGCAAAGCGGGTTGTTGGAAGAAAAATGTACGGTGGTCAAAACACTTATATTCCTTTCAAAGTAAATCCGTCTAACGTTATTCCGTTGATTTTCGCTTCTTCTCTTCTTACATTGCCGTTGCAGATCGTTTCTACTTTGGGAAATAACCAGGAATCTGCTAGGTGGATAAGTCGCCTTTCGAATATCTTGACACCAAACGGTCTCTGGTACAATGTTTTGTTGGTCATTCTTATTGTTTTCTTTGCATATTTCTATACACAGGTAACTTTGAATCCTGTTGAAATTGCAAAAAATATTCGAGAGAATGGCGGTTCTATTCCAGGTGTAAGCACTGATAAAACAGAAGAATACCTTAATAAAATATTGAACCGACTTATTTTGCCGGGTTCTTTGTTCTTGGCATTTATTGCCATCATTCCGTCTGTGATTCAGAGATTGTTCAATTTCCCGCAGTCAGTTGCAATGCTGATGGGTGGTACTTCACTTATCATTATGGTAGGTGTTGATTTGGATACTATGAGTCAGGTTGAAGCCCTTTTGAAAATGCATCATCAGGATGGACTGACAAAGAAAGGTAAGATTAGATCACGAAATCTTTAGAAAAGTTTAGAAAATCGTGCTCTAAGTAGTAGAAAAAGATTGAGAATATATGTTATATTATTTTTCACCGAATTGTCTCTCATTGCGAGGTGCTAAGATTCGGTGAGAATGTTTATTCTCAGGGGGTCTTTATGAAAGTACGAACCAGTGTAAAACCTATCTGTGATAAGTGTAAGGTAATCAAAAGAAACGGAATTATCCGTATCATTTGTTCAAACCCAAAACACAAGCAGAGACAGGGCTAAGGAGTAACAGATGGCTCGAATATCGGGAGTTGATATCCCAAATAAACACATAAGTATTGCTTTAACTTATATTTATGGTATCGGAAATTCTTTGGCAAAAAAAATCCTTGAAGAAGCTAAGATTGATCCAGCAAAAATGGCTAACGATCTTACTCAGGATGAAATTGCAAAGATTCGTGATATTCTGGATAAGAACTACAAGGTAGAAGGTCGTCTTCGTTCAGAAATCGGTCTTAACCTTAAACGCCTTATTGATATTGGCTGTTACCGCGGTCTTAGACACAAGAAGGGTCTTCCAGTTCGTGGTCAGAGAACTCGCACAAATTCTCGTACCCGCAAAGGTAAGAAGAAGACTGTTGCTAACAAGAAGAAGTAAGGCGGAGGAAACTAATGGCTACAGCTAAAAAACGAAAGGAAAAGAAAAGCGTTTACGAAGGTAATGTTTACATTCAGGCAACGTTTAATAATACTATCGTTACAATTACAGACTTGAATGGTAATGCTTTGTCTTGGGCATCATCAGGCGGTCTTGGTTTCCGTGGAGCAAAGAAATCTACTCCATTTGCTGCTCAGTCAGTTGCAGAAACAGCTGTTCAGAAGGCAGTAAGCTACGGTTTGCGAGAAGTTCACGTTTATGTAAAAGGACCTGGAATGGGACGCGAAAATGCTATCCGTTCTCTTGGTGCAATGGGATTAAGAGTAAAATCTATCCATGATATTACTCCAATTCCACATAACGGATGCCGACCTCGCAAAACTCGCCGTATGTAACGGAAACTGAAAGATAGTAATCCTGTCTGCCGGATGTCAGTGGCAGACTGTTTTGACAGAGATGTCTAAACGAAGTTATAAGCCAGAGAATTCTGGTTTGTCTGATGTAAATTGGGGGGTTGAGTTTTTCAACCTCAAGAGGAGTTCTGATGGCTCGCAAAAATCTGCTTAAAGGTTTTAAGAAACCAAAAGGTATCACTTTTGAGCATCTTGAGACTAATCCGAATTATGGTAAGTTCACAGCTTATCCTTTTGAAACAGGATTTGGTACAACAGTAGGAAATACTTTGCGCCGCGTGTTGCTTTCATCAATTCA
Source organism: bacterium (assembly GCA_963599585.1). Lineage (GTDB taxonomy): Bacteria > Spirochaetota > Spirochaetia > Treponematales > Treponemataceae > Treponema_D. The sequence continues at coordinate 29,192 of CAVBXG010000007.1, forward strand.
GGGTTACGCCATCACATCTATCCGTATCACTTCTTATGATGCTGATGGTGTGCCGCACGTAATTTCCAGCGAATTTGAGGCAATTCCGAATGTTTCTGAAGATACATTGGAAATCATCAACAGTCTTAAACAGATTCGTTTGCGCCTTCCTAACGATGTTGAACAGGACACTATCCTTTATGAATTTAAAGGTCCTGGTGTTGTAAAGAGCGATGACCTTGCCAAGGAAAATCAGCTTGAAGTTATGACTAAAGATATGCTTGTCTTTACAATGATGGAAGGTTGTCACCTTGATATTGAAATGCAGGTTGATCTTGGTCGCGGATATGTTCCGGCTGAAGTGAACGAACATTACATTGAAGTTGTTGGTACACTTCCTATGGATGCAATCTTTACTCCTGTTCCAAAGGTAAAGTATTCTATTGAACCTTGCCGCGTAGGACAGCGAAATGATTACGATAAGCTTGTTCTTGAAATTTGGACAGATGGAACAATTGCACCTGAAGATGCATTGGCAGAAGCTGCAAAAATTGCAAAAGATCATTTTTCAATTTTTGTAAACTTTAATGACAGTGATGTCGCTAGTAGTGATGAAGATAGTGAAGATGATGCAAGAATAAAAGAAATTCTTAATACTCCTGTAGAAGAGTTGGAACTTTCTGTTCGTTCTTCAAATTGTCTTAAAAACGCAAATATTCGCACTATTGGTGAATTAACTAAAAAGACAGAAGATGATATTGCAAAGACTCGAAACTTTGGTAAGAAGAGTCTTACAGAAATCAAAGAAAAACTTCAGGAATGGGGCTTGACTCTTGGTATGACTGACTATAGTCATCTGAAGAATGCTGCAAATTTAACAAAGCAGAAGGAAGAAACAGATGAATCATAGAAATGGTTTTAATCCGCTTTCGCGCACAACAGCACACCGCCGTGCAATGTCACGCAACATGGTAACTTCACTCTTTAGATTTGAACGTATTACTACTACAAAAGCTAAGGCATTGGAAGTTCGTAAGGCTGCTGAAAAATTAATTACTAGAAGCAAAATTGATTCAGTTCACAATCGTCGTGAAGCTGCAAAATTTATTGCAGATGAAAAGATTTTGAATAAACTTTTTACTGAAATCGGTCCTAGAATGAAAGATCGCAACGGTGGTTATACTCGTGTTCTTAAAATAGGTTTCCGACAGGGTGATGCCGCTGATATGGTTATTCTTGAACTTGTAGATTATAAGCTTGATACTGATGCTAAAGAAGAAAAAACTGAGTCTAAGGCGAAAAAAGCTGCAAAATCTGCTGATGAAAAGAAAGCACCTGCAAAAAAGCCTGCTGCAAAGAAAACAACTGCAGCTAAGAAAACAACTGCAAAGAAAGCTGCTGAACCTAAGGCAGAAGATGCAGATAAGGAGTAGGAAATGTCTAAGAACCATCGTGGAACTGGTATCCGTTCACTTCCAGCACACGGAAGAGCTACTTGCCCTATCTGTAAGAAGACAGATGTAAAATGTCTTTATGAAAAAGAAGTTGACGGACAGACTTTAAATATCTGCAAAGTATGCAATGCTACTTTGAAGAATAAAGAAAGAGCTGCTGCTAAGGCTGCGGCAAAGGCGGCACCTGCTGCTGAAACTCCTGCACCAGCTGCAGAGTAAAAAATTAAATAGGAGCATAAAATGGCTACTAGAAGAAGTCCTCGTTTTAAAGAATGTAGAAGACTTGGTGTAAACGTATGTGGACACCCTAAAGCACTGGAAAGAGCAAATTCCCCTGCTTTTGCTAAAAAAAAGAAGGTTTCAGAATATGGTCTTCAGTTGATTGAAAAACAGAAGGTAAAGGCATATTACGGAATCCTTGAAAAACAGATGAGAAGATATTTCGAGGCAGCGGCTCGTGCTACTGGTAATACTGGTGACGAATTGCTCATCCTTTTGGAACGTCGTCTTGATAATCTTGTATACCGTGCTGGTTTTGCTAAGTCTATTCGTCAGGCTCGCCAGATGGTTAGTCATGGACACTTTACTGTTGATGGAAAGAAAGTTAATATTCCTTCTTTCTCTGTAAAAGTTGGACAGACAATCGCTTTGAGTGAAAAAGCTCAGAAGTCAGGTGCGTTAAAAGCAATCTTCCTTGAAGATAAAGCTGGAAAACTTGAATATATTGAAAAAAATGTAGACGGCTTTAGTGCTAAGTTTAGTCGCTTGCCACTTCGTGCTGAAATTCCAGTTGATGTAAAGGAAAATCTTGTAATCGAATACTATTCTAAATAGTGCTCGAGCGATAACAAACGGCAGTCCAGGCGGCTGTCGTTTTTTTTGTCTTTTTTAATTTTCTTATAAATTCCAATTGAGATAAAATAACTTTTTTGTTTTCTAAAGGCTCTTCCATAAGAATTTGAAATAAATTATTATTATAAAAAAATATTTTTCATTTTCGGAGGAAAATATGAAAAAGTTTGTTGGATTTGCTGGTCTTGCTGTAATGGCTTTTGCTTTGGCAAGTTGCTCTAAAACATCTGGCGATACTGTAAAAATTGGTGGAGTTGCGCCTCTTTCTGGAAGCGTTGCTGTATATGGTGTTGAATGCAAAAACGGCATTGATCTTGCTGTTGAAGAAATTAATGCTGCTGGTGGAATTGCTGGAAAGAAAGTTGAATTTATCTGCGAGGATGATGAAGGTTCTCCGGATAAAACTGTAAATGCTTTCAAAAAGCTTATTACAAAAGATGGCGTAAAATATGTTATTGGTTCTTTGACTAGTGGTTGTACACAGGCTATTACAACTTTGGCTCAGGCTAGCAAGGTTATTCAGATTGCTCCTGCTGCCACATCGCCTGCGATTACAGATGCTGGAAATTATATTTTCCGCGCTTGTTTTATTGACCCATTCCAGGGAACTGTTGGTGGAAAATTTGCTGCTGAAAATTTGAAGGCAAAGCGTGCTGCTGTTCTTTATGATAGCGGAAACGATTATTCTGTTGGTCTTTCTGAAAACTTCCAGATTTCTTTTAAGGCTAACGGTGGTGAAGTTGTTGCTCTTGAATCTTATTCAACTGGAGACAAGGATTTTAATGCCCAGCTTACAAAAATCAAAAACGCTAAGCCTGATGTAGTTTATTTGCCTGATTATTATGGAACTGTTGCTTTGATTGCAAAACAGCTTAGAGCTCAGGGAATCAATACTCCGATTGTTGGTGCTGACGGTTGGGATGGACTTACAGCAAATGCTGGTGATGAGGTTTTGAACGGATATTATTCAAACCACTATGCGGAAGATTCTACAGAACCTGCTGTTCAGAATCTTGTAAAGGCATTTAAGGCAAAATATAACAAGGCTCCAAATTCTTTTGCGGTTCTTGGTTATGATTCTGTTTATATGTTGAAGGATGCTATTGAGGCGGCTGGAACTTTGGATGTTGAAAAAGTTCGTGATGCGCTTGAAAAGACTGATGGTAACTATGTTACAGGACACATTACTTTTGATGAAAAACGAAATCCTGTAAAGTCTGCGGTTATGATTCAGTTTGTAAAAGGTGCTGACGGAAAGATTACAACTGCATATAAGACTACGGTAAATCCGTAAAAAAATGCATCCTTGCATTTTTTTACTTACGAGAAATCCTGTCGGATTTCTCGCTCGGCTGAGTGCGGGCATCCGTGCCCGCGGTTGATTGAGAGGGATTAGTTTTTTTTGCTGATGCAAGAGAAAATACTTCCTGTATCTTCCTTACTACGAGAAATCCTGTTGGATTTCTTGCTCCGGTGAGCGCGGGCATCCGTGCCCGCGGATAGGTGAGTAAAACTAGTTTTTTTTCTGCGGATGTGGGAAAAGCTGGAGATATTTTATAAATTGAAGATGCTGGCGGATTTTTACCTGCTGGCATTTTTTTTGTATTTTTGTAAGTGCGGCTTTTACGAAGCCGCATTTTGCGTTTTAAATAGTAGGCGCGGCGGTGCGCGGTGGGAAACTTGCGCGGGTATGGAGCGGCCGCCGAAGGCGGTTGTGGCAAGAAAAACGTTTTCGGAAATTTTTGTTTTTTGAGCGAAGAACTTTTTTTGTCTGCTTTTTTTTTGTTTTTGTGAAAAATGTCGTTTTTTTTGCCGCAATGAGGTTACGAAACCGCGGAACGCCCGTTGCGGTGGTATTTTGCGCCCAAAGAAAGAAAAAAGTTGTTGGAATTGTGCGTTGAAAGGGCGTTTGAATATCTTTATAATGTAATTTATGTTTCGTTTATATGTAGAAAGAAAGCCTGGTTTTGCTAACGAGGCTGAAAGTTATTTGTCGCAGATTAATAATTTTTTGGGAATTTCTGGTGTGACTGGAGTTCGTTATATTAACCGCTATGATGTTGAAAATATTGGCGAGGCTGTTGGTAAGGCTGCCGCTACTAGAATTTTTAGCGAACCGCAGAGTGATTTTGTTTATTATGACAAGGTTGATGTTGCTGATGGTGATACTGTTATTGTTTGGGAATATTTGCCGGGACAGTATGATCAGCGTGCGGACAGCGCGGAACAGTGCTTGAATTTGCTTAGGGCTGGAATGGCTTCTTCTGTGCCGGTTTTGAAGGAAGCTCCGCGTGTTCGTTGTGCAAAAATGGTTATTTTGAGCGGAAAAATTTCTGCTGATGATGTTAAGAAGATTGAAAATTATTTGATTAATCCGGTTGACAGCCGTCTGACTGATGATGAAAAGATTCCTGAGACGTTGGAGATAAAATCTGATGTGCCGGGCGATATTCCTGTTGTGGATGGTTTTATTGGCTGGAACGACAAGGCGTTGGAAGATTACCGCAAAAAGATGGGTCTTGCAATGGATTTTGCGGATATTAAATTTCTGCAGAGTTACTTTGTTGGGGAAAAGCGCGACCCGACCGAAACTGAAATCAGGGTTTTGGATACTTACTGGTCTGACCACTGCCGCCACACAACTTTTTTGACTGAACTTAAGGATATTAAGGTTGAGGACGGTCCGTATGCGGATTTGTTCAAGAAGTCTTTGCAGAATTACACTGAGATGCGCACTGAGATGTATGCTGGGCGCACTGACAAGCCTGTTTGCCTTATGGATATGGCTGTTATCGGCATAAAATATCTTAAGAAGCATGGAAAACTTGATAATCTTGAAGTAAGCGAAGAAAATAATGCCTGCTCGATTTATATTGATGTTCATTATACTCATGACAGCGATGGAAATGCCTGCGACAAAAAAGAGACTTGGCTTTTGATGTTTAAAAACGAAACTCATAACCATCCGACAGAAATTGAGCCTTTTGGTGGGGCGGCCACTTGTATTGGTGGTGCAATCCGCGATCCGCTTTCTGGGCGTTCGTGGGTTTATCAGTCTATGCGTGTTACCGGGGCGGCGGATCCGACTGTTCCTTTAAGTGCGACAAGAAAAGGCAAGCTTCCGCAGGTTAAGATTTGCCGCGAGGCTGCGCAGGGATTCAGTTCTTATGGAAACCAGATTGGATTGACTACTGGTCAGGTTACGGAACTTTATCATCCTGGTTATTTGGCAAAACGAATGGAGCTTGGCGCGGTTGTTGCGGCGGATCCTGTTGATACTGTTATGCGCGAGCGTCCTGAGCCGGGCGATGTTGTTATTCTTGTTGGCGGCGGAACTGGCCGTGATGGTATTGGTGGCGCGACTGGTTCTTCTAAAGTTCATACTGAAAAATCTGTTTCTACGGCGGCTGCTGAAGTTCAGAAAGGAAACGCTGTTGAGGAAAGAAAAATTCAGCGTCTGTTCAGAAATAAAGATGTCAGCCTGATGATTCGCCGCTGCAATGACTTTGGTGCTGGCGGTGTTTCTGTTGCGATTGGCGAGCTTGCGCCTGGTCTTGATATTGATTTGGATAAGGTTCCTAAAAAGTATGAAGGTTTGAACGGGACGGAACTTGCGATTTCTGAGTCGCAGGAACGAATGGCGGTTGTTGTGCGCGCTAAAGATGCTGAAAAATTTATTGATGCGGCTGCAAAAGAAAATCTTCAGGCGGTAAAAGTTGCTGATGTTACGGATACGAATCGCCTTGTGATTAACTGGCGCGGCAAAACTATTGTAAATCTTGGTCGTGAATTTTTGGATGCGGCGGGGGCACATCATGAGGCGGTTGCGCTGATTGAAAGTCCTGCTGCTCAGAAAGATTCTCCGCTTGTAAATGCGTTGGATTCTGTAAAGGAAGAGCTTTCTAAGCGTGAGTCTATTGGTGGCGAAACCGCGCTTAAGAACGCCTGGATGAAAAATATCAGTGATTTGGCTTGTTGTTCTCAGCGTGGATTGGGCGAGCGTTTTGATGGTTCAATCGGCTCTTCAACTGTGTTGTTCCCTTATGGCGGAAAATATCAGAGTACGCCGGAAGCTGGAATGGTTGCGAAAATTCCTGTTGTTACTCCGCTTGAAACTTCTACTGTAAGCATGATGGCTTTTGGCTATGACCCTCGTGTTGGCGAATGGTCGCCTTGGCATGGTGCGCAGACGGCGGTTCTTTCTTCTTTGGCGAAAATTGCTTGTATGGGCGGAAAACCTGTTGATTGTCGTCTTTCGTTCCAGGAATTCTTTGGCCGTGCTGTAAGCGAAAAAACTTGGGGTTATCCGGCGGCGGCTCTTCTTGGTTCTATTGATGCGCAAAACGCGATGGGAACTGCTTCGATTGGTGGAAAAGATTCAATGTCTGGAACTTTTGAGGAATTGAATGTTCCGCATACGCTAGTTTCATTTGCTGTTACAAGCGATGATGTGAAGAATGTTACAAGCGGTTCTTTTAAAAAGGCTGGCGACAATGTTTATCTTGTTACTGTTCCATATTCTTCTGAGCTTGCGCCGAATTTTGAAGTGTTCACGAAAAATTCAAATAATCTTTATGATCTGAATTCCCAGAAAAAAATCGCCGCGATGTATCCGGTTTGCGCCGGTGGAATTGCGGAAGCGGTTACAAAAATGGCGATGGGAAACAAAATCGGTGTAAAAATCGACAATCTGCCATTTAGTGCGACTGCGGCTGGTTTTGATAAAATCAAGAAAGTTACTCCAAAAGACTTGTTCACTCCGCTTTACGGTTCAATTGTTGTTGAGGCGGATGGCGAGCTTGATTTGGGCGGATTTGCTGAAGGAACTGCTTTTAAGATTGGAAACACGGTTGATTCTGCGGAAATTGAAGTTGCGGTTGACAATATTCCGGGCGTAAAGATTGATTTGGCTGATGCTGAAACTGCATGGGAATCAAAATTGTACGAGGTTTTCCCGCCGGTAAGTGGCGCGGAAGTTCAGAAGCCGCTTCCTGAATTTGCGGTGAATATCCACAAATCCTTGTCTGATATAAGAAAGAATCCGGTTTTTGCCGCTCCAAAATCTAAGCCGCGTGTTTTGATTCCTGTTTTCCCGGGAACTAACTGCGAATTTGACATGGCGCGTGCATTCAATCTTGCTGGTGCTGAAACAAAGATTATTGTGTTGGCGAATAAAACTCCGGCTTTGCTGGAGGAATCTCTTTCAAATTTTGAAAAAGAATTGAAAGAGGCGCAGATTCTTGCGTTGAGCGGCGGATTTAGTGCCGGTGATGAGCCGGATGGTTCTGCGAAATTTATTGCAAACTGTCTGCGCGAAGGTCGTGTTGCTGAGCAGGTTATGGCTCTGCTTAAAAAGCGGGATGGACTTGTTCTTGGAATTTGTAACGGTTTCCAGGCTTTGGTAAAAACTGGGCTTGCGATGTACGGTGAATTCCGCGACATGGAGCCAAATATGCCGACTTTGACTTACAATAAAATTGGCCGCCATATCAGTAGAATTGTTAGAACTCGTTTGGTAAGCGCGACAAGTCCGTGGGCAATGGATCCTAGCGTTGTTGATTCAAGAATTCATCTTGTTCCGATAAGCCATGGAGAAGGTCGATTTGTTTGTGATGAGGAAACTGCAAAGAAATTCTTTGAGAACGGACAGGTTTTCAGCCAGTATGTTGATGAATATGGAAATCCTGCAATTACTGAGCCTGATAATCCGAACGGTTCTTTGTTTGCGATTGAAGGAATCACAAGCCCGGACGGAAGAGTTCTTGGAAAAATGGGACACAGCGAGCGCACAATCGGAACTGATGCGAACGGTGCTAGCTGCGACTTGATTATGAATGTTGCTGGAAATCCTCTTACAAACGAATATGAAAACAGCTGTGAAAACGTGTTTGCGGCTGGCGTTCGTTACTTTAAGTAAACGAATTTATTTATAGGATGGAAAAATGAAAAAATTGATGGTTGCGGTTTCTGTTTTTGCCGCATTGATTTTGGCTTCTTGTGGAAATTCTCAGGATTCAAACGGATGGTATTCTGATTTTGATTCTGCGAAAAAATCCGCTCAGGCAAAAAATAAGGAAATCTTGTTTTTTGTAAATTCTGATTCTGATGTTCCAGGAAGCGAAAATGGGGTTCAGGCGATTCTTTCAAAGGAATTCGCGGATTCTGTAAAAGATGATTTTGTTTGCGTTCATTTTGATTTTACGGATTTGCAGTCAGTTTTTGGCGTGCCGGACAATGAAATTTCCAGTAAGGAACAAAAAAATCTTGAAAAAAGGCGCGACCTTTTGAACAAGCAGTTTAAAATTGCGGATTTTTATGGAATCCGCGAAACGCCTGTTATAAATATTCTTTCAAAAGACGGATATTTTATTTCGGAAGTTAATTGCGAGTTCAATTCTGATTCAGTGGAAGGTTTTACTGGACTTTTAAAACTTGAAGCTGATGAAATTGAGGAATTCAACAAAAAAGTTGCCTCAACAAAAAAAGGTTCAAAACAGGAAAAACTTGATGCAATCGATGCTTTGTTTGAAGAGGCGGCGGATATTCACAAGCTTGCGCTTTACGATTTGTTGAAAAAGGCTGTTTCAATGGATTCAAAAAATGATTCTGGAAAAATTGGAAAATATCTTTTTCAGATTGCGCATACAGACGCTTACGAAAAGTTGCTTACCCAGGATTTTGCAGGCGCGCTGAAAGTTTATGAAAAATGCGCTGAGAACAAATACATGAGTCCAGAAGATATTCAGTCTTTGTATTTTATGTGTGCGGAACTTGCGACAAAACTTCCGGATGCAAAAATTGAAGATGTTATTTCGTATATGAAGCAGTCTGTTCAGGCGGCTCCAGAAAGCGAGCTTGTTCCGCAGATTCAGCAATACATTGAGTATATGGAAAATTCTGTGGCGGCGCAAAATGATTCTGATTCAGGAAATTCTGCTGAGTAAAAAAAATTGAGTAACCTTGTTCTTGCCGGGCTGCTGGTTGCTTCAGCGGCTTTAGTAACTTTATCGATGCTCTTTAGTGTTTCTGAAAGCGCGTTTCTTTCAATGAATAAACTGCGTTTAAGGATTTTACGGAAGGAAAAAAACAAGAAGGCGCTGCGCGTAAGCCGTCTTCTGGAAAACAAAGAGCATCTGATAAATACGCTTCTTATTGCAAATGACTTGGTTAATATTCTTTTAAGTTCAATTATTACTGCGGTTGCGATGCGCATTTTTGGAAGCAAAGGTGTTGGAATCGCGACTTTTGCGGTAACTCTTGTGCTTTTGATTTTTGGTGAGATTACTCCAAAGGCGATTTCCACGCGAAAGCCTGATGGAATTGCCTATGCGCTCTCGCTTTTTGTGGATGTGATTGTTCATATTCTGCGGCCGGTGGTTGTTCTTTTTACTGCGTTCAGCAGACTGATTCTGAAAATCCGCGGAATCAGCGTGGAAAAGCCGGAGCACACGTATTCAGAAGAGGATATAAAATCGTTTATTGAAGTTGGCGAAGAAACCGGCGTTCTTGAAAACGGCGAAAAAAACATGATGAATTCGGTTTTCAAGTTTACGGATATAACAGCGGCGGAAATAATGGTTCCGCGCACTTCAATTGTGCGGCTAAAAGAAACTGCGACATATTCTGATGTTATAGAAAAAGCTCAGAAAACAAAATTTTCAATGTTTCCGGTTTATAAAAAAAATATTGATGACATAATCGGAATTATTTATTTAAAGGATTTGCTGAAAACTTCGCCTGCGGAATTTGACTTGAAAAAACTTATGCGCCCGCCGCTTTTTATTCCAGGAACGCGAAAAATAACTTCTGTTGTTCAGGTTATGCAGGAAAATCGGCAGTCAATGGCGATAATTATTGATGAATATTCTGGAACGGACGGGCTGATTACGCAGTCTGATATTCACCGTGAAATTTTTGGAACTACAGGGAACAAATCTTCTTGGCAGGATGAAAAAAAACTGGAGATTTTAAAGAATCAGGACAATTTTACGGTTGATGGTTCAACTTTGCTTGTTGACTTGAAAATTTATTTTGGAATAAAACTTGAATCAAATATAAATGACACTCTTGGTGGCTGGATTATTGAAAAACTTGACAGAATTCCGGTCGTGGGCGATTCTGTTGAAGATTCTGGCGTTGTTTACACTGTTACAGCGATGGAAAAACGCAGGATTACGCAGGTTCAGATTTTAAGAAAAGAAGCGGAAGGTAAACAGGATGATTAAAAATATTCTTTTTATTTGCGTTCTTTTTGTTATTGTAAATCTGATTGCCTTTTTCGCCGGTTCGGAAACAGCTTTTCTTTCTATAAATAAGATTAAGCTCCGCAAAATGATTGGCGAAGGCAGAAAAAATGCGAAAACTGCGGCAAAACTGCGCGAAAATATCGATGAGCTTTTGACAATCATTCTTATTGGAATTAATTTTATGAACACGCTTGGCTCGGCGATTGCTACGGCTTTGGCGGTTTCTTTGATTGGAAATTCTGGAGTTGGAATTGCAACCGTCTGCTTTACGTTTTTTTCTGTAATTTTTGGTGAAATTATTCCAAAAACTGTTGCCGGTCGTTATACGGAAGAAACGGTCTGTAAAAATTCTGTTCCTCTTCTTGTTCTGGAAAAAGTTTTTTTCCCGGTTGTGTGGATTTTTAGCGCAATTTCAAAAGGAACTGCTAGCCTTGCGAAAAATCTTTTGAAGGATGATTCTCCGCTGGTTACGGAAGAAGAGTTAAAAACTCTGATTGATGTCGGTGCGCAGGAAGGAACTCTTGAGGCTTCTGAAAAAACAATGCTCGACAAGATTTTTCGTTTCAATGATTTGACCGTTCACGACATAATGAAACACCGTTCGCTTGTAAAATCAGTTTCTGTGGATGACAACCGCGAAAAAATCGTGCAGATGTTTGTTTCTACCGGGCTTTCGATGCTGCCGGTTTATGAAGGTTCAAAAGAGTCGATTGTTGGCGTAATTCATTATAAGTCGGTTCTTTTTAATTCTGAAAAAAACAACGAAAAAAATTACGCTTCGTCCGTTATGAAAAATGTTCTTTTTGTGCCGGAAACTTTTACCGCGCTAGAATTGCTTGCGAAATTCAAAAAAGAAAATACAGAATTTGCGGTCGCGCTGAATGAACAAGGCTTTTTGGCTGGAGTTGCGACAATTGATGATATTCAGCGTGTTATTTTTGGCAGAATGACCGATGATGACAAGTCAAAAATTCCTGCCGAAGAAAGAATAAAACTTGTTTCTGCGAATGAATTTATTGTTCCGGGCGACTTGAAACTTGATGATTTGAATTCAATTTTAAAGCTCGACCTTGAATCCGATGAATATATGACGCTTGGCGGATGGCTTTTGGAAAAAATTGGATGTTTGCCTTCCACCGGCGAAATTTTCAACTGGAAAAACTGCCTGTTTTTTATAGAGGATCAGTCGCAGCGGCGGATTCAGCAGGTCAGAATAAAATTTGTAAAATCAAATCCTGGGGCTAAAAAATAAGCCATTTTGCGGAAATTGAAAAATTGTGGATTTTCTGCTCAAATGCGCTTTTTGTATTTGTGTTGATTTCAAATGGGCTTTCTTCATTTTTTGAATTTTGGCCGATTTCGCCTTTAAATCTCATTGAAAATTTGTAGGAATATTCAAAGGAAAATGAAAGTTTTTCAATCGGTTTGGCGACAACTTCGATTCCGACCTGATTTGAGTTGAAAAAGCAAGTTCCGTAATCGTACCAAAAAGTTCCGTCAGAATAAAAATTAAAATGATGGTCAATTTCCTTGAAAAAACTGAACGGCGCAACTTTAAAGAAAGGATTTACCTCAAAATATCTTGTTATGTGAAATTCCGGATTTACAAGAAAATAAACTGAATAATTTATGCGTTCAAGAGAGATTTTTGCCAGTTTTCCTTTTTGGTGAAAAATTGCGTTCTCGCTGTAGTATGGCGTGTTTGGAGGTAATCCGCAAGTGGAACCGCTGTACCCATACCATCCGTATCCGTTTGAAGCCATAAAAAAATAATAGTTGTATTCAAAACCGAAATTTGCTTTTATGCTGAAAAAATCAGAAAAATTCAGTCTGTAACCGGCGCTTGTGTCTAAAAAAAATCCTTCTGAAAGTTCGTTCTCACTTTTTGAAAGAATTGTTTTTTCTGAAAATCCGTAGTCAATTCCACACCAGTCTGAATCGGTCATTGTTCCAGATTTCTGCGGTAAAAATCCGGCTCCCAAAAAATTGAATGAAAAATTTCTGTACCGAAAATCAATTTTTCCGCCAAGATAAAAAAGTTTTTTCATTTCCCAGTCAAGCTGGCTAAGTTTTTTGTATGCGTTTTCGTTTTCAACAAATTGATATACAAATTCGTTTTGCATTCCATCTTGAAGTCCAAAAATTTGAGAAAATTCCAGATGAAAATCGCTTTTTTTTGCTTGCGCGCTTAGAAAAAATGAGAAAAATATTGCAAAAACTGAAATTAATATGGATTTTTTCAATTTAAATTTTCAGACTTCTTCTGCCAATGGATCTGAGCCAAAGATTTTTGCCATCTGCTTTCGTGTCGCTTCCATGTCTTTTGGGTATGGCGCAGAAAATGTAACTTGCTCGCCAGTTTTTGGATGCGCAAAAGTTATTTTGTATGCGTGGAGCGCAAGTCGGCTCAAAAGCGGTTGTTCCTCAAGCTCGTCGCCGCGCCATGAACGTTTTATTTCGCTAAGTCTGATTGGCTTTTGGTTTCCGCTGTACAACGGGTCGCATACAATGCTGAATCCGTTTTCTGCCAGATGCACGCGGATTTGGTGCGTTCTGCCGGTTTTTGGACGCGCCTCAATCCAAGTGTATGGACCGCATTCCGCAATCACTTTAAAGTCTGTTGTGGAAGGTTTTCCGAATCTTTTGTTTACAACTGTTCTGTGTCTTGCGTCTCCGTCCGGCAAAAGCGGAAGTTCAACGCGCAAAGTGTTCCACATCGGTCTGCCGTGAACAAGACAATGATAAATTTTCTGGACTTTTCGTTCCTGGAATTGCTCTGAAATATTTTTGTGCGCTTCAGGATTCCGTGCGTAGATTATAATTCCTGAAGTGTCTTTGTCTATCCGGTGAACTGCGTAAAGTTTTCCGAATTCTTTTTCTGCAAGAAGGTCAAGGCGCGGCGCATCCAAATCATATCTGTCTGCGGCAATCAGAAGTCCGCTTTTTTTGTTCAGGATAACAATGTCTTCATCTGAATAAATAGTTGTGTAGTCAGGAATTTTCTTCATAAACGGATTATACAAGTTGCCGGGATAATGTTCAACTTTCAAAATGTGTGATAAAATATCTGAAACTTTTTGAAAGTTTGTTTGTCTTATTTATAGATATTGATTTTTATAGGAGCATTAAATGTCTGCTTTATATCATGATTTTCTTGTTGAAGACCGCGATTTTAAGGATTACGATGATTTTAAAAAACATTGCAAATTAAAAACAAAAGAAAATTTCAATTTTGCTTACGATATTGTAGATCGATATGCAACTGAATTTCCTGGAAAACGGGCATTGGTTTGGGTTGATGATAATGGAGAAGAGAAGAATTTCACTTTTGATGATATTTCCCGCGAGTCAAAGCGCGCTGCTTACTGGCTTGTTTCAAAAGGAATCAAAAAAGGTGATACAGTAATGCTGGTTTTGCGCCGCCGCTACGAATGGTGGATTTTAATGCCGGCACTTCATCGTATTGGTGCGATTGTAATTCCTGCCACAGACCAGCTTCTTCAGTCTGATATTGAATACCGCGCAAATGCCGCTGAAGTAAAGATGATTATTTCTTACGATAATCCTAACATTCAGGGCGAAATTGACAAAGCGATGCCAAAATCGAATACGGTAAAATATCTTGTTACAGTTGGAAAAGAAAAACGCGACGGATGGATTAGCTTCCATGAAGAATATGAAAATCTTCCTGCTGAATTTCCTCGTCCTGTTGGAGAAGCCGCAACGCATAACAAAGATCCGATGTTGCTTTACTTTACTTCAGGAACTTCTGGCTATCCAAAAATGGTTCTTCAGGATTACGATTATCCGATTGGGCACATTATCACTGCAAAATATTGGCACGGTGTTGTTGAGGATGGACTTCATCTTACAATTGCGGAAACTGGATGGGCAAAATCTACTTGGGGAAAACTCTACGGTCAGTGGATTGCCGGAACTGCGTTGTTCGTATATGACATGAACAGCTTTAAACCTACAAAAATGCTTGAGATGATTTCAAAATACGGGCTTACAACTTTCTGTGCGCCACCTACAGTTTACCGTTATTTGGTTCGCCAGAATCTCAGCAAATATGATTTGAGCAAATGCACTCGTTTCAGCACTGCCGGAGAAGCCTTGAACGGTGAAGTTTACAATAAGTGGCTTGAGCAGACAGGAAAGAAAATCTACGAAGGCTACGGCCAGACTGAATCTACAATTATCTGTGGAAATTTCCTTGATTATTCAGAAATCCGTCCGGGTTCAATGGGTCGCCCGAATCCGCTTTATGATGTTGAAATTTTGAACGCAAACAATAATCCTGTTCCGGTTGGCGAGACAGGCGAGCTTTGCATTCACGTTGAACATGGTCGTCCGTTCGGGCTTTTGATGGGCTACCACAAGGACGTTGTTCTTACAGCGAATGCTTTTGACGGTGGCGTTTACCATACTGGCGATAATGTTTACATGGATAAAGATGGCTATGTATGGTTTGTCGGAAGAAAAGACGATATTATCAAGACTGCCGGTTACCGCGTAAGTCCGTTTGAGGTTGAGTCAATCCTTCAGCAGCATCCGGCTGTTATGGAATGTGCTGTTACTGGCGTTGAGGATCCAAAACGAGGAATGGCTGTAAAGGCAACAATCGTTCTTTCTCCGGGATATGATACAAAAGATCCGAAGGAGATGGAAACAGAGCTTTCTACATTTGCAAAAGAAAATACCGCGATGTACAAATGTCCTAGAATTTTTGAATTTGTAAAGGAATTGCCAAAAACGATTTCTGGAAAGATTCGCCGCGTGGAAATCCGCGAAAAGGACAAGGGCAAGGCTCAGGAAAACATCAAGCAGGATTTCTAGAATTAGAATAAGATTTTGCCGCCGCTGAAAAAATATTTTAGCGGTGGAAGATAATTTTCTTCTGAAAAAAAATGTCTGTGCGTTGGGCACGGACATTTTTTATTTAAAAGCTGTAAAAATTTATGTTCATGCGGTTATTGCTGTTCTTCCGCAAGCTGCTGAATCAGAGAGACAAGGTTTTCCAGTTTTTCGTGCGTCATCAGCGGGTTCAGCAATGTGAATTTCAGGCAAACGAAACCATCAGAAACTGTCTGGCCGATAACAATTCCGTGCTTGTGCAAAAGTTCCCGGCGGATTCGCCTATTTGTTTCATCGCCTTTTATGTGCCTGAAAACAACAGAAGTGATTTCCGGCTCTGTAACAACCTTGAAATTTTCGTTATTTTTTATGATTTCATACAAATCTTTTGCATTTTCCATGCTTTTTGTGATTATTTCGCTCCAGCCGTCTTTTCCGCGCATCTGAAAACTTGTCCAGACTTTCAGCGCGTCAAAACGTCTTGTTGTCTGAAGGGATTTATCAACAAGATTTGTGTAGCCGTCCTCTTCGTCTTCCGTTCTGTTCAGATAATCCGCATGGATTGTGAGCGCGTCAAAATCTTCCGCTTTTTTTACAAGCAAAGCCGAGCAGCTTATTGGCAGAAGGAACATCTTGTGAAAATCCACAGTGATTGAGTCGCAAAGGTAAAGATTTTTTACTTTAGAGGAATATTTTTCGCTCAGAATCACGCCTGAACCATAAGCCGCGTCCGCATGAAGCCACATATTGTGATGGTTGCAAAGCGCGGAAATCTGCTCAACCGGGTCAATTGAGCCAAAATCCGTTGTTCCGATTGTTGCGACCACAAGAAACGGAATGTTTCCAGTGGCAATGTCTTTTTGAACAAGATAATTCAGCGCGCCAAAATTCATTCTTTTGTTTGCGTCTACAGGAACTTTTACAACGCTTTCGTAGCCTAATCCCAAAATATGCGCAGTTTTTTCCATTGAAAAATGGCTTATCTCGCTTGTGTATATCCTGAGTTTCCTGAAATTTTCTGGAAGTCCATGTTTTTTCACATCGTAGTTCATTATTTTTGAAATGAACCAGTCGCGCGCAAGGATTATCGCTGTTTCATTTGACTGGCTTCCGCCGGATGTAAAAACTCCATCAGAGCCGCGCCGGAAACCAAAAAGTCTGCATAAATGTGTTATTACTTCAGTTTCAATTTCTGTTGCGACCGGACCTTGATCCCAGCTATCCATTGACTGATTGAAAGTTGAAATTATTAGTTCGCTCGCAATGCTTTCCAGAACCGCCGGAGAATGTAAGTGCGGCATATAATTTGTTGAGGAAGTCCGCAAAAGATTCGGGAGAATTTTATTTTTTGTAAGTTCAAGCGTTTTTTGCCAGCCCAAGCCTTTTTCCGGCAAAATTGAATCCTGCTGAACAATTTTCTGAAGTTCCTGCGGTGTCGGTCCAGAATATGCCGAGTCTGTTGAAAAAGTCGCAAGAATCGCCTGAACGGTTTCTTCAATTATTTTTTTATATTCTTCTTTTGAATTCTGCTCATTTGTAAGGAAAATATTCTGCATAGGCTTATTATAAGGGAAAAATGAAAAAAAATCATTTTCTGCACATTTAAATTTTCTTTTTTTTAAAAATCAGAGTAAAATATTTCAAGTCTATGTTTGAAACTCAATGGGAAATTGTACAAAAGTTTGTTTTTACTTGTAAAAGCTCTGTGTGTATTCTTCGTGTCCCAGATTCTGTGATTACGGATGAATTTAAAAAAGATTTTTGCGTTATTGATGTTTGCGCGGATTTTTCGCCGTTCAAACCGTTTCTTTCAATTATTTCGCAGAATTTTAACGGAAAAGCTCTTGAATATGTTGAAAAAAATGCGTATTCAGTTCAAAAAGATTCTTTTCTTTCTTTTTTTAAGACCGGACTTGCGAATGTTAGATATGATATTCCGCTTGCAAATGAATTTGTCTACGAGCAGAACCGCTTTATCCGGACGATTGTTGAGCTTTTGGAGCAGCTTCCGGCAAAAAATTATTTGATTCTGAACAGCCAGTGTCTTTCAAAAGAATCTGTGGAACTTATAAAAGCTGTTGAAAAATCAAATATAAAAAGCAAATTCGCGTTCTGCTTTACTTCTGAAAAAAATGATTTGGAGCAGACTGAAGCGGCGAAATTTCTGGAGGAATACAGCACAAAGCCGAATTATCTTCATTTGCTGACAAAATTTGTTTCAATTGCAAAAGATAAGACTGAATATAAGCTGATTTTTGACTTTCCATCCGATGTTCAGTACAAAATTGTTCTTCAGACTTTAAGAAACAACCGGATTTTTATGGTTTTGGAACAGCTGAAAGATTTTGCGCTTTGGTTTTCCGCGAATTTTGGGAAATTTGATTTTGAGGAGAACGAAAAAAGAATTCTGAGCCTTGAACTTGCAAAAGCGTTGTTTCAGTGTTCGCTAATCGATGAGGCGATTCTTTATCTGAATGACATTGTTGACACTCAGGAAGAAGATGAAGTTGCGGGCGCAGCGTTTTACTATCTTGCGAGGGCATTCTCGTTTAAAAAATCTATTTCGCTTGCGCAGAAATATTATGTTCTTGCGGAAAAAATCTTTCAAAAGGAAAATAATCTGAATTATCTTGCGCTTGGCGCGATGCTTGATTTTCATATTGCAAAAAAGATTTCTGCCGAGGACACAATTTCAAAATATCAGCATGCGCTTACACTTTTGCGGCAGCAGGGGTTTTTGAATAATTTTATAAGCGTCTGCATTTCTGTTCCGTGGAAACTTGTTAACGATGAATCTTCCCGGAAAAATATTGAAGACGAAGTTGATATGTGCCTTGAGCTTGCTGAAAAGATTGACAATCAGCATCTTGTTTCTACCGCTTGCCACTGGAAGGGAATTATCTGCTCTCATTTTGGTGAAATTGACAAGGCGATTGTATGGTACGACAAATGCAACGAAATCCGCACAAAAATCGGTGAGCTTGGTCCGATTCTGAATATCCGCAACGGATTGTGTTATGACGCGACTTGCCGGGCAATGTACAAGCGGGCTTTTGACCTTGAGAACGGAATTATAAATCGTCTTTTGGAAATCGGGGATTTTGCCTCTGTTACAGATACTTTGAAAAATGTTGCCTACGCGCTTTTTTATTCGCGGCATTTTACGGAAGCCTACGAGCTTTTTAATGTGATTGCGCATTATCTTGATATTTTTAATATGTCGGAAATGGCGAACAGCTCGTTTTTGCCTTCGCAGAATGATATTCTGGTTTTTAAGTCGATTATCAATTTTGCGCAGGGGGATTTTATCCGCGGAAGAATAAACCATTCAAATATAATGCAGGATTTGGATTCTGTTACAAAAGAGGACCGACCGTTCATCTATTATATTGAGGCGGTTTTAAGCGCGGATGAAAAGCAGATTGAGGCATCTGAAACTTTTTTTGAAAAATGTATTGCGGAATTCTCGGAAATAAAAAGCAAACTTACTCATAAAATAGTTTTTGCGTACTATGAATACGCGGTTGTGCTGAACCAGCTTGGCTACAAAAAAGAATCTGAAAAATATCTGCACAAAGGCTTTAATATTGCAAAAACGGAAGGCTACAGATATTACACAAAAGAACCGGTCGGCGGTGAAAAAAAATCTGTTTCTGTGGAAGAATATGTTTCCGGCGTTGAAAAATTTGAAAAACTCAATCTGAATATTGAAATGCTGAACGAAAAGGCCGAAAAAGAGCAGCTTTTGACCTTGCTTCACAAGCGAATCCACGACTATCAGTTTATAAACAAAGTAAAAACCGGCTACATAAAAGATATGAACCTTAAAAAGTATATTCAAGGTGCACTGATGGACATTGAAAAATATACTTTGGCGGAAGAAGTTTATTTCTGCGCGATTGAAAATGGAAACGCACGGATTTATGACTCAATTGTGCACAGCGAAAAATCTTCGGTTGACGAAAATCTTATAAAAAATCTTTTTGCGGAAAGTAAAAAGAATGATGTTTCCCAGATGGTTTACAAAGAAATTCCGGGGCTTTATTTTGGCGATGCGTCTTATGCGGAATATAAATTCGGCATAATCGTTGTTCCTTCAAAAATTAATCCAATCAATATTGAAGTTCTGAACACGCTGAACATTGCGTTGGCGAGCATCCAGTCGCAGGTTGTTATTTATAAGCAGGAAGAGCATCTGATGGTCATGTCGTCAACGGATCAGCTTTCTAGGCTGAAAAACCGGCATGCGTTCCAGGAATGTATCGCGCTGGAAAGCGAGCGGGTTCGGCGTTATCAGCAGCGGCGGGAGACAGTTATTCAGATTGCGGTCGCTTTTATAGATTTGGATAATTTTAAGTATTACAACGATACTTTCGGACATTCAGTTGGCGACCTTTTGATAAAAAGTTTTGCGAGCCTTCTGCGGGAAACTTGCCGGAAAATCGACTTTATTTCCAGATATGGCGGCGATGAATTTGTAATTATCATGATTGACACGAATGCTTCTGAAGGAAAGCGAGTCTACAACCGTCTTTACGAATGTTTAAAAAGCCATGAGTATTTTTTGCCGCAGATAAAGGCTTTGCTAAAGCGCGATGACATTGAAGTTCCGGAAAACCGCCGGCTTGGCTTCAGCATGGGAATCAGCACAAATCAGGATGTTGAAAAATGCGACGACATAGATTTGGTTGTTCAGAATGCCGATAAAGCCTTGTACTACGCAAAAAATAACGAAAAAGGTTCAGTTTCTGTTTGGGCAGAAATAAAAGATATGATAAAATAAAAGCATGTATATGTTTTTTATGAATAACCTTATGTGGTTCTGGCTGGCGGTCATGGTTGTGTGTATTGTGATTGAAGCCGCGACTTTTGCGCTTACAACAATCTGGGGCGCAATTTCTGCATTGGTGATGATTTTTGTGAGCAAGACGAATATGCCGCTAAAATGGCAGCTGATTCTTTTTCTTGTGCTGACAATCGTGCTTGTGCTTACAACGCGTCCGTTCGCAATGAAAAAACTGAAGCTTGGAAAAAACACAACGAATGTAAATTCCATGGAAGGGCAGGAAGTTCTTGTTACAAGGAAAATTTCCAAGTTTGAAAAAGGTGAAGTAAAGGCGAAAAACGGCGTAATCTGGAGCGCGAAAAATGCAGATGAAAATGATGATTCTGAAATTCCGGAAGGTTCTGTCTGCATAATTGCAAAAGTTGACGGAAATACTCTTTCAATAAAAAGAAAATAAAAGCTGGAATCTGTTTTCCGGTAAAAAAGGAGATTTTTTATGGGTTTTGCTTGGGTTATTATTGCGATTCTTGTTGTTGTGCTGATTCTTATTCTTGTGAATGTAAGGATTGTTCCGCAGTCAAAAGCGTTTGTCATTGAGCGGCTTGGAGCTTACTGTTCAACTTGGAATGTAGGGCTTCATGTTAAATTACCGTTTATTGACCGAATTGCAAATATAATGAGCTTAAAAGAGCGCGTTATGGATTTTCCGCCTCAGCCGGTTATCACAAAAGACAACGTAACAATGCAGATTGACACAGTTGTTTACTGCCAGGTTACAGATCCAAAACTGTACACTTATGGCGTTGAAAACCCTTTGAAGGCACTTGAAAATTTAACCGCGACAACTTTGCGAAACATAATCGGTGAACTTGAGCTTGATGAAACTTTGACCAGCCGCGATGTGATAAACACAAAAATGCGTTCAATCCTTGACGAGGCGACCGACCCTTGGGGATTGAAAGTGACCCGCGTTGAAGTAAAAAATATTGAGCCGCCGCAGGCAATCCGCGAGGCAATGGAAAAACAGATGCGTGCGGAGCGCGAACGCCGTGAGCAGATTCTTATTGCGGAAGGGCACAAGCAGTCTGCGATTCTTGAGGCAGAAGGTCAGAAGCAGGCGTTGATTCTTCAGGCGGAAGCGCAGAAGGAAGCCGCCGTTCAAAAGGCAAAAGGTGAGGCGGAGGCAATCCGCGAAGTTCAGGAGGCAACAGCGCAAGGCTTAAAGATGATAAAAGATTCTGCACCGGATGACGCTGTAATCCGCCTGCGCGCGCTTGAAGCGTTTGAAAAAGCCGCAAATGGGCAGGCTACAAAAATAATAATTCCTTCTGACATTCAGGCGGCTGCAGGACTTGTTGCAAGCCTTACTGAAATTGGAAAGAAATAAAACTGCCGAAGAAAATTGATATTCAGGTTAAATAAAAAATCCGGACTTTTTACAAAATCCGGATTTTTTTTGTTTATTCGTAGTCTTTGTTTACTTCAATAACTGCGGATTCAAAAATCTTCATCGCTGTATCGATTTCTTCATCCGTAACTGTAAGGGCGCAAAGGCAACGCATTACAGAACCGTTCCGTCCGCCTTTTTCCATTACAAGTTTGTTCTTAAAGCAGATATTTTGAACTTTTGCCGCGGCTTCTCCGTTTGGCGGAAATAATCCGCAGCAGTCTTTTGTTCCTTTAGGATTTACAAATTCGCAGCCAATCATAAGACCTTTTCCGCGCACGTCGCCGATAATGCTTACTTTTTCTTTCAGGGCATTCATCCGCGACATTATTAGTTTTCCTTTGCGGACAACTTCTGCAAGAAATTCCGGTTTTGAAACTCTGTTCAAGACAATTGTTCCGGCTTTCATGGCCAGCTGGTTTCCGCGGAATGTTCCCGTGTGCGCGCCTGGTCCCCAAACGTCAAGCTTCTTGTTGTAAATTACAATGGAAAGTGGCTGAGAACCGCCAATCGCTTTGGAAACAAGAATCACATCTGGCACAATGTCTGCGTATTCAAAGGCGAAAAGTTTTCCGCTTCTGCCCATTCCGCATTGTATTTCGTCCACAATCATCGGAATTTCAAGCTCTTTTGTAACTCGTCGCACTGTCTGAAGAAATTTTACCGGGGCTGGATTTACTCCGCCTTCACCTTGAATCGCCTCAAGAATAACTGCGGCAGGTTTTGTGATTCCGCTTTCCGGATCTTTTAAAGTTGTCTCAAAATAATTGCAGGCTGCGTCGGTTGCGGCTTCGCCTTTAAGACCAAAATGATTTCTGTATGTATCTGGATAAGGAAAATGCTGAACTCCAGGCATTAAACCATTGACTTTATTTTTTGCGCCAAGATTTCCTGTGCAGGAAAGAGCTCCGTGCCCCATTCCGTGGAAGCCGCCCTGAAAAGCTACTACATTAGTTCTTCCTGTCGCGGTTTTGCAAAGTTTCAGTGCGGCATCTGTGGCATCTGTTCCGCTTGGAGAGCAAAACTGAATCTTGCAGTTTTCAGCAAGTTCTTTTGGAAGATGAGCAATTACAGTCTGAATAAATTCATCTTTTACCGGGGTGGTTAAGTCAAGCGTGTGCAACGGAAAATCGCTTTTTAGCATTTCTATCATTGCCTGATTAATTTCGTCATCATTGTGACCAAGTGCAAGAGTCCCTGCTCCGCACAAAAAATCCAGATATTTGTTTCCCTCAATGTCCTCAACCCAAGATCCTTTGGCTTTTGCCAATGCAAACGGAAATTTGCGCGGATAACTTCGGGCATTAGATTCTGTGGAATCCTGTCTGGTAATGTAATACTGATTGGTGTCTTTTTCTGACATCGACGTTCTCCATTACTTAGGATTATGATTCCCGGCCGCTGACAACGGCAGTGTTTTATCGTCGGGAGAGAATAGCATAACCTAAAAACAAGATAATGTCATTGAGTTTTTGAAAAATCCTTGTATTTTGACATATTGACTAAAAATGTCAAAATAATTTATCCTTGAAAGATAATATATTTGCGATATAATTTTTTTAGTTTGAATTTGCTAGGAGAAAAAATGAATCAACGTCGGGTTGTGGTTACAGGATTGGGTGCTGTAAGTCCCGTTGGAAATAATGTAAAAGAAAGCTGGGAAGCTATAAAGGCTGGAAAAAGTGGTGTTGATAAAATAACTCTTTTTGATGCGTCTGATTATCCTGTTCAGATTGATGCTGAAGTAAAGAATTTTAATATTGAGCAATATGGTCTTGAAAAGAAAATTCTTAGAAAAATAAACCGCCAGACAAGATTTTTGCTTGGCGCAAGCATTGAAGCCGTAACCGATGCTGGTTATACAAAAGAAACAATCGGAAACGAAAATGTTGGAATTGTGAACGGAGTTGGAATCGGGCTTAACGAGGCTGTTGAGGCTGGCTACAAAAAATATGATGACCCTAACGCTGGCGTTAATCGATTGCCTCCTTTGACTGCGCCTTTAGCTTTGAATAACGAGGCTGCAGCAAATGTCAGTATGTATTTTAATATTCAGGGACCGGCTTGGACTTTGTCAACGGCTTGTTCTTCTGGAACTGATTCAATAGGGCTTGCGCTTGATATGATTCGGCTTGGCCGCATAGATATGGCTCTTGCGTGCGGTTCTGATGCGAATATTACAGGATTTAATGTTGGATGCTATCAGGTTCTGCAGGCGCTTACCCAGAGTTTTAATGATAATCCAAAAATCGCAAGCCGACCGTTTGACAAGAACCGTTCTGGTTTTGTAATGGGTGAAGGTGCGGCTGTTCTGGTTCTGGAGGAATTGGAGCACGCAAAAGCCCGCGGTGCAAAAATATATGCCGAAGTTGCCGGTTTTGGCGCGACAAGCGATGCTTATCACATTACCGCGCCGCGTGAAGATGGTTCTGGCGGAGCGAAGGCAATGCAGATTGCGCTGAAAGACGCGGGACTTGAGCCGGAGCAGATTCAGTATTACAACGCGCATGGAACTTCTACAAGCGCAAATGATTCTGCGGAAACAAAAATGCTGAAAAATGTGTTTGGCGATTATGCGTATAAACTGCACATTTCTTCTACAAAGTCAGAGACGGGACACATGATTGGCGCGGCCGGAACAATGGAGGCGATTGTCTGTGTAAAGGCAATTGAGGAAGGTTTTGCTCCGCCGACAGCGAACCTTGATGAGCCGGATTTGGAGCATGGCTGCGACCTTGACTATACTCCAAAAACTGGTGTCAAGTGCGACATTGAAGTTGCCGCGAGCTGTTCTTTGGGCTTTGGCGGTCACAACGGCTGTATAATATTGAAGAAATATAAGTAGACAAAAATCTTTGCGGGGTGTTACGGGGTGTCCCCGTTAGAGGGGGCAGGTGGCAACGAAGTGCCACCGAGGGGCAGGCGCCCCGACTGAAAACGAATTTATATAAATGGAAGTTTAAGGAGTTATTATGCCAGTTATTAAACCTATGGTAAGAAGCAGTATGTGTATCAATTCGCATCCTGTTGGTTGTGCAAAGGACACTGAACGTCAGATTGCGTATGTAAAGGCTCAGAAGGCTAAGCGCGGAACAAAAAGCGTAAAGGAAGGCGGAAAAGGTCCTGGGCTTGTTCTGGTTCTTGGTTGTTCTACAGGTTATGGACTTGCAAGCCGAATTGCTGCTGCATTTGAATATGGTGCAGACACGATTGGCGTTTCTTTTGAAAAGGCTGCTACAGACAAAAAAGGCGGAACTCCTGGTTGGTACAACAATGCCGCGTTTGACCGTGCCGCAGCAAAAGACGGACTTTTTGCAAAAACTTTCAGCGCGGACGCTTATTCAAATGAAACTCGCGCGATGATTATTGATGAAATCAAGAAGACTGGAAAAAATGTTGATTTGATTGTTTATTCACTTGCTTCGCCGGTTCGCTCTGACCCGGAAAAAATTGATCCGGCAACTGGTCAGCACGTTCTTTACAAATCTGTTATCAAACCGATTGGAAAGACTTACGCAGGTCAGGCAATTGATATTATGTCTGAAACTTTGAAGGATGCGGCTGCTGAGCCTGCTACAGAAGAAGAGATTGCAAACACTGTAAAGGTTATGGGCGGCGAGGACTGGCAGCTTTGGATTGATGCTTTGCAGAATGCCGGCGTTTTGAACAATGGCTGCCGCACAGTTGCATATTCTTACATCGGACCAAAATTGAGCCACGCGATTTACCGCGACGGAACTATCGGACAGGCGAAAAAAGATTTGGAGGCTACAGCTCATCGTTTGAACGAGCAGCTTGAAAAGGCTGTTGGCGGTGCGGCATATGTTTCTGTGAACAAAGGGCTTGTAACTCGCTCTTCTGCGGTTATCCCGATTATTTCGCTTTATCTTTCTGTGTTGTTCAAGGTTATGAAGGCAAAGGGAACTCACGAGGGATGCATCGAACAGATGGAACGCTTGTTCGCTGAGCGGCTCTTTACAGGTGCAGATGGTGCGGCTGGAAAAGTTCCTGTTGACTCGGAGAATAGAATCCGCGTTGATGACTGGGAAATGGCGGATGATGTTCAGTCTGAGGTTGCAAAACTTATGGACGGCGTAACACAGGAAAATCTTGCGGAACGCTGTGACCTTGAAGGCTACAAGCATGATTTCTTGAATATCAACGGTTTTGATGTTGAGGGCGTTGACTACGACAAGGAAATTACGGATATGTCTGCATTGGACTAAAAATCTGTTGGTTTTGAATTATTTGAATTGCTAGAAAAAAAACGAAGCTGTTTGAGATGCGGAAATGTGTCTTGAACAGCTTTATTTTTTTTAGTGGCGGTTGCAGTTTCCGCAGCCATTTACAATAACGTGCGGAGTTCCGCTTTTTGTCTTGTTGAAGCGTCTTGCCAAAAGGTATTGGTTCTGTTCGACATTCTTGTGGCAGACTGGACAAGTTCTTTTTATGCCTGGTTCACAGCGCGGAAAGCAGTGCGGACATCCGTAAATGTAGCAAATCTGGTCATTCACTTGTCCGCTTGTTACAAAAACTTTTGATACAAGGTTCTCTCCTGGTGCAAGAGAGGTTCCGCAGACCGGGCAATTCACTGCTCCGGCTGCTCGTCTGGTCTTGTTCCTGTGTTCGGAGATATTTTTGTTCTTTTTTAAATACAGATTTCTGAAATACATTAAAGCCGCAATTATGATGATTGCGGCGATTCCCATAAGTAAAAAATCCATTATTTTTTAGGCAAGATTATTAAGTTGCTCTGCGGAAGTTCTTCTATCCAGTGGCAAAAATCATGCCATTCGTCAAGGCGGTGGTTTTTGCGGGTCTCGTAAATTCCCTGCAGAACCTGATAGTTCAACTGGACGGTTGCCTTTTGGTTCAAGGAAGCCGGCAAAAGCTGAATCATCTGCCACCAGTCATCCTTGTTTTTTGTTTCATTAAAACGGTCGCGCGCGGAATTTATTGTGGAAATCAAAATATCCAAAGCCTTTAGAGATTCTTCGTTCAGGTGTTCGCATGAAAAATCCTCGCGTACAAATTCCTTTGCCTGAACTTTGTGCATTGTGGAGCAGCTGTTTCTTGCAGTTCCGACTTTGTATGTATCCATTTCTGCCCACCAGTATCTTGGGGCTGTAATATCAAATTGAACTGTTATGTATCTAAGGAATTTTGCGTGGCTTGGACCAGAGCGACTGAGCCTGTCCATCAAATCAATGTCAGCAGGACCTACAACATATTTGCCTGTTGAAGTGTCGTAATGGCTATCGCTTTTGTCCCAGCTGTTAAAAGAATTTCTCATGCCGCGAATAGCTGCTTCCCAGCCAAAAATCTCTGTCTTTTCAATTTTAATCATTTTTCATCCTAGCAATTGTTTATTTTAAGAATTTGTCAAATCTCCGGAAATATCATCCATAACTTGAACTGGTTCCTGAACCAAAGGTTTATTTTTTATGTAAAAGATAACAAATGCAACACCCACAAGAATAAGGGCGATTCCTGCAATGCGCACAAGGGCTGTTCCAACGTGAACTGGAATCAAAAGCATTACCAGCGCAAGGATTATGGAAATTACAGCTTCTGTTATAAACTGCCGGCGGTCAACATTTGTGTCCTGCAATTTTCCGCAAGAAAACAGAAGAAGCGCAGAGCCGACCAAAAGATAGACAGCAAGAACGTAAAGCATGACAGTCCAGAGAACCTCTGCAAAACGCAAAGGCAGAAAGAAAGCCAAAAGCCCGACAACAATGCTTAACATTCCGCGGATAATTACTGAATACTGAAAAGCCGCATCAGGAAAAAGTTTACGTGTGTAAATAAGCTGGTAGATTCCGTTTGCAACAGCTTCGATTCCAAGAATTATTACAACAGCTTTTATGCATCCAGCTGGAGTAATCGTCATAATCAGACCAACAATTGCAAGTATGATTCCAAGCAACAAACTATTTTTTTTCATATCTCCTCCACGGTTATCTATAAGATAATATAACATAAATTTTGGGAATCTGTATATTAATAGAAGATTTTATTTTTAAGAAACAATGTTTAAGAATGAAAATTGTATTTTTTTTCAAAATTTTTAATATTTTTCTGTTTTAACTGTTGACATCAAGTTTGAATTCTTATATCTTATGTATACATCTTTTTTGGAGCGATACCAAAGCGGTCGTACTGGGGCGGTCTTGAAAACCGTTGATCTTCACGGGTCCGGGGGTTCGAATCCCTCTCGCTCCGATAGCTGGAGGTGTGGTAGAGCGGTAATACAACGGATTGCTAATCCGTCAGTTCCGAAAGGGCTGGGCAGGTTCAACTCCTGTCGCCTCCGAAATCACACAGCTTTAGCTGACATATTTGAATGAGATTGTAGCTCAGCTGGATTAGAGCACCACCCTGCGGAGGTGGGGGTCGCACGTTCGAATCGTGTCAGTCTCAAGGCTTGTAAAACCTGTCTTTTTCGGCAGGTTTTTTTATTGATTTTTTAGTTTTATTGCAGTAGTATTTATAAAGATTTGAACCCTTTGATGAGTCCAGATGCCTTTCAAAGTAGCCTTCAAAACTCCGCCAGGACGGGAACGTAGCAACGGTATGAAGTGTTTTACTTGTGCTTAGGATTATCTGGACTCTTCAAAGGGTTTGTTTTTACCCTTCAAAGACTTTTTTTCCATTGATAAAAACAGTTTTTACAGTTCCGTATAAAGTTCTTCCTTCAAAAGGAGTCGCTTTTCCTTTGCTGAAAAAGTGTTTTGAATCAACTGTCCAAGATTCGTCCGGGTTTACAACTGAAAAGTCCGCGTCAAAACCGATTCTTAGCAAACCTTTTTTTAATTTCAGAAGTCTGGCAGGATTCGCCGACATAAGCTGGGAAAGTCTTTTTGCGGAAATCTGTCCTTCTTTTACAAGAACGGAATTGCATACGCCGTAGCTTGTTTCAAGTCCTGTGAATCCTGGGGCACCGCCTGCTTTATCTTCCAGCGTGTGCGGCGCGTGGTCTGTGGCTATGCAGTCAACTGTTCCGTCTCGGATTGCGTCAATCATCATTATCCTGTCGTCTTCTGAGCGGAGCGGTGGGTTTACCAAGGCACGGATGTTCGGCTCTTCTGTTCCGCAAAGCGCAATATGATGCGGAGTTACCTCGCAGCTTACAGAAAATCCGTTTTCAACAGGTTCTATCGGCTGGAATTGTCTTCCTTCTATAGAACAGTCGTATGCTGAGTCTGCCATGTCCGCGTAAAAATCTGCGGCTTCATCGGAAAGTTTTTGTTTTGCACGGCGGACAGCTTCAATTGACTTTGCGGTGCTTACGTGGCACAGATGGATGTGGCAACCTGCTTGTTCGGCAATGTTTATGTTTCTTTCTGTTGCGACATCTTCTGCCAATGAAAGCAGCTCGTTTGCGTCTGAAAGATAATCATCAATTTCTTCAAAGGCTGAGGAAGGAACATTTTCTGTGTTTTTCAGGCTTCCCCAGCTTGGAAGGTTGTATTCTTTCATAACATCAAGGGCGTGTTTTCTTAATGGTCGGGCTGATGCCGCAAGTTCCGGGTCTTCGCAGTGGCATGCGACAATCATTCCTTTGCCTGCGGCAATTTTCATTCCTTCAAGCATTACGGCGCTTGAGGCAACTTCCTTTCCGTCCTCGGAAATTACAGGAACTTCTGCGCGGTTCAAGCCAAGCAGATGTGAAACATCTTTTCCTTCAAAGTCTTTTGTGATTGAGCAGACCTGAAACATATTCGCGTAATGCAAGGCTGCCGCCCGTTCCCGGATTTCTCTTGCCTGCTCTCCGGTTGAGGTGATGGGCTTTGTGTTCGGCATTGCGACGACAGTTCCGTATCCACCTGCCACAGCCGCTTTTAGGCCGGATTCAAGGTCTTCCTTTTGGGTAAGCCCCGGATCGCGCAGGTGGACATGCATATCTATAAAGCTTGGCGTTACGGTAAGCCCTTTTGCATCAAAAAGCTCGATGCCGGAATCGTCTTTGTAGCCGTCCTCTTTTAGGATTGCTTTTGCAAGTTCAGAGACAGTCTGCGGGTCGGTAAAATACCCCTGGTAAACAGCGCGGATTTTTCCCTTTATAGAAAGGATTGCGCCCGGAGAATCTGTGGCTTCGTCAAGAAGACGCGCGTTATAGATAAGCATAATTTCTTGCATCAGGCTTTCTCCACAACAGTTCCGTCTTCACCAGCTTTGTACATTGTGTCGCAGTATTCGCAGCAGTAAAGCCCTTTTGCCTTGTCAACAAGAAGGAATGTCGGTTTTACGTAAGTTTCTGTTGCTGTTATGCAGCGCGGATTCTTGCATTTGAACACATTCTGGATTCTTGAAGGAAGTTCCATTTTTATTTTGCGGACAATTTTTTCATCTTGGATTACGTTTACGCTGATATTCGGGTCGATAAAGCCAAGAACTGAAAAGTCTATGTCCATTACGTTCTCGATTTTGATTATGTCTTTTTTTCCTGTCTTTTTTGAAGGCGCATTCATTATAAGCGCAGAGCAGAACGGAGATTTATCAAGTCCGAGCCACTGGAAAATTCTCCAGCCAGAACCGGCGCGGATGTGGTCAATAACAAGTCCGTTTTTTATAGAATCGATATTTAACATATTTACTCCTAAAATTTCTTGATTAAAGGGCTCCTGTTACTTTTGAAATAAGAGCCATTCTTGCATACATTCCGAATTTTACCTGCTTAAAATATGCGGCGCGCGGGTCGTCGTCTACTTCCGGGGCAATCTCGTTTACACGCGGAAGAGGGTGAAGTACAATCATTCGGTTTTTTGCACCTTTCATCTTTTCTTTGTCAAGGATGTAGCTGTCCTTCAGGCGGATGTAGTCCTGCTCATTAAAGAAACGTTCCTTCTGGACGCGGGTCATGTAAAGAACATCAAGTTCGCCGATTACGTCTTCCAGGCGTTCTGTGATTGTGTACTGAATGCCTTTTTCATCAAGCTGCTCAATCATGTATTCTGGCATGCAAAGCTCTTTTGGGCTTATGAATATAAATTTGCTTCCTTTATAACGGCTGAGCGCCTGTGTAAGGCTGTGGACGGTTCTTCCGAATTTTAGGTCTCCGCAGAAACCGACTGTGAGCCCCTGGTAGTCGCCAAGAAGCCTGCGGATTGTAAGCAAATCCGTTAATGTCTGGGTAGGGTGGCTGTGGCCTCCGTCGCCGGCGTTTATGATAGGAACAGGTGAATACTTGCTGGCAAGCAGAGCCGCTCCTTCTTTTGGAGTTCGCATCGCAATCACATCTACATAAGAGGAAACAACACGGATTGTATCCGCAAGGGTTTCTCCTTTTGTAGACGAAGTGTAGGAAGCGTCCGCAAAACCTTCTACAGTTCCGCCAAGGTGAAGCATGGCCGCCTCAAAAGAAAGCCGTGTTCTTGTGCTTGGCTCAAAAAAAAGTGTCGCAAGAATTTTCCCGCGACACACATCTTGAAAAGAAATAGGATCTACTATCATCTGTTCTGCAAGTGAAATAATTTCATCAATTTCAGATACAGACAAATCACCAGGTTCAATTAAATGACGCCCTTTTAACATACTTCTAAGAACTCCTCTAGAAATTTTTTAGATTATATCGTATGGCGTTGAATTGTGCAAATAAAACTGTTTTTGTGTTGAAAACTTATGGCTTTCAGAAAGTTCTTGCGCAGGATTGGAAGGGTGAGCGTAGCGAATTAGCTTCAATCAGGCATTTGCATGATTGAAGCTAACGACCGTGAGGGTAGCCCTGAAAAGCCTGTTTGCTGAGAAAGTTTCCGCCCAGAAAAAAAAGAAAATTTTTTATTTTTTTTCTAAAGTCGGTTTGCCATTCTCCGATAGTAAAGTAAAGGGTGGTGAGACCCTTGTAATAAGTTTTGGAAACTTACCAAGGAGATAAACTATGGTTATTAATCACAATATGAGTGCTATGTTCGCTCAGAGATCGCAGGGAATTCAGGATTTGGCTCAGCAGAAGAGCATGGAAAAACTTTCTTCTGGTATGAAAATTAACCGCGCTGGCGATGACGCTTCTGGACTTGCTGTTTCAGAAAAAATGCGTTCACAGATTAGAGGTTTGAAGCAGGCTTCTACAAACGCTCAGAATGGTATTTCTTTTATCCAGACAACAGAAGGTTATTTGCAGGAAACTACTGACATTGTTCAGAGAATCCGCGAGCTTGCTGTTCAGTCTTCGAACGGTATTTATTCTGCTGAAGACCGTATGCAGATTCAGGTTGAAGTTTCTTCTTTGATTGCTGAAGTTGACCGCGTTGCTTCTGCCGCTCAGTTCAACGGTATGAATATGTTGACTGGTCGTTTTGCCCGCCCGACTGGAGAAAATGTTGTAACTGGGTCTATGTGGCTTCATATTGGTGCAAATATGGATCAGAGAACTCAGGTTTACATTGGAACTATGTCTTCTATGGCTCTTGGTCTCCGCAATGTTGGCGATGAGACAATCATGTCTTTGGAAACTCCTGATGAAGCAAACCGCGCAATCGGTACTTTGGATGAAGCTTTGAAGAAGATTAACAAGCAGCGCGCTGATCTTGGTGCTTACCAGAACCGCCTTGATATGACTGTTAAGGGATTGAACATCGGCGCAGAAAACCTTCAGGCTTCTGAATCAAGAATCCGCGACACAGACATGGCTAACGAAATGGTTGAATTCACAAAAGACCAGGTTCTTTCACAGGCTGGAACAGCAATGTTGGCTCAGGCAAATCAGTCAAGTCAGAATGTTCTCTCACTCTTGCGCTAGAAATAAAGTTTCGTAAGAATATGAAAAAAATGCGTCCGAAAGGGCGCATTTTTTTTGAATAAATCTGATTTGCCTGAGCCTGTGAGGAAGGAGTTGGGGCAAGTTTTTGCCAGGCAAAAACTTGGTAGCGGGCTTGTGGAACTTGCGGGCGGAGGAATTCTTAGCCCGCGTGCAAATCAGTCAAGCCAGAATGTGCTTAGCTTGTTGAGATAGTTCTAAGTTTTGCTGAAAAGATAAAAGCGTCCGGATGGACGCTTTTTTTATCCCTACTTATTTAACCCTGTAAAATAAAGTGTGTAAATGGCTAACAAAAAATGATACTCTATAGGAGGA
>CAVBXG010000008.1:0-58298 GCA_963599585.1 bacterium
AGTCTGATACTTTGTACGCTCAGCATGGCGAATTGACGCGCTTTTTCTGGTAGCTTATTCAATTTTTGTGTTGAATTTATAAAACTCGATATTCAGGTTAATAGAATCCGCTTTTTTTATTTTTTTACAGAAAAATTTGAAACTTTTGTTATTTAGAATTATTTTTTAAATATATGAAAAAAATTATGAAAGAGATTGACGCTGCTGTTGAGCCGGATGAAATTACTGAAGCCATGGAAAAGGAGACGGATTTACCTTCCGTGGTGAACAAGGGGCTTCAGAGCAACGAAGATTTCTATAAAATGGCGTTCCAGTTTCAGGAAATTATGATGATTTATGAAAGCGCCATAAAACAGCTGGAAACGAAACTTGAAATTTTGAACAAAGAATATAAGGTTACAGGGCGCAGAAATCCGATTGAAACGATAAAATCCAGGATAAAATCACCGGACAGCATTGCAAAAAAACTTGAAAAGAAAGGGCTTTCCGTAAATTTTAAGACAATGACTGAAAATCTTCAGGATATTGCGGGCGTTCGCGTTATTTGCCCGTATATTTCGGACATTTATAACGTGAAAGATATTTTGCTTAAGCAGCCTGACATAAAACTTGTTGAGCAAAAGGATTATATTGAAAATCCTAAGCCAAGCGGATACAGAAGTCTGCATCTTGTTGTTGAGATTCCTGTTTATCTTAGCCAGACTGAGCATCGTGTTAAGGTTGAAATTCAGCTGCGGACAATTGCAATGGATTTTTGGGCGAGCCTTGAGCATGAGTTGAAATATAAAAACGAGCAGAAAATCCCGGATTCTGTGCGGCGTGAACTTTTTAGGGTTGCGGAAACAATTGCCATGACCGACCGGGAAATGGAAGAAATTGCGATTGAGCTGCAGGCGTTGGACTGATTTTTGTGTCTAAATTCTTTTGTTTCAACTTTTTTTGAAAATTCGTTATAATGAAACTATGATAAAATTGGTTGCATTTCTTGGAAATTACGGAAAAGAGTATGAAAAGACTCGGCACAATGTTGCGTGGCAGTTTGAAGATTCTTTGCCGTTTGCCGCAAAATTGAATTGGCAGAATAAATTTAAAGGCAATTTTTCAATGATTGAGCCGGAAATTCTTGCGGCTTGGTGCGCGGAATTTGGAATTCTTTCAAAAAAAGACGGCTCTGCTGTGATTGTTCCTCCAGAAATGGAAAAAATCTTCTTTTTAAAGCCAGAAACGTACATGAATCTTTCTGGTGAAAGCATAATTGAAATCTGCAATTTTTATAAAATCAAGCCGGAAGAAACTCTTGTTGTGCATGACGAGCTTGAGCTTCCGATTGGAACTGTAAGTTTGAAATGGAGCGGCGGTCTTGGCGGTCATAATGGATTGCGCTCAACAAAACAGGTTTTTGGAACTGCGGATTTTTGGCGTTTGCGTTTTGGGCTTTCAAAACCAACAAACCGTGATATTGCGGATTATGTTTTGGGTAAATTCACCGAAGATGAGCAGATTATTTTGAGTCAGATTTTTCCGCAGGCTGCTGAATTGCTTGCAAAAGTCTTGTTCAGTAAAGAACCTTCAAAATTTTTGCAGGAATGGGGAAAGAAAAAACTGATTTAATTGAAAACGCTTTAGATTTTTGCTATATTTAAGGGAGACTTTAAAGATTCTCTTTTTTAAAGTTTTTTTATCATAAATTATTGTATTTTTTAGGATGTTAAATGAAAGAAATTCGTTTTGACGAAGAAGAGGACGCAAAAAAGAAAGCACCGGAAATGCCTGATCCTCTTACAGAAAAATTTATTAAAACTCGCCAGATTATTCTTTCTGGAGAAATCAACAAAGATTTAGCTGAAAAGATTGTTCGTCAGCTATTGGTCCTTGAATCAGATGATGCGGAAAAACCTGTTTATATTTATATTGATTCACCTGGCGGTGATGTTGATGCAGGTTTTGCGATTTTTGACATGATTCGTTTTGTGAGCTGCCCTGTTTATCTTATTGGAATGGGACTTATTGCCAGCGCGGCGGCCTTGATTCTTCTTGCTGTTGACAAGGAGCACCGCTTGGCTTTGCCGAACAGCCGCTATCTTATCCATCAGCCTTCTTCTGGAATGCGTGGTGTTGCTACAGATATTGAAATTCATGCGAAAGAAATGGAACGCACAAAGGCTGTTTTGAATAAAATAATTTCTGAACAGACTGGAAAATCAATTGAGCAGGTTTCTGCGGATACAAACCGCGACTATTGGCTTAATTCTGAAGAATCTGTTGAATACGGTCTTGTTTCAAGGATTATAAATTCTCGAAAAGATTTGGTAAAATAATTTATGGTGTTTGCACTGACCGAAAAGCTTGCGGATGAAATTCTTCAGGCTTTGGAAAATCAGGAACAGAAATTTTTAGTTGACGCTCAAAATTCAATTCTGGTTTCTGCGGAAAAATTCAGTGCTGATGAAGACAGTTTTTTTTGTTTGCCCGAATGGAATTCTTCCGATGGTTTTAGCCTCATGGAAGACTTTGTAAGCACTTTGCATTTCCCGATTGCAAAAGATGAACTGCAGCAGATTCTCCATTCAGGAAGGGGGGTTTTCAGAAATTTTAAGGATACGTTGAAAAAATATCCGGAAGTTGAAAAGCTTTGGCATCGGTTTAAGAATAGAAAAATGCGGCTTTATATCAACGGATGGTATAATCAGCTGCGAGAAATATGGGGCTTGGAAAAGTTAGACCATGAACCTGAAGAAACTGGTGATTTGATTCAGGATGACTTTAATTTTGAAAGTTATTCATCATCAAATCAAGAAGAGGTTCTTTTCAATTTAAAATATGCAGCACCAGGCGAGATTGAAAATTCGGAATCAGAAGAATTAAAGAGAGCTTTGTTTGATTTATGGATACATCAGTTTGAGGAAGGCTTTTCGCAGAATCAAATTGGAGTTGTATGCCATTCAAATTCTGATGAATTTGCCGGATGTATTACAGCGAAGCCTGTATTTGGGAAACAAAATTCCCATGGAACAGATAAAATTGTAATTTTGACAAGTTTTTATGTTCTGGAAAAATTTAGAGGTCTTGGTATTGGAAGTGAACTTTTAGAATTGTTCATGAATGCTTTGAAAGACCAGAATAAAAAATGGGTTTTGCTGACCAACACAATTATTCCTGATTTTTTAATGCCTTTGTTAATTAGAAATGGTTTTGAAAGAATGGGATCTGGTTTTGTAGCAGAACTTTAAAATTTTTTGCTTAGGAGCAATTTATTATGTATAACAGACGTGAATCAGAAATTGATATGAATTCAGCTGCTGCGTTCCTTCAGGATGCAGTTGAAAAGGTTAAGACTCAGGAAAATCTTGATCTTCTTACAGAACTTAAAAAAGTTTTTAAGAAAAATGTTCCTCTTACACTTAGAAATTATGTTGCAGCTTATCTTGTAAAGGAAACTGTAAAACACTTTCACGGAACTTACCGTTCGCGCAAAAATGATTTCCGTGATAATAAAAAAACTTTCCGCGACAGAAATGTCCGCGACCAGAAACTTTCAGAACCAACAACAGAAGAAAGACAGCCACGTCCGCGCGTTCAGATTGATCCTGAGTTGGCGGCAACAATTTTTATCAGCATCGGACGAAACCGCCGCGTGTTCCCGCGCGATTTGGTAGGTCTTCTGGTTGGTGGAGCTGGTCTCGACCGCGATAGAATTGGAGACATCCGTGTTTTGGCAAATTATTCATTCGTTCAGCTTTTTAAGGAAGATGCTGAAAAGGCAATCTCTGTTCTTAACGGTTATGATTACAGAGGCCGAAAACTTGCGGTAAGTTACAGCCGCACAAAAGATGATGAGATGATGGACGATGATTCAATTCCAATGACAAACGGTTTGGATGAACAGGCTGCCGCAGAAGATGCAGCGGCATACGCAGCAGCAACAAAAGCTTCTGGAAACGAGGCTTTTGGCGCTCCGCACGTTGAACCAACTGACGATTCAGGAATGTAATTTTTTTCAGGCTGCCATTTTATTTTGATGGCAGCTTTTTTGTTTTATGAATATTTCCGTTTTAAATACAGGTCCTTTTGGCATAAATACTTGGATTATTGAGCTTTGCAAGAATAAAGTTCTTGTTTTTGATCCAGCGGCTTGCCGTTTTACAAGAGATTCTCAAAAAATTGTCGGATTTTTAAAGGAAAAAAATCTTGAGCCAGTGGCATTTCTTTTGACGCATGGACATTTCGATCATATTGCTGGAACTAGAATCTGCAAGTCTTTTTACCCTGAAGTTCCGCTTGTAGTTCACAGCGCAGATTCAAGAATGATTGGAAAAAATGCTGCCGAGGCTCAGAAAGTTCAGCTTGAGTCAATGGGGCTTGAAAAACTTTTGCCTGCGTTGGAGGGGCTTCCAGATGCGGATGTTGCTTTTTGCGGAGAGCCGCTTTTGTCTTCAATCATAAAAACTGATGATTTGGAACTGAAAAATGCGCTTTCTGGTTGGAAAATTCTTCATACGCCGGGACATACGAAAGGTTCTGTGTGTTATTATAATGAAAAAGAAAAAATTCTTGTTACCGGTGATACGATTTTTTATCACAGCTGGGGGCGAACGGATTTTCCTGGCGGAAGCGAGGCTGAAATGATGAAATCTTTGGAGCGAATTTATTCAACTTTGCCGCAGGATGTTCTTGTTTTTCCGGGGCACGAATACGCTGGTTTTGCACTTGCAGAAAACCGATGAGTTTTTTTGGTGGAAAAAAGCGACTTTTTGTTTTTTTGCGTGTAGGAGAGGACTGGAATTTTATTTCTGGTTCTTATATTGAATTTTATTT
Source organism: bacterium (assembly GCA_963599585.1). Taxonomy (GTDB): domain Bacteria; phylum Spirochaetota; class Spirochaetia; order Treponematales; family Treponemataceae; genus Treponema_D. Next base: position 4,816 of record CAVBXG010000008.1, read on the forward strand.
TTCTTAAAAGCCGTAAAACGATTCTGGATGGTAAGGCGTAAATTCCAGTTTCTGTTTGTATTCAATTCTGTAGAAGATTGAAGTTATATATTTTTGCGCGATTTCAAGGATTGCAAAACTTGGAAAGCTCCTGTGCCGCGGAGATGAAATGCTTCCTGGATTCATAATATATGTTGTGCCCGAAAATTCCGTAGGAACATGAGTGTGTCCGAAAATTGCGGCGTTTGCGCCATAAACTTGCGCCGTTGCCTCCAGCGTTGAAAAATCGTAATAAACGCCTTCTGAATGTCCGTGGCTTACAAGAATTGTCCTGTTTCCAGCTTTGAGAGTAACTTTTTGAGGCACAATTATTTTTTTTCCAGAATCTGTTAAAAAAGATGAAGGGTCATTGTTTCCTTTTGCGAATGCAATGACCGGCGGAAGCCATTTTGCCGCTGAAAGATGATTTTTTGCCTTTTCAATAACGTAAAAAAGGTCGAAAATTCCATCACCGGCAAAAATTATTGCGTTTACCTGCGGACCAAAATTCTGCACTATTTCCAAAAGAATTTCCGCCGCGCCATGGCTATCTGAAATCACAAGAATTTTTGAATTCTGTTTTTTTTCAAGTTGCTCCAAATCTTTTTTTGTTGCAAGGATTCCGTTTTCAAGTTGGGAAAGATTATTCATCATTTAGTCCAGCACAAAATGGTTGATTGGAATCAGTCCTGTTTCAGAATCAACATATCTTGAAATTTTTGTGTCTCCCGCAATCATTTTTGCAATATTAAAAAGTTTTGCGTCTTTTTCAAAAGGAGCATCAGCAATTTCTGCAAGAAAAACCGCTTTTTCAATTATTGAGGAGGCTTCTTCTGAAAATTCCTGTTCTGATTCAGCTTCAAGAATTCCATTCAGCTGCGCTTTTTGTTTTTTGTCCAGAACAATGTCAGAGGCGTATTCTGTTCCCAAAATATCATCCTGGCTAAAAAGCGAAATAACCGGAAATGGAAGTTTGCCGTCATATTCATCCTGAAGCCGCGTTATTGCCCGGTAAGTTCCTTCCGGCGCGCCAAGAATAACAAGCCCGGAAACATCTTTGTCATCCAGAATATTTGTAAGATTTGTTGTGTAAGTCCGGCTTCCGTGCTTGAAGTCATCTGGAAAAACAAGCGCAAGCAGATTTCCGTCTTCATTTGCGTTTCCATATTTTTGAAATAGCTGATTTTTTGTCTTTTCAACAAATTCTGCGTCGTTGTAACCATAACCAAAAAAAACAACGATATTTTTATTGGATTTGTGCCAGGTTTGCGTTGGAAGTTCAAGTTCTTTTGCATTTTCCTGGGCTTCGTATAAATTTATAAGGCTTGAGGCAGAAAAATTGTATTCAGTTTGTTTTCCGCATGATGAAATAAAAAAAGTTGCGGCGGCAATAAAAATGCAGACAGATAATTTTTTCATAATTCCCACTTTATGGAAAAGTTTAACAGTTCTTATAAAAAAAATATAGTTCTTTCAAAAATTTTACCTTCATATTCTGATAGATTTTTACTGCGCGATTGCGATATACTTAGCGATATGTGTTTTCTTGTTATTAAGCAGCTTTTGATAATGTTTTTGATTGCGGCGAGCGGATTTGTTGTTACAAGACAATTTAAATTCGGCGAGCTGGAACAGCAGTTTGTTTCTAAAATTCTTATTTATTTTGTAAACCCGATTCTGGTTTTCAGCCGTTTTGACATGGATTTTGACACTGAAAATCTGCGGAATTTTGGAATTGTCCTTGTTCTGGCGATTATTATTCATTTTGTGATGGTTGCGGTTGCGCTTGTCTTTTGCCGCTCAAAATCAGAGGAAGACAAAGAGCTTGATCAGATTGATAAATTGAATGTTGTTTTTACAAATTGCGCTTTTATTGGAATTCCTTTGATTGACGGAATTTTTCCCGGCACAAACGCGGTTTTCTATTTGCTTCCGTTCATTGTGGTTTTCAATGTTTTTCTTTGGGTTTTTGGCTACGGAATTTTTTGCGGCAAGGTGAATGTAAAAAAACTTGTTCTGAATCCGAATATCATTGCAGTTGTGGCGGGATTTGTGCTTTTCTGCTGTCCGTTCAGACTTCATGATGTGATTTCTGTTCCGCTTAAGCAGATTTCGGGAATGAATACTGCGCTTGCGATGTTTCTTTTGGGAATGCTTTTTGCAAATTTCCACGGATTTAAAAAATCTTACATCATGCATATTGTGAAATTGTGCATTCTTCGTTTTGTTGTTGTCCTGGTTTTTGTTTTTGCGGTTGTTTTTGCCGCTTCAAGGATTTTCAGCTACATTCAGGATATTCGTCTGATTTGTTACGTAACTTATATTGCGGCTCTTTGTCCTGTTGCGATGAGCGTTTCCAGCTTTGCGGTCCTTTTTAACAAGGATGAATCTTATGCGGGCTTGAGCGTTCTTGCGACTTCTTTGTTCTGCGTTATTTCTTTGCCGTTAAGCGTGGCTCTTGCGGAATGTTTTTTCTAGTCAAAAAGAACTGAATGAAGAAAAGAGTTTTTTTTCAGATTATTTTTTTAGTTTTTTTCTCATTTGCATTTGCAAAAAAAAGTGATATTCAATTTTCGGCTGGGATGTCTTTTTCTGATTATGATTATGCGGTTTCCGGCTATAAATTTACCGGTTCAGGTTTTCGCGGAGTTGGATTTTCTTTGTCGAATTTTAATTTTTTTGATAAGGAAAACCATTTTGGAATTTTTGAGAAAATTTCTTTTCAATCCGGGGAAAAACTTGGTCTGGAATTTTTAATTGGCTCTGGTTTTGGCGTGAAAATCAATGAATTTTTGCGGATTCAGGCGGCTCCATTTTTTAGATTTGGCTTGGAATTTGAAAATGAACAGAATCTTTCTGAAAAATACAGAAAATCATTTAAAACTTCATCGTCTGCGGACGAGTGCAAATTTTCGTTTGGCACAGGAACGACGGTTTGTTTCATCCTTTTTCAAAACTGTAAATTTTCTCCGCTTTTTGGCGCGGATTTTTCATTCAATTTTTTGTGCCGCGATTTTATCAGTGTAGACAATTCAAGTTATTATCTTGATTACAAAAATTATTCAGCCTTGAATTTTCAGCCGTTTTTGGGAATTTCGTATAATTTTTAGGATTTTGTGAAAAATAGACGGATATTTGCTCAATCTTTTTGAAAAATACTGTATAATTTTTGTATGAGTAATAAAATTCCAAAACGTTCAGAAGTCCCGGCGGCAGACAAATGGGACTTGTCTTCAATTTATAAATCAAATGATGAATGGGAATCGGCTTTGGGCGAGCTTCCTGCACTTACAGAAAAAGTTCTTCAATACAAAGGAAAACTTGGCTCGGATTCAAATACTTTGCTTTCTGCGTTGCAAGCCTTGGAGCAGGCGGAACTTAAACTTGAAACGGTTTATCACTACGCAAGCCTTCAGCACGAGGCGGATGAGGATGACAGCGAGGCGACTGACCGCGAAGGTCGTGCGATGATGGCTTACACAAAAATGCAGTCTGAAATAAGTTTTATGGATCCGGAATTGCTTTCGATTCCAGAAGAAACTTTAAAATCCTGGATTTCTTTGCCGGAATTCAAGGATTTTAAGATTTATGTTGAAAAACTTCTGCATTTTAATAAATACACTTTGAGCGAAAAAGAAGAACGGATTCTTTCGCTTCAGGCGCAACCGGCGGAAACTGCGTACAATGCTTTCAGCGTGCTTGAAAATGTTGATTTAAACAAGCAGTTTGGCACGGTAAACGTTAATGGCGAAGAAATGCCGTTGACGCAGACAACTTTTACAACATTGCTGAAAAATCAGGACAGAAAAGTCCGCGAAACAACTTACAAACAGTTTTACAAGAAATTTGAAGATTTTCAGAATGTAATTTCCGCGTTGTACGCCGGCAACGTAAATCAGGATGTTTTCCGTGTCCGCGCACGAGGTTACGATTCTTCTCTTCAGGCTGCTTTGTACGGAAATAAAGTTCCGCTCAGCGTTTATCATAATCTGATTGATTGTGTCCATAAAAATTTGAGAACTCTGCACGAATATTATTCCTTGCGCAAAAAAATAATGGGACTGGATGAGCTTCGCCATTATGATGTTTATGTTCCGCTGGTAAAATCAGTAAAAATGCATCATTCTTATGATGAATCTGTTGAAATTGTCCGTAATGCGCTTGCTCCTTTGGGAAAAGAATACACAGACCGGCTTTGCGATGGTCTAAAAAATGGCTGGGTTGATCGTTATGAAAATGTCGGAAAACGAAGCGGAGCTTTTTCCAGCGGCTCTTATATTGGGAATCCGTACATTCTTTTGAATTATGATGAAAATGACATCCGCGATGTGTTTACAATGGCTCACGAAGGCGGGCATTCAATGCACAGCTGGTATTCGGTTCACAACAATCCGTTCCTTTCTTATGACTACACAATTTTTGAGGCGGAGGTTGCTTCAACATTCAATGAGGAGCTTGTTTTTGAATATCTTTTGAAAAACGCGAAAACCGAAGATGAGAAAAAATATCTTCTTGCAATGCGCGCTGATGATATTCTTGCAACTTTGCACCGGCAGACAATGTTCGCGGAGTTTGAGTTAAAGGCGCATGAATTTGTTGAGAACGGAACTCCTCTTACAGCAAAACTCTTGCGCAAAACTTACAGGGAACTTCTGGAATTGTATTTTGGTCCGGAAATGCACTTTGAAGAAAACAGTGACATGGAAGGTTTGCGGATTCCGCATTTTTATAATGCGTTCTATGTTTATAAATATGCGACAGGAATTTCGGCTGCGTTGGCTTTGGCAAAGCGGGTAACTTTCGGCGGCGAAAAAGAGCGGGAAGATTATTTTAAATTCTTGAAGTCTGGCGGAAGCCGCTATCCTATTGAAAGTTTGCGTGTTGCCGGCGTTGATATGGAAAGTTCAGAACCTGTTCAGGCGGCGTGCGATACATTTAAAGAAATTGTTGAAGAATTAAAGAAGCTGTTCTAAAAAAAGGTTTCTGCATTGTGAAGTTATTTCATTTTGCAGAAACCTTTTTAGGTTATTTTTATTTTGAACCGTAAGCGTCGTATTTTTTTGAAGGTGAATAAGTGCCTTCCCGGTATTCGCCGGTCAAGCTAGGAATTTTCATCTTCATTCCCGGCATGATGAGATTCGGATTATTCGGCTGCGGAATATTATTTTTGTTTTCCTGATAAAGGTTTTCCCAAAGCAACGGATTATTGTAGACATAAGGACGACCGGAAATATTCCAGAAGCAGTCTTTTGTTTCTGCCCAAGGTCTGACAATGTAATATTCAGGAAGAGGAGTTACTTCATAAACTCCATCCAATGCGGCGATTGCCTGCTTTGCGTAATCCTGAGTTGCGGCATAATCTTCTTTTCCGAATGAAGATTCCGCGTTTCCATAAGCTTCTTTTGCGGCTGTATATGCCATCGGGAATGTTTTTTCACAACCGATTCCTTCTGCCCATTTTATTTTGTTTTCCGCAAGCTTTAACTGCTGCTCCGCATTGTAGCGAGCCATCATTGAGTCAATGTAAGCCTGAGAAAGAGCCGCGTTTTCAGCAGCCTTTTTTGAATATTCAACTGCGTCATCATACTGACCTGCGTCAAAGGCAATGTTTGCCTTTTTTTCATATTCGTCAGCAAGTTTCTGATAAGTGTTGTTTTTGTAGCTAACAGCAAAAATTGAAGCGGCTGCAATCAAAAATGCTGCGGCAGCAATGATTTTTTTCATTATTTTGCCTCCGATGTTGGTGTTACTGCTTCGTTGATTGAATCAACTGCGTCTTTTACAAGACCTTCGAGCGAAGAATCATTTCCTTTGAATTCCTCAACTTCAAAATCCTCGATTTCTTCAGGAATTTCTGCCTCTTGAGCTTCCGGTGCATCGTATGAATCTGCTTCAAGAAGAACTGCGTCCTCCGCCTCGATTCCATCAATGTTTTCACCTTCAAGCGGTTTTTCCTGGTCAGCTTTTGTTGCGTAATTTGCGGCAGCCTCAACTTTTGCTTTTGCTTCATCAATTGCTTTCTGGGCAGTGGCTCGTTTTTCTGCGACTTTTTCAGTGAGCCGTTCAAACTGCTCTGTTGATTTCAGGTAATGTGTGTAGGCTGATTCCGCATTCTGCATCGCATAATTCTGGTCGCCGGACTTGAACTCTTCCGCGGCTTTTGTGTATTCGGCTTTTGCCGCAACACCAGCTTTTACCGCATCAGCAGCTTTTTTTGCCTTGAACGCATTTACGCGCGCTTCTTTTGCAAGCTGCTTGTATGCCTTGTTCAGAACATTTATGAATTTTCCGTTCGCCATATTTGCCTTGTCAAGCATTAAAGTTCCAAGCAAATTTGTTGAATTGTTCAGATTTTCAAAGTCAGAAAGGGCAGTGCAACCTTCGTTGTAAGAATTTTCATCGTAAGAAATCAAATCGTTTTCTTCAATTTTTTTCTTGTTTTCCAAGGCTTTTGAATAAGCAGTCAGAGCCTGGTATCTTTTTTCAACATCGCCGAGCGGAACTGAAATATCAAGTCCTGAATCAGCCTGAGCCTTTAATGCGTCGTAAAGCGCATCTGCCGCATTGAACTGTTCCTGTGCTTTTTTGTCTGCACCAGCTTCAATTGCCGCATTTCGGGCCGCTTCTGTTTTTTCAAGGGCAGCTGAATTATCAACATTTGTTGCTTCTTCAACTTTGTCCTCAACTTCATTTACCTTGTCTTCTATTGCAGATGGTAATGTATCTTCTGTTTTTGGTGTTGAGCCGCAGGATGTAAATGTGAATGAAAAAACTGCTGCGAGCAGAACTGTTACAATGATTTTTTTCAAAGTGAATAAACCTCCATTTTTTAATGCTTATATTTTACAATAACTTTAGTTCCTTCGCAATATTTTAACTTTTGTGGTAAAATGATAAAAGTAGAATTCTTTGTTTTAGGAGATTTTTATGGCAGATGATTTTTCTTTTGAGATAACTGAAAAAATTGGCGTTCTTTCAACCAGCAAATCTGGCTGGACTCTTGAACTGAATAAAGTAAGCTGGGGCGGCCGACCTGCAAAATTCGATATTAGAAGCTGGGCTCCGGAACATTCAAAGATGGGAAAAGGCGTTACTTTGAATGAAGAGGAATTGAAGGCTCTGAAAAAACTTATTGAAAATATTGAGTAATTTTTATTGAACTGAAAAATCGTAGCTGGCGCAGGTTGCTCCTTTTTTTACAATGATTTCATAAATCAGTTTCTGCAGGATTATGTCTTCAAGCAGCGTTCCTGAAGAGCGGATTTCCATGTCTGAATTTGCTAAATCTGCAAGGATTGCCGTTGTTTGCCCTGATGTCCAGTGTCTTGCGGCTTTTGAATACTGAGTTTTTAGTTTTTTGCTGGCAAATCCGTTTATTTTCAGGTTAAAGTCGTCGTTTTGCCCTTGAACGCGGAGTTTGTGCCACAAAAGAAGTTTTCTGAAGCATGACGTAAGCCCGGCGATTATCATGACAGAGGAATTTTCTTTTGAAAGCCGGATTTTTTGCAGAATATCAAGTGATTTTTCAAGTCGTTTTTCTGGCTCTGGAATTTCTTCTGCCATTGCCTCAAAAAGTGTGAAAGCATTTTCTTCCCTTGAATGGGAAAGAACAGAGTCAACTTCTTTTGTGGTGATTTGGGTTCCCTTTGGAAAAAGGATAAAAAAGCGGGAACATTCATTTTTCAACGCCTCGGTGTTGTTTTCTATCATTTCCAGAATGTCTTCAGCGGCTTCTTCCTGAATTGAATAACCATTTTTCCGGAAAAAATTCTGAACCCACGGAACTTTCTGGTTTTCAAACATTTCCCAGAATATTTTTTTGTTTGCGGCGGGAATCGCTTTTTCAATCTTTGTGTCTACCGAAATTTCATCGCTTGTAAGAATAAGGACATTTGTCTCGGACTTTGAGCTGGAAATCCATTTTGTTATGGTTTCAATGTCTTCCTTTTTTTTGAGGATTTCCGCATTTTTTACGGTTACACAGACTGCATTTGCAAAAAGAGATTCGTTTTCAAGGATTCCCATAAAATCTTTTACAGGAGTTTCTGAGGCATAATAATTATATTCTTCAATTTCACCGAATTTCTTTTTCAATGCGTCCCGGACATTTTTTACCGCATCATTTTTTTCACCGTTTTCCGGGCCTGTGTAAAGGTAAACTGCCGCCATATCAGTACGTTCTTACAATATTTGAAAGAATTCCCACAACGCGTACATCTGTGCAATAAATTGGCTGCATTGTTGGATTTTCTGGCTGCAGTCGGATTCTTGAAGATTCCTTGTAATATCTTTTTAAAGTGATTGCATCGTCTAAGACAGCCACAACAATTTGTCCGTCTAAAGCTGTGTCCGCCTGTTCAACAACTGCAAGGTCGCCTTCCAGAATTCCTGCGTTTATCATGCTTGTTCCGCGAACTCTGAGTGCAAAATAGCTTTTTCCAGGACGGATAAAAGGTTCTGTAAGATTTACATAGCCGTCAAGATTTTCTTCGCTGAGCAACGGTTTTCCAGCAGCGACTGTTCCAAGCAGAGGAACTTTGCTTACAAAAGGCTTGTTTTCTTTCTGTCTTTCATCTATAAGAATTCTGATTGAGCGGGAACGTTTCTGTTCAGTTGTCAGATAGCCTTTTTTCTGGAGAGCCGCAATGTGGTCCTGCACGGCCCGGAGAGAAATTCCGAAATGCTCGCTGATTTCGCGCACTGTTGGTGGATAAACATTTGTTTCTGTAAAATCCGCAATAAAGTCTAAAACTTCTTTTTGTCTTTCTGTTATCTGTTTCATATTGAATCCTTATAATTTTTATTCTTCTTCAAATCTTGAGTCAAAGAGTGCTTCGATTTCGTTTGCACATTCAACTTCATCCGGACCTTCTGTGCGCAGGGTTAAGACTGTATTGTATCCGGCTGCCATTGTGATTACACCCATGATTGATTTTGCATTTACGGTTGTGTCATCACGTGAAAGAGAAACTTCACACTGATATTTGTTGGCGGTCTGGGCAATGATTGCTGCTGGTCTGGCGTGAATTCCTGCGCGGTTTTTTACGGTAAGCATTTTTTCTGTCATAATTCTTTTCCTTTTATTTGTGTATTTTATCAATATGAATCATCTGAATCTGTAAGGGCATTTTTTACAACGCCATTTTCTATCCATTTAAGGACGTTCTGGTTGAAATCCCTTGCGGAATTGTAGCCCATGTTTTTAAGTCGCTCGTTCATGGCGGCGGCTTCTATAATAATCGGCATATTTCTTCCAGGGCGAACAGGAATATCTATTGCCGGAACTTTTACGCCAAGAATATCCATATATTGCTCGTCAACACCAAGCCGGTCGTAAATCTTGTTCTGATCCCATTCTTCAAGGCGGACAACCAGCTGAATCTCTTTTTGGTCGCGGATTGCGCCAACGCCATAAAGTTTTGAGATATTGATAATCCCAAGCCCGCGGATTTCCATGTGGTGACTGATCAAAGTATTTGCACCTCGGCCAAGAACCGTATTTCCATTTACACAACGGACTTCGACAATATCATCAGCAACAAGCCGGTGTCCGCGTTCAACAAGTTCAAGAGCCGTTTCGCTTTTTCCAACGCCAGAATGACCTGTAAGAAGAATTCCTACGCCGTAAACTTCTACAAGAACTCCGTGAAGCGTTTTTGTAGGCGCAAAAGTGTTCGTGAAAACCCTGATAAGCCGTTTTGAAAAATCAGTTGTGTCGAGTGGAGTAGAAAGAATCGGGCAGCAGGCTTCTTCCGCAAGGCGCGAAAAATCTTCTGTAGGCTCGCGGCTGCTTGAAAAAATGCAACAAGGAATCTTGTAATTAAAAAGTTGCTGCAAAGTATCTGTCTTGTTTTCGTCGTGAAGTTTCTTTAAATATGCAGTTTCTCCACGTCCAAAAAGCTGAACGCGCTGAAAAGCAAAAGCGTCAAAAAATCCAGAGATTGCAAGTCCCGGTCGGTTGATGTCTGGAACTGTGATTGTTCTAGGCAAACCCCGGCGACCCGCAATGCATTTTAGTTCAAGAGCATCGTGTCCTGGTAAATCTAGGTCAAGCAAATCTAAAACTGTGAATTTTTTTTCAGCCATATAAATTATACTATACTAATTATATGTCTTTTTTGCAATGATAATATACGACATAATCATCGCAATTCCTGTCATAATCCAGCTTATCGGGTAAACTAGCAAAAGACTTGTCCATCGGCTGAAGTTCTGTAAAAACGGAATTTCTGCGCAGTTCGGAAAAATCGCCTTTACCCAGAAAACACGGAAAATGCAGATGAATAAAATGCTGATTGCGGCTGGAATCATCGAATGTCCGAGCGCGCGTATTGTTGAGGCAGAAACTTCGTAAGTTGCCGCGATACACTGAAATGAAACAACAACAAGCATTCGTGCGACACCGAATTTTATAGCTTCCGGATCAACCGTATAAATTGAAATAAAGAAATTCCTGAAGAAAACAAAAAGAAAATTCAAAATTCCGCAGAAACCTACGGCGAATAAAATGCAGAAAAGATTTACTTTGCGGCAGCGGTCAAATTTTCGTGCGCCAAGATTCTGGCTTGTGAATGAAGTTGTTGCCATATTAAAAGCTAAAACAACATAATAACAGAAAAGTTCATAGTTCAGTTCGCTTGCCGAGCCAGCCATCGCCTTTGAGCCAAAAGAATTTATTGAGCTTTGTACAATCAGATTTGAAATTGCAAACAGAACCGACTGAAGCCCGGAAGGAATCCCGATTTTCATCATTTTAGAAAGAAGATGCGGATGGATTCCAAGTTTCTTAAAGTCAAGGTGAAGCTCGTCCGTCTCGCGCACAAGAAACGAAATCACCAAAGTTGAGCTTATTCCTGTCGCAATCACAGTGGAAATCGCGACTCCAGCAACTCCAAGATGAAAAACAATCACCAGAAGAAGATTCAAAAGAACATTTAAAATTCCAGAAATTATAAGCGCAAAAAGCGGGCGTTTTGTGTCACCTTTGCTTCTTAAAATTGAAGAGCCAAAGTTGTAAAGCATAAAAAACGGCATTCCCATAAAATAAATGCGCAGATAAAGCGTGGCAAGATCAATCACATCTTCTGGAGTATCTATAAAAAGAAGAAAAGGCTTTGCGATGAACCAGCCGATAAAAATCAGCGCAAATCCGGCAATAAGAGCAAACGTTATAGTCGTATGCACCGCATTCTGTATTTCCTGCTTTTTTCCCGCGCCGATAAAATTCGCGATTATAACATTCGCACCAAGCGAAACGCCGACAAAAAGGCTGATTATAATATTGATTATCGGACCGTTGCTTCCAACCGCTGCAAGAGACTGGCTTCCGGCAAAACGACCGGCAACCGCCGCATCCGCAGAATTGAACAGCTGCTGAAGAATATTGCTCGCAGCAATCGGAACTGCAAAAATAAGAATTTTGTTCCAAAGAGAACCATTTATCATGTCAATTTTATTTTTTGCGCTATCCATTATATTTCTTTTAAAGCCTCCTGAATATCTTGCGCGGAAAATTCCTCCCGATTTTGCTGATTTGCAATAAGAGCCGCCCGGTTTATTACAGATTCAATCTGCGCGCAGCTGAAACCATTGAAATTCTTTGCGAGCAGTTTTATGTCGCAGGAAGATTTTTTTCCAGCTGAATATTTTTCAATCAGTTTTTCGCGTGTCTCAAAATCTGGAAAAGGAACCGTGTATTTTGCGTCAAAACGTCCGGGGCGAATCAACGCTTCGTCCAAGGCGGCGCGGCTGTTTGTTGCGGCAAGCACAAGAATTCCGTCATGCGGCGTAAATCCGTCCAGTTCATTTAAAAGCGCAGTTACAATCCTTGTGTTTTCAGTTTCAATTGCCGAGCCAGAATAATTTCTTCTTGTTCCGATTCCGTCAAATTCATCAATAAAAACAATGCAGGGAGTGTGGCGGCGGGCCTTTGCAAAAAGAAGCTTTACCTTTGCCGGCCCGATTGCCATGAACATGCTTTCAAAATCAGTCGCCTTCGCCGGAATAAAATTCACTTTCGCCTCACCAGCCAAAGCGCGTGCAAAAAGCGTTTTTCCGTTTCCCGGTGCGCCTTCCAAAAGAATTCCCTTCGGCATTCTTATTCCTTTCGACCTGTACGCGGCAGGATTTTTCATAATGTCAGCAATCTGCATCATATCTTTTTTCAGGTTTTCCATTCCAACAATGTCGCTGAATTTTACGCCAGTTTTGCGGACAGTCTTAAAAGTGTTCGGAGAAATAAATTTTCTGAAAGCAAAAATAATCACCGCAAAAAAGATTACGTAAAAAACAACATCAAGAATTGTGGAAATAATTTCTGAAAAATCCTTTTCTTCTTTAATCTGAATGTTATTTAATAGAAGAAATTCCTTCAAATTCGGCGAATCAGGATTATCTGTAGAAAAAACGTTTTCGCCACCAGCGTATTTAAAATTTATTTTGTCTGGAAAAATCGTCGCCTCCGAAATTTTCCCCTCTGAAACTTCGTTGTAAAAAGTTTTGTACGGCACAGAAGCCGGCTTTTTTTCAAAAAATAAAAAATACGCACCGCAACCTAAAATCGCCGCAAAAATCAAGCCCAAAAAAAATCTGTTTTTTTTCATTCCTTAATCTTAATGAATTGTCGCAATCTGGGCAAAAGAAAAAATTGTTTCTGGGCGGCTTTTTGTCCGTTCGCCTTCGGCAAACTCCCAAAAATCAGGCTATCCGCCCTTCCGGCCTTCGCCTCATTCCTCCGCTTCGGAACACCTTCGGTGGGGCTACTATCCTTGCCGCACTCGCCCGGCTATTTATGTTTGTAGTAAAAAACTGTAAAAAAATTGTGCGGTTCTGTTTTTTCTAAAATCCAGTCATTTTTGTTAAACTCCGGAAAAAACGCATCGGCATTTTCTGTGTCACACGGAAAATCCTCGTCAATCTTGGAAAGAATAATTCTGCCGCAAAGATTTTTTTCCAGTGCATCCAGGTAAATCCGTTCCCCGCCACAGACAAAAATCCTTGAATAACCAGCGTTCCTGCACAGTGCAATCGCTTTTTCCAGCGAATCTGCCGTCTTTATTTTTCCTGCATTTTTTGCTTCTTCTCCGGAATTTAAATAATCAAAATTTTTAGTCGTGGAAACCACAACGTTAAATCTTCCCGGAAGCGGTCTCCCGATTTCCTCAAAAGATTTTCTTCCAAAAATAACCGCGCCGCCGGTTGTTGTGCTTTTAAAATGCGCGCTTTCTTCCGGAATTTTCCATGGAATTTTTCCATTTGCGCCAATAACACGATTTTTTGCGCAAGCCACTATAATTACAATTTCTTCCATAAATAACGCTCTAAAAAAATAAAGTCCAAGTTTTTATAAATTCTGAAAAATCGCTCACGTTGGATTTGCAATTTGTTGCAGATGGTTGGGCTCGCGCTTTGCTTGTATTTGTCTGGGTGCTTCGCACTTTAATTGGTTCAATCGCCCAAAATCTTCGCAAATTGTAAATCCGCCTGCGCTTTTATTTCTTTTGTTAAAAAAAACTTGAACTTTATTGTTTCTATACTTCAACTGCAACCAGTGAGCCGTGCGCATTTTGTGCCGAGGCATAAATGCTTCTGTTTTTTCTGTACGGATTCTTGAAGTTTTCAATCTGGCTGCGGATTTGCACAAGATGTTTTTTCAAAAGCTCGCGGTTTTTCTGGTTTTGCTCAAGAACTTTTCCCTGAAGTTTCTCCAGCTCATTCTGGATTGATTCAACAGATTTGTCGTTTTCAGAATTTGCGTTTTTTGCAGAAGATTTGTACATTTCAGACATCGGAACAATCACTTTCTGAAGATTTTTAATTCCTGCCACAACCTGCTGCTCAAGTTCCGCGTGGTTTATGATTGCGTTTGTGTCTTCCGCAGAAATCGCGTTTTCCTGTTTTTCAAGGACATTCAGATATTCCTGGAATTTTGACCGCTGCTGTTCAAGAAGAGTTCTGAATCTTCTTAAAATCGCGACCCTTTCATTCAATTCTTCGTCGGTAAGTTCTGCCATAATTTCCTCCCGCGTTTTGCCGGTTTTAGCCTGTAATGTCCAGCGTTGATTCTCTTAAAGAAGTGTTTGCCGGCGCATTCGCAACGCTGTTTGAAGCCGTTCTCCAGGCTCCAAGAAGTTCATTCATCATATTTACTACAAATTCAATTTTTTCTTTTGCGTGATTAAAAATCGCGTCTGTAAGCTCGTTGTTAAAATATATGTAAAGCGACATAAGATTTTTTGCAATTTCACCGCCTTTTTCCATATCAAGCGAAACCTGAAGCTCCGTGATTATCGCCTGCGCCTTTTGAATCAGCTTTGTGAAATTTTCAATGTCGCCGGGTTTTAACTTGCCGTCTGAATCCATCAGAGAAAGCGCGGAATTTAATTTTTTTACAGCAGCCTCATACAAAAGAACAACAAGTTTTCCTTGGCTGGCAGTTGTAACATTCGTTTTTTGATATGCAGAATAAGCCTGATTAAATGCCATAAATTAAACCTCCCTGGAAAAATCCAGTAAATCTCTTTCATTTTCGGAACCTGAAAAAAAAACTTTACTAAAAAACTGAAATTTATCGACAATTTGCGCAATAGTTCGTATATTAATAAGAAGAATATTTTGATAGAATTGATTTTGAGTTTGTGAAAAGAGTGATAAAAGCGTAGGCAGATTTTTAATTTGTGAAGATTTTGGTCGATAAGACTGATTGAAGTTGCGAAGCAACCCAAATCCTTTCAAGCGAAAGCGCGAGACCAACCATCTGGAGCAAATTGAAAATCTGCCGAAAGCGGTTTTTCAGAATAATTAAAAAAACTCAAAATCAAAGCTGACAAGGATTTTTGATGAGCAAAAACAACGGTTCAAAAAAAGACGATATGAACGATTTTGATCCATACAGTTTCTTTAAGCTGGAAGGACCAGAAGATAACAAAAATAATAAAAAACGAAACAAGAAACCTAAGAGAAATTTTTCATTTTTGGGATTTTTGCTTTTGCTTCTGATTGGACTTACAATCGTCCAGCTGAATTTTCCGGGAAAACTTTCTGTTGCGGAAATTGAATTCTCAAAATTCCGCGAGATGGTTCTTGACGGTCAGATTGTGGAAGTTGAAATCGGCGAAAATTATTACCTTGGCTATGGTCCGCAGGTTGTCGTTCCTGTTGAAAATAATAAGGAAGAAAAAGGATTCCGCGTTTTTGCAAAAGAAGTTGCTGCACGCGAAAATCGACCTGTCTACAAAGCGAGCGGTTATCCTCTTTCAAAATTTATTGAGCTTCTGGACGAAAAAAAAGTCACATATAAATTTGTTACAAAGCAGAATAACGCGATTATTTCAATGCTGATTTCGCTTGCCGGTCCGATTATTTTCTTTGCGATAATCTGGTTCATCCTGTTCAAAAAGATGGGCGGAAGTTCCGGTGGAATGGGAAGCATTTTTGGTGCAGGCGGTTCAAGGGCAAAAGCTGTTGAGGAAGGAAAAGTAAAAACTCGTTTTGCAGATGTTGCCGGCGTTGACGAGGCAAAGGAAGAGCTTGTTGAAGTTGTTGATTTCTTGAAATCTCCAAAAAAATATACAGATATTGGTGGAAAAATTCCAAAAGGCGTTTTGCTTGTAGGACCGCCTGGAACTGGTAAGACAATGCTTGCGCGTGCCGTTGCCGGAGAGGCTGGAGTTCCGTTCTTCAGTATTTCTGGTTCAGACTTTGTTGAAATGTTCGTTGGTGTCGGTGCAAGCCGTGTCCGCGATCTTTTTAAGCAGGCACGCGAAAAAGCTCCTTGTATTGTTTTTATTGATGAAATTGACGCTCTTGGAAAAAGCCGCGTGAACGGTTTTGGCGGTGGAAACGATGAGCGCGAGCAGACCCTGAACCAGCTTTTGGTTGAGATGGACGGTTTTGAAAACGAAAAAGGATTGATTGTCCTTGCTGCCACAAACCGTGCGGATATTCTTGATCCGGCTTTGCTCCGTCCGGGGCGTTTTGACCGTCAGGTTCCTGTTGAACGCCCGGATGTCGAAGGGCGCGAGGCAATCCTTAGAATCCATGCGAAACATGTAAAAATCGCGGATGACGTTGATTTTGTTTCTATTGCGCATGGAACTAGCGGTTTTGCCGGTGCGGATCTTGCGAATGTCGTGAATGAGGCGGCTCTTCTTGCGGTAAGAAATGGTCATAAGCTTGTAACGATGGATGATTTTAATGATGCAATCGATAAAGTCAGCATCGGACTTAAAAAGAAAACAAAGAAGGACAAGGAAAAGCAGCTTCGGCTTACTTCTGTGCACGAAACAGGACACGCTTTGGTTGGTGCGTTCACTCCTGATTATCCGCCGGTAAATAAAATTACAGTTGTTCCGCGTTCAAATGGCGTTGGTGGATTTACCCAGTACCGCGACAAAGAGGAAAAATTTGCGCTTACCCGCAAGGATATGATAAATGAAGTTGACACTTTGCTTGGCGGACGTGCCGCTGAACAGATTGTGCTCGGTGATATTTCAACCGGTGCTTCAAATGATATTGCGCGCGCGACAGATATTCTTAAGCAGATGATTGTTGATTACGGAATGAGCGACAAATTCAAGAATATGACTCTTGGAAAAGGCGTTCTTGGAAACCGTGGCGGCGATCCGAATCTTGTGCGAGAATTCAGCGAAGAAACTCAGAATTATATTGATAACGAAATCGCAAAACTCATGGAAGAGCGTTATGAGTATGTCTTGAAGTTGCTTGAGGAACACAAGGATTTGCTTGAATACATTTCTGACCGTCTGAAAGAAAAAGAAACTATGGACGGCAAGGAATTCTACGACATTGTGAACGGTGCAAAGCATTGCGAAGAGCTTGCGGCTCCGCTTACTTGACCGCGTTATTTACTTATAATAAAATAAACTTTATGAAAAAATACGCAAAATTTGCTGCTGGCGCTATTGCTTTTTTCTTGTTTGCGTCAGTGGCTTCCGCACAGGCGATTACAACTGCAAGTGCATATTTTAAGACTGTTTCTGAATATTATGCGACTTTAAAAGATTATGAGGCTGATTTTGACATCCGTGCGGACAAGCGCGATATGGCCGGAAAAGTTTCATACAAAAAACCGGATTTACTGCGCATGGATTTTACTTCGCCGGCGGAACAGGTTATTGTCTTCAATGGTGATATGCTTACGGTTTATCTTCCAGAGGAAGCGGCTGTTCTTCAGCAGTCTGTAAAATCAGAAGGTTCCAGCAATGCTGCGAATTTAAACACAGCGCAGGGGCTTTCGCTTTTGAGCCGTTATTATGTGGTGGCTTATGAAGTAGGACAAGAACCGGTTCTGCTTGAGGAAGGTTCTTCTGAAAAAGTTGTTAAACTTGTTCTTTCCAGAAGAAATTCTTCAGAGGCGTTCCGTTACATTAAACTTGCAATAAATGCAGAAACAAAACTTATTCGTCGTGTTGAGGCGGCAACTTCGCATGGCGAAACTTTTGTGTTCAATTTTACAGGATATAAAATAAATTCTGATATTTCTGATCAGCGTTTTATTTATGATCCGCCGTCATCTGCAAACAATTACAACAACTTTTTGTTTTCGGAGTAAAGTTTAATGGAAAGCTATGGCGAAATTTTAAAGAAAGCACGGGAATCAAAAAATATTGACCGGGAAACGGCTGCACGCGAAACTTCGATTACTTATTCTTATGTTGCGGGATTGGAAGAAGAGGACGATGGGGCTTTTCCGGGTGAAGCATATATGCTGGGTTTTATGCGGAATTATGCTGAATACCTTGGCGTGAATCCAGAAACCGTATTGACTTTGTATAAAAATAAAAAACTTCAGGAAGCTCCAATTCCTGAAAATCTTTATGTACATGAAAAACCTGCGTATTTTTGGCCTTTGATCTCTTGTGGAATCGGGCTTTTTGTCATAGCGATTTTTGCAGTCCTTCTTATTTTTATAATAAAGAAAAAAAATGCTACAACAGAAGATGTTGTCCTTGATAAGGAAAATACCTCAAAAAAATATGAGCTTACGGACAAGGCTCTTACAACCCGGCTTTACAAGGGCGACCAGATAATTTTTCCGGGCGTTCAGGGACAGGTTGTGCTTACCGTTAGCGATACTCTTTCTCAGTTCGGGCTTCAGTGTCCGGTTGGAACTTTGTACACTGATTTGGCGGAAGAATCTGAACTTGATATAGATGGTGATTCAAACACAGATTTAATTGTCTACGTTTCAGATATTTCTTCCACAAATGAAGCGCGCGGTGCAGAAGTCAGAATTTTAAAGCGCGGTGAAGGCGCATATATCTCTGCTGTTAACCAGAATGAGATTCCGCTTGCCACAGAAGTTGAAAACAGGCATAAGCAGGTTGTCATTCTTGAGGATAACCGTGCTTATCCGTTTACGATTAATGCAAGTTTCCGCGGCGCGTGTGAATTCCGCTATAAAATTGACCGCCGCGATGCTGTTGAAGCGTATTTTACAAGCGGCGAAGTTGCTACAATTACAGCAAATAACGGCGTTCGGCTTTGGATGTCTAACTGCAATACTGTTAAGTTTGGCATTGTTGCGGACGCAAGAACTTACGATTTGGAAATTGGAAAAGCGGGGCAGGTTTTGGCGGAAGACATCAAGTGGATAAAAGATACTGATGGAAAGTACAAACTGGTGGTAATTGAACTTGACTAAATTTTTTATAGATCAGCACGGATGTGCAAAAAATCAGGTTGACGGCGAACTTATTATTAACCGGATGCTTAATCTTGGAATGGAGCAGACTTTTGAAGCATCAGAGGCTGATTTTATAATTGTTAATTCGTGCGGATTTATTGAGTCTGCCAAAAAAGAATCTTTGGAGGCGGTTTATTCCGCAAAAAATCAGTATCCGAACGCAAAAATTTTGCTTACAGGTTGTCTTGCAGAACGTTATGCGAATGCTTTAAAAGACCAGTTGCCGGAAGCCGATGCGATTTTTGGAAATGGAAATCTTGATAAAATTGATGAGACTGTAAAATCAATGCTGAAAGGCGAACGCCCGGTTGAAACGTATAAACAGGAAGGCGTTTGTGTTGGCGAGCGGCGCGTTCTGCTTTCTTACCATGGAAGCGCATTTGTTAAAATTACGGAAGGCTGCTCGAATCACTGTTCGTTCTGCGCGATTCCTGTTATTCGCGGTGAACTTAGAAGCCGCCCTGCGTTAAGCATTATAAATGAAATAAAAGATTTGTATTCCCGTGGCGTTGTGGAATTTAATCTTATCGGGCAGGATTTGGCGGCGTACGGAACTGGTGAAAATGATGATGTTTTTGGGACTGGTCGTCTTGCTTTGCCAAAGTGGGAAAATGGCAGAAATTTGGGAACGGATTCAGTTTCTGGATTGGCGAAACTTTTGGAGATGATTTCTGCGCTGTCTGGAAAATTCATTGTGCGACCGCTTTATATTCACCCGGATCATTTTAACTGCGATATTCTTGCTGTAATGAAAAAGGACAAGCGGCTTCTTCCGTATTTTGACATTCCTTTTCAGAGCGGAAGCGAAAATGTGATTCACAAGATGAACCGAAAAGGAAGTGCCGCGGAATATTTGCGGCTTGCCTCTGATATTCGGGAAGTTTTGCCGGAAGCAACTTTGCGCACAACATTCTTGACTGGTTTTCCGGGGGAAACTGATGAAGAGGCTTTGGAAAACGTTGAATTCTTGAAAAAACTTGAAAGCGACTGGTCTGGTTGTTTTCCATACAGCCGCGAAGAGGACACGCCAGCGTATTCAATGAAAAAACGTGTGAACGCAAAAGTTGCAAAGGCGCGCGCTGATGAGCTTGTTGCGGTTCAGGCGGAAATTACAAAGCGGCATCTTGCGGCTAAAGTTGGCAAAGAATACGATGTTTTAATAGAAGAAATTGTTGAAGGCGAAGAAGGTCTTGCGATTGGGCGCGCATGGTTTCAGGCGCCGGAAGTTGACGGTTCTGTTGTTGTGCGCTACGAGAAAGAATTTGGAAACCAAAGTGAATTTGTAAAGCCCGGCAGATTTGTGAAAGTCCGGGTTGAAGCCAGCAGCGATGTTGACCTTGATGCGATTTTTATTGGCGACTCTGAATTGAACAAAGATTCTGCGGACTTAAAGAAAGAAAATTTGATTTACGCTACAGAAATAAGAAACTAGAAGAATCTTGCGCGGGATTGGAATGGTTGCGTAGCAAGTGCAAAAATTTTTTGAAGAAAAATTTTTGTACCGACCGTGAGGGTAGCCATGGAAAGCCCGTTTGCGGAAGAAATTTGCGCCCAAAAAAGGAAGAGAAAATGGCATTTGAATATCTTGAGTCGCTTAATCCTGAGCAAACTGAGGCGGTTACTCATTCTGGTTCGCCGCTGCTGATTTTGGCTGGTGCTGGTTCGGGGAAAACGCGCGTGATTACAACAAAAATTGCGTATCTGATTCAGCATGAAAATGTTCAGCCGTGGTCGATTCTTGCGGTGACTTTTACAAAAAAGGCCGCGAATGAAATGAAGGAGCGCGCGGTGAACTTGGAGCCGCTTGCGGAACAGGCGCAGATAAAAACTTTTCACTCTTTTGGCGCGTGGTTTTTGCGGCGTTATGCGGAAGAGGCTGGGCTTGACCCGAATTTTACGGTTTACGACGATGACGATTCTGCCGCGCTTATAATGAAGGCTGTGCCGGGAATGACAAAAAAACAGGCGAATCTTGCGGCGCATAAAATTTCGCTTTGCAAGGATTATTGTCTTACGCCGGATGACAATCTTTCGGAATTTGATAAGGACGGAAAACTTGCGGAAATTTATTCGGCTTACGAGCAGCGGCTTAGGGCGACTGGAAATGCGGATTTTGGCGATTTGATTATGCGCCCGGTTCAGATTATTGAGAAAAACGAGATGGTTCGTAACCAGATGCGGTATAGATTCCGGGTTATTATGGTTGATGAGTATCAGGATTCGAATGTTGCGCAGTTCCGGCTTTTGCAGGCGTTGAGCGGAGTCAAGGAAAATTCCGGGACTTATGTCTGCGTTGTCGGCGATGATGACCAGTCGATTTACAAATTCCGCGGGGCGGAAGTTCAGAATATTTTGCAGTTTCCGAATCTTTTTCCGGGAACAAAAATTATACGGCTGGAAAGAAATTACCGCTCGACCGGAAAAATTCTTGCGGCTGCTGATGCGGTTGTCTCAAACAATACTGACCGGCTTGGAAAAACGCTTGTTGCGGCGCGCGGGGAAGGAACTCAGCCAGTTCTGGTTTTTCTTGAAAATCAGGATAAAGAGGCGGCTTTTTGCGCTCAGCTGATTCAGAAAGCGGTAGAAACTCAAAAGGCGCATTACAGCGATTTTGCCGTGCTTTACAGGACGAACGCGCAGTCGCTTGGGCTAGAAACTGAATTTTTGCACAAAAAAATTCCTTACGCTGTTGTCGGCTCATTGAAATTTTATGAGCGCGAGGAAATTAAGGATGCGCTGGGCTATCTTTCGCTTCTTGTGAATCCGCGCGATGAGCTTGCATTTGCCCGGATTGTGAACAAGCCTGTGCGTGGCGTTGGCGAAAAATCGCAGGAAAAAATTGTTTCTTTGGCTTATTCTTCGGTTGGAACTTTGGTTGAAAATCTGAATCTTTTGGACGTGGCTGAAAATTGCGCTGGAACTTTGACAAAAAACGCGAAGGAAGGGCTGAAGGATTTTTGTTCTATAATGAAAAAACTGCAGCGTGAACTTGATGAAAAATCAAAGGAATTGCCGGAAGATGTTCAGATGGATTTGCTTGCGGAACAGGCGATTTCTGTTGTTGCGGTGGGGGCTGAAAGTGTTGCGGATTCGGGGGCGGATTCTACCGGTTCTGCTGATTTATCTGATTCGTCAGATTCGTCTGGTTCAGGGGGTTCGGCTCGCGGTAAATCTGCTTTGCCGGATAATGAAAAAGATTTTGAGCGGCTTTCTGTTTTTATTCAGCGTGTGATTGAAGAGTCCGGGTTGGATGAATATCACAAAAGTCAGGATGAGATTGACGGAACTTCGCGGCTTCAGAACCTGCAGGAATTGGTGAACAGCGCGATTTCTTATCCTTTTTCTCGCCGTGGGCTGCTGGATTTTCTTGATTCAATTGAGCTTGACAGAAGCCTTGCGGAACAAAACGATGAGTCTGCGGATGCGGTAACTTTGATTACTTTGCACAATACGAAGGGATTGGAATTTAACCGTGTTATAATAACTGGTCTTGAAAACGGAATTTTCCCGCGCGAAGAAAAAATTGGTGATGAATTGGAAGAAGAGCGCCGCCTTTTTTATGTTGGAATTACTCGCGCCAAAAACGAGCTTTACATAACTAGCTGTGCAATGCGCCGCTTGTACGGAAGAACCCAGCCGATGATGCCGAGCCGATTTCTTCTTGAAGCCGGTGATGTCTTTAAAGTGATGGGGCGGGTTCCGCTTTCTTTTTCAAATGCAAATTCTTTCGGTGCGGAAAAAGAGCTTTCTCCAAAGGCGGAACTTCTTGAAAAATGGAAAAAAGGTGTCCGCCTTTACAACGATGATTACGGTTACGGTCAGATTATAAAAAGCGATGCTGATTCCGGCGAAGTTGTTATTGAAGTTCAATTTGAAAACGGCGACCGCAAAAAGTTCATGCCGGAATATCAAGGCAAAAAACTGGATATAATAAAAGACTGAAGCGGAAAAAACTGAAAAAAGAGTGAAAAAAAATTGTGTACCTGCTCTAAATTTTTCTTGAAAATCTAAAATTTCGTGTTAAATTAAAAATATGCGTTATTCAGAAGAATGGTTAGACAGTGTTTATAGCGATGGTTCAAAATATTTTGTAAGCAATCCTTGCCCAAAAAAAGGCGAGGCGGTAAAAATTGCGCTTCAACTACAAGAGGATTCGCCCGTAAAAAATGTGTTTCTGTGCGGAAAAAAGAATGGAATCCGCATTGACACAAAAATGCGGAAAACCGGCTCAAAAAATGGACTTTGCCGTTACGAAGGTGAAATTGTTATCTGGGAAGATGAATTTTCGTATTATTTTATTCTTCCAACGGAAAATTGCATCTATTATTACACTCAGGATGGCGTAAAAACATACATTCCGGATGAAGGCAGAAATTTTAGGATTCTTACGGATTATTCCCAGCCTGAATGGGTAAAAAATGCGGTTTTTTATCAGATTTTCCCGGAAAGATTTTGCAATGGAAACCCGGAAATCAGCGTAAAGGACAACGAATATCAGTTTGAAGGTCATCCTTCGATTCAGGTAAAAGACTGGAATCAGGTTCCTCAGGATTATTCAAAGGTTTTCTGCCTTGATTTTTACGGTGGCGACCTTATTGGAATCAAACAGAAAATTCCGTATCTGAAAAAACTTGGCGTTACGGCGCTTTACTTGAACCCGATTTTTTATGCGGCGACCGTTCACAAATATGACTGTCTGGATTATTTTCATGTTGATCCGCATTTTGGCGGAGACGAGGCTTTGCAGGATTTAATAGAAGAACTCCACAAGAACGGTATGAAAATCATTCTGGACGTTTCAATAAACCACACAGGAACTGCAAACCGCTGGTTCAACAAGGAAGGCGTATTTTTCCCAAAATCAGAAGGCGCATACAACAATCCGAATTCAGATGAGCGAGAATATTATTTCTTCAACGCGGACAACAGCTACAAATGCTGGTACGATGTTCCTTCACTTCCGACCTTGAATTACCAGAGCCAAAAATTGCGTAACCGGCTTTACCGCGACAAAGATTCTGTTGTAAAAAAATGGCTTAAAAAACCGTATGGAATTGACGGCTGGCGTTTTGATGTTGCCGACACAATGGCTCGCAATGACAAAATCCAGCTTCACCACGAAGTTTGGCCGGAAATTCGCAAAAGCATAAAAGAGGAAAATCCTGAAGCGTATATTCTTGCAGAAGACTGGACCGACTGCACATCATTTTTGAACGGAAACGAATGGGACAGCCCTATGAATTATTACATTTCGTGCAGGGCAATCCGCGGTTTTTACGGTCAGGTTGATTTCCATAATTCCCATGTTCCAGAGCTTAACTGCGTTCATTTTAAGTGGACGGCAAAAGATTTTTCAAATTGCGTCACAAAATATCTTTCAAGGCTTCCGTTTGTAATCCAGCAGAATCTGTTCAATCTTCTGGATAGCCACGATATTTCGCGCTTCCACAACGACAAAAACATGAAGCCGGATTTTGTGCGCGGCGCGGTAATCCTGATTTTCACATTGCCGGGCTGCACAAATGTCTATTACGGCGACGAAGCAGATATTGATGGATTTACAGAGACAATTGAAGGCTGCCGCTATCCAATGCCGTGGAACAAAGATATTGAAAATCTTTCCGCATACAAACTGTACTCTTCCCTTTGCCACATAAAGACTTCATCTGCGGCGTTCAAAGACGGCGGATTTAAAGTTGTTAGCGATGACAATAATGTTTTTGCCTATGCGCGCTTTACGTCCGAGGAATTGTGGTTCACAGTTGTTTCCAGCGATGACCAGGAGCGAACAATTGAGCTTCCTCTGCGCATTTTTGGAACAAATTTTGCGGAAAAATCTGCTCCTGCAACTGATGCGCTTGGAGCGCCGCTCGAATGTTCTGTTAAAAACGGAAAACTGAGCCTGAAAGTTCCGGCCGGCAAAGCATTTTTGATAAAAATGTAAGCTGCTCCGCCCAATTTTAATTTTCCGTGGCAATTGCAGTCATTTTTGGGCTGCATTTTGCCATTCAATTTTATTGTATAAGCGGCAATTTTTTTTTATAATAAACGTATGAGTACTCACAAACAAATTGACGAGGAGACGTTGAACAATCTCCTTTATCTTTCGCGCCTTTCTCCGGAAAGCACAAATCTTGAAACCTTAAAAAAGCAGGTTGACGAAATTGTCGGATATTTCGATATTCTTTCAAAATACGATGACAGCGAAAATCCGTACGACGCATATCCTTCTACAGAAGTGGAAAAACTCCGCGACGATACAGTTGTGCCAGGACTTGATATTTCCGATGTGAAAAAAGTTACGGATGAATTTATGGACGGATATTTCCAGGTTCCAAAAGTTCTTGGCGAGGGTGCTTAAAATCAGGCGGGGGAAGTCTCCCCCTCGTTTGCACTTCGTTGCAAACTACCCCTTCTCCTAGGGGCGTTGCCCCTAAAACCCCATTAATCTGAAGGAAAAATTATGTATACAATAAAAGAAACCGTTGAGGCTTTAAAATCTGGAAAGACAACCAGCGTTAATCTTGTAAAAGAATCGGTTGAAACTTTTGAAAAAGATAAAGCTTCGGAAAAACCGCTGAACGCCTTTCTGGAACTTTACAGTGATGCGCTCCAAAGGGCAGAAGAAGCGGACAAAGAAATTCAAAATGCAAAAAACGAAGGAAAACTGGACGAACTTTTTGAAAAAAAGCCGCTTCTTGGAATTCCTTTTGCAAATAAAGACAATATCAGCTCAAAAGGGCACAAACTTACTTGTGGCTCAAAAATTCTTCAAGGCTACACAGCTCCTTACAATGCGACAGTTATAAACCGCCTTGAATCTGCCGGCGCAATTCCTCTTGGTCGTTGCAACCAGGACGAATTTGCGATGGGTTCTTCAACTGAATATTCTTCTTATGGCGCAACAAGAAATCCTATCAACCGCGAATATGTTTCTGGCGGTTCTTCCGGTGGTTCGGCTGCCGCTGTAAGCGCAAACCAGGCATTGTTCTCTCTTGGAACAGAAACTGGCGGTTCAGTTCGACTTCCGGCTTCTTACTGCGGAATTTACGGTTTAAAGCCGACTTATGGAGTTTTGTCTCGCTGGGGCGTTGTTGCCTACGGTTCATCCCTTGATCAGGTTGGAATCATGGGGCATACGCCTTCAGATATTGCTCTTCCTTTGGCTGCAATGGCCGGTGAAGATTTTTATGATGACACTTCCGCGAATCTTCCTGAAACTGAAAAATTAAAGAATCTTGAAGCATATAAAAATATGGATTCGTTAAAAGTTGCGATTCCAAAACAGTTTCTTGAAACAAAAGGTCTTGATTCTGATGTAAAAGTGGTTTTTGATCAGACCAGAAAATGGTTCGAGTCAAAAGGCGCAAAAATTGATGAAGTTGATTTGCCTGTTCTTGACGCTTCCATTGCAAGCTATTACGTTATTGCGCTTTCAGAGGCGGCTTCAAATTTAAGCCGTTTTGATGGAATCCGTTACGGCGCGCGCGTTGACAATGGTCATGGTTATGATGAACTTTTTGTTGATACGCGTTCGGAAGGTTTTGGTCCAGAAGTAAAGAGGCGAATCGTTATTGGAAACTACGTTCTTTCAGAGCAGTTTTCCGGCGACACTTATAAAAAAGGAATGACTGTCCGCGCCAGAATTCAGCGTGAAATGGCAAAACTTTTTGAAAGCTACGATATTGTCCTTTGTCCTACTTGCCCGACTCCAGCGTTTAAGCTTGGTCAAAAAGTAGACAATCCTCTTGAAATGTATTTAAGCGATATGTATACAGTTTTTGTAAATCTTGCGCGCATTCCTTCTGTCAATGTTCCTGCCGGCAAAGCAGAAAAAACTGACAATATGCCGATTGGAATGCAGTTTGCAGGACCTATGTTCAGCGAGGCAAAATTGCTTCAGATTGCTCAGGTTTGGGAAAATGATCATCCTGAATGTGGAATTCCAATCAAAAAATAAATGGTAGGAAAAAATATGGCTATTGATAAATATGAAATTGTAATTGGATGCGAAATCCACACTCAGCTTCTTACAAAAACAAAGGCGTTCTGTGCCTGCGAAAATCGTTACGGCGGAATGCCAGATACTCGCGTTTGCCCGGTTTGTCTTGGTCTTCCTGGTGCTATGCCGCGCATTTCAAAAGGTTATGTTGAACTTGGCGCAGTTGCGGGGCTTGCCTTGAACTGCGATATTGCGCGTTTTACAAAATTTGACCGAAAACACTATTTTTATCCGGACTTGGCAAAAGGCTACCAGATTACACAGTACGATTTGCCTCTTTGCACAGACGGATTTGTTGATCTTCCGTTGATTCATTATCCAAAAGATGAGCAGCCGGGCGGCGAAAAATTCCGTTCAAAAAATTTCATTGGCGAAGACTGCATTGTTGACGGAAAATATCGCCGTGTCAGAATTGAACGCATTCACCTTGAGGAGGACGTTGGAAAATCGCTTCACTTGAAGGGAAATCATTCTTACATTGACTACAACCGTTGTGGAACTCCTCTTATTGAAATTGTAACAAAACCGGATATGACCAGCCCGGAAGAAGCCGCGTTGTTCATGCAGACTGTTCAGGAAATCCTGCGCTATGTAAAAGTAACAAAAGGTAACCTTGAAGAAGGAAATATGCGCTGCGATGCGAATATAAACCTTAATGTCTGGGAAGATGAAAAACTCTATCATACTCCGATTTCTGAAATTAAAAACCTGAACTCGTTTAAGTCAATCCGCGAGGCTTGTGCGTATGAGGCGCAGCGTCAGCTAAAGGAATTTATTGAGGACCGACAGGAATTCAATCCGGGATTCAAAAACACAATGAACTGGGATGAGGATAAAGGCGTTACTCAGATTATGCGTACAAAAAATTCTTTTGTTGACTACCGCTTTACAACTGAGCCGGACATCAAGCCGTTTACAGTAAGCACAGAGCTTGTTGAAAAAGCAAGCGAGCAGGTTGGCGAACTTCCAGAGCAGAAAAGAGTCCGTTTCCAGGAAGAATTTGGTCTTACCCAGTTTGATTCTGAAGTTCTTACAAGCACACGCGATCTTTCTTTGTGGTTTGAGGAAGCTGCGGATTCATCAAAAAGTCCAAAACGCGTTGCAAATCTTATTATTGCGGAACTTCTTGCGGTTTTGAACGAAAATAAACAGACTATAAACGATGTAAAAATCACGCCGAAGCATATTGCGGAACTTGCCGATGCTCTTGAGGAGAAGAAAATCACTTCAAAACAGGGAAAAGACGTTTTTGCGGAAATGCTTGCTTCAAACAAAATGCCTTCTTTGATTATCAAGGAAAAAGGTATGGAAGTAGTTAGCGATGCAGGTGCAATAGAAACGATTGTTGATAAAGTTCTTTCTGCAAATCCAAAGGCGATTGAAGATTTCAAGAAAGGAAAGACGAATGTTGTCGGTTGGCTTATGGGGCAAGTCATGAAAGAATCTCATGGCAAGGCAAATCCTGGTCAGGCAACAAAGATGATAAACGAAAAACTTGCAAAACTGTAATTTTTCAAAATGGAAGTAGAATGTCAGATATAAATTTTTTGGCTTCAGAAATTTCTTCAAGATTCGGTACTGTAAAACGCGCAAAAAAATGCTTTTTGTATACTGCAAAAGGCGTCCGGCTTGTGGATATGTTTCAGGAAAATGGGCGCGCGATTCTTGGCTGGGAAGGCGGCTCTGCATTTACAATGTTCAAGAATGTTCTTTGCCGCGGAATTGCCGGAAGTTTTGACACAGATTTTCCGTACCGGACAAAAAGGGCGGTGCAAGAGCTTTTTTCCTCTGAGCGTGAGATTTTTATCTATTATTCAAAAGAAGAGGCGTTTAAGGCTGCGGTTGCGCTTTCTCCAACTGGAACGAATTTTTTCCGCCCGTGGAATTCTGTGGAAATAAACTGGACTGAAATTGATTCAATTGTCTTTGAACCACCGCTCCCTTGGGCAGAACCGATTTATTTTGTCGCGACAAAACCTGATTGCGTGAAAAATGCTCTTGAGCGCGGTGCAATTTTTTCTTCAGGAAAAAAACTGCCTGCGCCGCTGCATGCCGCAATTGCCCGCTCGATTTATAATCTTATTTCTGCGTTGCAAGTTCGTTCAGAAAAAGACTGGTTTTTGTACGATAAAATTCTTTCAAAATATTGGGAACGAAAAGGACCGTACCTTTTTCCAAAAATTTCAAAAGAAAATTACAAGGAGTTTGTTCTTCATTGCCTTGACTGCGGACTTGTTGTGAATCCAGATTTTTCAAATCCGTCGATTGTTCCATTCGGCGCGGACAAAGGCGTTTTTACAAAACTGAAAAATAATCCGTTTGAGGCTTTGTGATGACGCAATCCCAGATGATTTTATACGCAATAAAACTTGTCCTGGGCGGAATTGCCGCATTTTGCTCAATTTTGCTGTGGTCAAAGACAAAAGACGCGGTCTGGATGAACCTTGTTGTCGGTGTTGTTGCAAAATATGCTGGCGTTGTTTACGAAATTCTTTCGGTTCTGGGAATTATTTTCCCGGAATCAGTTGTTTTTTACGGAATTCCGCTTTCAACCTTGATTTTTACAGCATTGCCGGACATTTTTTTTATACTAGCATTTATTTTGCTGCTTAAACGTAATAAATAGAAGGAAAATATGGCTTTGTCTTCTGCTGATGAATTTTGGCAAAAATTTATACAGGAAACAGGAACGGATCCTGATTCAAAATGTGCCGGTGATTTAACGTTTGAGTCTGCCGGTTTTACAAATGACGCTCAGATTGCAAATATTCTTTCTGGTCAGCGCACGGCGATTTTTTCAACGTTTGCGTCTTATTCTGTTGATGGCGAGCCGCTTCCGGTTTCCGGTGAGTTGTATCTTGTTTTTGACCGCGGAAATAATCCTCGTGCAGTAATCGAGATTGAATCTGTAAATATTCTGCCTTTTAATGAAATTACTTGGGGAATGGCGCAAAAAGAAGGCGAGGACGAAAATCTTGAGCAGTGGCGAATCCGCCAGCAGGAAAACCTTGATGAAGAAGGCGAGATTGTCGGCTTTGAATTTTCCCCGGAAATCAAAATTATTTTCCAGACTTTTAGGGTTTTGTATAAATAATTTTTGACATACATTTTTCTTGTCATCCTGAATTTTGTAATATATAATTTAATTGCTCGTTTGGGCAAAAATTTTTGGAGGTTAAAAAAAATGGCTAAAAAATCTGCTATTTCGATTGGTAGACTTGTTCTTCAGATTGCTTTGGGCGTAATGCTCGCAGTTGCAGGTATCTGGGCTCTTGCAGGAAAAGGCGGAGACGATGCTTACAAGGCTTTGACTCATCTTATTAACGGTGATGCAGGAAAAGCAATCGGAATGATTTTTGCCGTAATCGAATTGCTTGCAGGTATTCTTCTTGTTGTAGAATGTTTTGCTGGCGATAAATTTGGCAAGTTTGACAATATTCTTGGTTGGATTGTTATCATCGTTTGGATTGTTGCTATTGTTCTTATGGATTTCCTGAACGGAAACCTTGAAATCAGCAAACTTGAATGGTGGTATTCTCTTGCCGGACATTGTGTAATTCTTGGCGCATTGCTGGCTTTGAACGACTAATTTTTAGTTTTTTCTACAGAAGGCGGAAATCTTATGGTTTCCGCTTTTTTATTTAAAAAAAGTAAAAAATTTTCCGATAATAAATATATGAAAAAAATTTTTGTCTTTTTTGTTTTTACGTTGATTTTTTCTCCTGCATTTGCAAAAAATAAAATTGTCGGGTATGACGTGGGGCTTGTAACTTGCATTCCTGTTTACGGAGATACATCTTCTCCCTATAAAAACCGGGTTATAATCGGAAGTGATGGTGATATTTCCTTGAAGGTCGGTGCGCCGTTAAAAATTCTTTTTGGCTACGATTTGATTGGCGACATAAATTGGGATAAAAATGAACGTTCAAATCATCTTGATTATGCTTTTTGGACAGGAATAAAAGTTTATCCGGGGGTTGGCGGGTTGAACGGCAGCCTTGCCTATGCTTTGGGGGCAAGAACTGATTTTATTGATGAAGAGATTTTTAATGAGGATGGTTCTTCCAGAAAACGCAGCGTTGTTGAGACATCTGCATGGGGAAACGGCTTTAAGATTGGCGTTGAATATGATTTTCTTTATAATTCTGATAAAAAGACTTTACCGGCTCTTGGATTTTTTTACCGTTTAATGCCACGTGGCAATAAAAATTACGATAATATTTTCGCCTTTTATATAAATATGGTTTTTTGATAAAAAAAATCTGCTGTTTTACAGCAGATTTTTTTTATTTTCGCTATTGATTTTTAACGCGCATATTCAATAATTCTGGTTTCGCGAATCATTGTTATGCGGATTCGACCAGGATATTTCAAGTCGTTTTCAATCTGCTTTGCAATATTGGAAGCAAGCTGTTTAACTTCGTTGTCTGCAACTTTTTCGTTGTTTACAAGAATTCTCAGTTCGCGTCCAGCTTGAATTGCATACGCTTTTTCAACGCCATCAAATCCTTCTGCGATTGCCTCAAGATTTTCAAGTCGTTTTACATAGTTGTCGATTGTCTCTCGGCGGGCACCAGGACGAGCCGCAGAAATTGCGTCCGCAATCTGAACAATAATCGCCTCGATTGTTGATGGTTCAATGTCATTGTGGTGGGCTGCGATTGCATTTACAACTCTTGAGTCTTCGCCCATTTTTCGTGCCATTTCCGCACCGACTTCCGCATGGTTCTGGTCGCTGTCATTTTCTGCGCCTTTACCAATATCGTGAAGAATTGCGGCCCGTTTTGCAAGGTCGCGGTCAGCACCGATTTCCGCGGCAATCATAGAAGCGACTGTTGCAACTTCTTTTGAGTGTGAAAGCACATTCTGTCCGTAAGAAGTCCTGAAATACAAACGTCCAAGCGCGCGGATTCCTTCAGTTGGCATATTGTGTATTCCCAAGTCGAACAAAGCCTTTTCGCCTTCCTCGTAAATCTTGTTCTGGATTTCGCGTGTTACTTTCTGAACAATTTCCTCAATTCTAGCCGGATGGATTCGTCCGTCAGAAATAAGCCGTTCCAAAGACTGCTTTGCAATTTCCTTTCTAACCGGGTCAAAGCAAGAGATAACTACGGCTTCCGGCGTATCGTCAATGATAATATCAACGCCTGTAAGAGTTTCCAGCGCACGGATGTTTCGTCCCTCGCGGCCAATGATTCTTCCTTTCATTTCATCGCTTGGAAGAGAAACTGTTGTGACAGTAATGTCGCTTGTTGTCTCCGGCGCGATTCTCTGGATTGCAGTAACAAGAACGTCACGAGCCTTTTTTTCGGCGGTGAGCTGGGCTTCCTGTTCAATCTTGTTCAGAAGAGCCTGCGCATCGTGTCGGGCATCGTTTTCAAGGTTTTTGATGATAAGATCTTTTGCTTCCTGTGCAGAAAGTCCTGAAATCCGTTCAAGTTCCTTGCGGTATTCTTCTTCCTGTGCTGTAACAACGGCTTCCCGCTTTTTCATTGCGTTAAGGCGCTCTTCGCAGTCTTTTTCTCTTTTTTCGAGTTCAGCAGATTTTTGATCAACCAGTTCTTCTTTTTTGTTTACGCGTGCTTCATATCTTTGTACTTCTGCGCGACGTTCACGGTTTTCTCTTTCTTGCTGGTTACGTTCACGAATGAGTTCATCTTTTGCGTTTAGCAAAATTTCCTTTTTCTGAGCTTCAGCTTCTTTAATTGCGTCCTGTTTTACACGTTCTGCTTTTTGTTCTGATGCAGATAGTTGAAATCTGGCGTACAGCCAGCGAATTGTCCATCCAAGAACGATTCCAACAATAGGGAGAATGATGAATAATAAAATACTCGGCATTTTGTCTCCTCATTATTTTTGAAATAGTTCAAACCTTATTATAAAATATGCGATATTCGTTGTCAAATGAAGAGCGATATATATGTAGAAAAATGTTGAAAAGTTTCGATTTTTTTTGGAATTTACATTGAAAAATCTTTTCCAAGGTAAATTTCGCGCGCCAGTTCTGATTCGATGATTTCCTGTTTTGTGCCCTGAATCATAATCTGACCTTTGTTTACAATTATTGCGCGGTCGGTGATTTCAAGCGTGTCGCGAACGTTGTGGTCAGTTATAAGGATTCCGATTCCGCGCTTTGCTAGAAGTCCAATCATTGACTTGATGTCGGCAACGGCAATTGGGTCGATTCCGGCAAAAGGCTCGTCGAGCAGAAGGAATTTTGGTTCAACTGCAAGCGAGCGAGCGATTTCTGTTCGTCTGCGTTCTCCACCAGAAAGCGTGAATGCGTATTGCTTGCGGATTCGTTCAATCGCAAATTCATCAATAAGTTGCTCAAGCCGCTGTTTTTTTTCGGCTTTTGTAAGATCTGAGCGCGTCTCCAGAATTGACCAGATGTTTTCCTCAACCGTAAGTTTCTTGAAAACGCTTGGTTCCTGCGGAAGATATGAAATTCCTTTTCTTGCGCGTTTGTACATCGGAAGCGGCGTTATTTGCTCGTCGTCCAGAAAAATTTCCCCGGCAGTCGGCTTGTAAAAACCTACAATCATATAAAAAGTGGTTGTTTTTCCGGCTCCGTTTGGTCCTAAAAGCCCAAGAACTTCGCCAGATTGCATTGAAAAATCGATTCCCTGCACAACTTTTTTCTTTCCGAAACTTTTAAAAAGGCTGAATGCTTTTAGCGTGTGGATTGTTTCGCTCATTCTGCTTTCTCCTGCAAGGTTGATTTTTCTGTTTCTTCGGTTTGGTTTTCGTTCTGTTTGGCATTTTTTTGTTCTTCTGGATTTTCTGCGGAAGTTGATGTTTCTGTTGAATCTGAGTTTTCTTGCTTTTTTTCAGAAGTTTCCGCTGTTTCAGATTCTGTGTTTTCGGCATTTTCCGCTTCTTTTTCGTCTGCCGAAGATTTTTGCTCGTCAACTATTGAGCCTTTTACGCGGCCGTCCAACGTTATTTCCTGAGAAGTCAAGTCCAATGTGATTTGCTGCGCGCGGAATGTGTCCTGCCCCTGTTTTATCTGCGAATTTCCGCTTAGCTCAAGCATCTGGTCGTTTTTCCGGTAGATTGCGTAAGCTCCGGTGCAGATATTGTCTTTTTGGGTGAGCTCAATTTCAATCTGCATTACAGCGGTGTCTGTGTTCTGGTTGTATTCGATTATCTGCGCCTTTGCGTTGACGTTGTTTTTTGTGTCTTTTAAATTTACGTTGTCTGAAAGTTCCGCGATTTTTGTCTCGCGGTCATATTTTAGTTTTTCGCAGGTGAATTCAAGCTCGGACTCCATGTTTTTGCCTTTTATATTTCCCTGCGCCTCGATGAACCGGAAATTTTTGCCGGAAAGTCCGATTTGGTCTGCAAAAATTTCCATTGAATCTGTAAGGACGTAAGCCTCGCCGGAAAGCGTTGTTGAGTCAGATTTATCGCCGACAACGCCAGTCATGCTGTTTGCTGAAAAAGTGATTTTTTCGGCAGTTACGGTTGCGGTGGCAAAAACTGAAATCAGGAGAATTGATAAAATTGCGGTAAATTTATTGATTTTCTTCAACCTGTTCTCCGTCTTCATCTGAAATGTATTGACCTGTAACAACGCCATTGAAAAGGAATTTCTTGCTGACTCCGCTTGCGGAAAATCCTGAGCCCTGAATCGTTGTGTTTCCTTTTTTGATTGTGACTGTGTCGTTTCTGCTGCTTGTAAGCTGTTCAGTTTTTCCGTTCCAGCGCAATGTGTCCGCGGAAACTTTTATGTCATCCTTCTTGTTTTCAATTTCAATGTTGTCGTAAAGCGTGTATTCTTCGGTGTCTGTGTTTGAGGAAAGCAGATTGCATGAGCCTTGCGTTAAAAGATTTCCTTCTTTGTCCATGACCTGAAAATCCACATCTTTTGCGTACATTGATTTCCCGTCCGAGTATTGCTCCAGCCTGCTTGCCGAAAGGTTCAGCGTTTTCTGGTTGTTCTCGTAGCGGCTGTAATTTGCATCTGTAAAAACGAATTCCGGCACATTTTCTTCATCCTGATAGTTTGTGCCGTATTTTAGCGAACAGCCTGCGAAAAAAATCAACGAAACGAATAACAAAAAGAGATTTTTCATTATTTGTTCAGCGCGGCTCCTAAGAATGCCGTAAAAAGCGGGTGCGGTTTTGCCGGGCGCGAAACAAATTCCGGGTGATACTGAACGCCGATTCCCCATTTATGGGTTTTCCATTCAAAAGCCTCGATTCTGTCATCATCTTCTGCGACTGCTGAAATAAGAAGTCCGTTCTGGTTCATTATGTCAGAATATTTTTTGTCAAATGTGTGCTTGTTTCTGTGCCGTTCTGTGACAGAAAGTTTTTTGTAAGCCTGATGAAGTTTTGTGTCTTTTACAATTTTTACGCCAAGCGCGCCAAGCTGCTCTGAGCCGGCAACAGAAAGTCCAGCCTGTTCTTCTGGAAGGCTGATGATTGCGTGTTCAGGATTCTGGATGAATTCTGTGCTGTCCGCGTCTGCCCATCCAATCAATGAGCGTGCGGTTTCTATTGCCATAAGCTGCATTCCGACATCAATTCCAAGGTAAGGAATATTGTTCTCACGGGCAAATTTAACGGTTTTCAAAAGACCTAGGAAGCCGCGCTGTCCGTAATTTCCTGGAATCACGATTCCGTCAACGCCTTCAAATGCGGAAGAAACTGTTTCCGTGCCTTCAAGAGATTCTGCATCAACTTTCTTAAGTTCAAGCTGTGCGCCGAATGAAGTTACTGCGGCGTGGAAAAGCGCTTCCCGCACCGACTTGAAACATTCGTCAAGGTAGTCTTTCTTGCCTACAATCGCGATTGTGACTTTCGGACCGTCCTCGTTTAGTTTTTTTATAAAGCTAGTCCACTGACGGATATTGGAATTTGCGGAATCTGTTTTTAATGCGAGTTTTTTTACGATTGCCGCGTCAAGTCCTTCCTTGTGGAAAAGAATCGGAATTTCGTAGATTGATTTTTCTACGTTTGAAGAGGCAAAAACCGCGTTTGTTGAGACATTGCAGAAAAGCGCAAGTTTTTTCCGCATATCCGGCTCGATTTCCTTTTCGCAGCGGCAAAGAAGAATGTCCGGCTGGATTCCTGCTTCCTGCAGCTGTTTTACAGAATGTTGAGTCGGTTTAGATTTAAGTTCGCCGCCTGTGATTACAGGAATCAGCGAAAGATGGATTGTGCAAATATCATTTTTCGGAAGCTCGTGAACCATCTGGCGTCCGGCTTCAAGGAAAGGAATTGATTCAATGTCGCCTACAGTTCCGCCGATTTCAACAATTACAGCGTCAGCCTGAGTTTTTTGTCCCACTGAAAAAATTCTTCGTTTTATTTCATCTGTTATATGAGGAATTACCTGAACTGTGCGTCCGTTGTAGCGGCCTGCGCGTTCATTTCTGATAACCTGATCGTAAACTTTTCCGATTGTTATGCAGTTGTCGCTTGTGATTGTGACGCTTGTAAAACGGGAAAAATTTCCCAAATCCAAGTCTGTTTCCGCTCCGTCTTCTGTAACGTAAACTTCACCATGCTGAAAAGGGCTTATGTTTCCCGCGTCAAGATTGATGTACGGGTCGCATTTTATCATGGCGATTTTCAGACCATAACCTTCAAGAAGACTTCCAATTGTCGCTGATGCAACACCTTTTCCAAGACTTGAACAAACTCCACTAGTAACCAGAATGTATTTACTCATAAGGATATATTTTTTCATTATGTTGTGTTTTAGTCAATGATTCGCAGTGATTTAAAATTGTAAAAAATTTGAAAAGTTATAACAAAAATTTAAAGGTGGATTTGCCTGTAATTGAAACTAAGTGTATAATTGCAAATATGAACGATGCTCTTAATGATGCGGATTTTGAGAAGTTTAGAAAAACAATTTATGATGAAAGCGGAATAACATTTTCTGCGACAAACCGCCCGATTCTGGATAGCCGCATAAAAGAAATTCTGCGTGAAAAGAAAATTGCTACGGCGGCGGAATATTATGCGCTCATCTTAAAAGACCACGAAGAAATGAAAAGAATGCTGGATTCTGTTACAACGAATCTTACACGATTTTTCAGGAATCAGCCGCATTTTGACGCTTTTGAAAAATATGTAATTCCTCACGTTCTGGAAGAAAAACGGAAAACTGGCGATAAAACTATCCGCGTTTGGAGCGCAGGCTGTTCAACAGGCGAGGAGCCGTACACAATTGCCATGATTTTGAAGAGAATTCTTCCGCTCGGATACAATTTTACAGTCACGGCTTCGGATATTTCATTGAAATCTTTGATGGTTGCCCAGCAGGGATTCTACGCGGAAAACAAAGTTGACGGAGTTCCGCCGGATTATCTTGCTCAGTTTTTTACAAAAAAAGAAAAAGGCTTCCAGATTAATAAAGAGATAATGGATTCTGTAAAATTCGATTATCATAATTTAAAGAATGATTCTGGAATGAGAAATATTGATGTTGTCTTTTGCCGCAACGTTATGATTTATTTTGATGAGGCGGCGCAGCTTGTGGTTCTGGACAGATTCTGGAATTCAATGGCAAAACATTCGTATCTTTTCATAGGACATTCAGAATCTTTGTTTGGAATGAACACGAAATTTGAATTCCTGAAAACTGACTGGGCTTGTCTTTACCAGAAAAATATTTAATCCGCTTGAATTTGTCTTTTGAGGAAAAAAATGGAGCTTAAAGATTCAAAATACGACACACTGAAAGTTCAGATTTGCGATGACTCTGCTTTGATGCGAAATCTTGTTTCAAGGATTATAAATGACACTCCGGGAATGGAAGTTGTTGGCAAGGCGATGAACGGAAAAATGCTTCTTGATGAAATTCCGTTTATAAAGCCAGATGTTGTTCTTCTTGATATAGAAATGCCTGTTATGACCGGCGTTGAATTTCTGGAGGAACGCAAAAAACTCAAGTGGGATATTCCGGTTGTAATTCTTTCTTCAATTGCGACAAAAGGTGCTGCTGTTACCGTAAAATGCCT
Source organism: bacterium (assembly GCA_963599585.1). Taxonomy (GTDB): domain Bacteria; phylum Spirochaetota; class Spirochaetia; order Treponematales; family Treponemataceae; genus Treponema_D. The sequence goes on from CAVBXG010000008.1 coordinate 42,521, forward strand.
TGAGCTTGGTGCGATGGATTTTATCACAAAGCCGGGTGGTTCTGTATCAACAGAAGTTATGGACGTAAAAGAGTCGATTGTTGAAAAAATTGCCTCTTACGGCGGTTCTTACGCGCGCAGAAAAGGTAAAAGAATTCCGTCCACAGATTTTTTCCTGCGTTCAATAAAAATGCGCGAGGCTGAAAAATTTGTCGCGAAGCAAAAAGGAACTGAGGAAGTTCAGGTGCCACTGGAACCGCTCTTGTCTGGATGGAAGGAGCCGGCGAAAAAAGAGCCTGTTGTGGTAAAGCCGCTTAGGGATGGTGGAAAAATTGAAGTTATTGCGATTGGAATTTCTACCGGCGGGCCGAACGCTCTTAGGGATGTTTTTAAGATGATTGATCCGCACTTGAAGCAGCCGGTTCTTGTTGTTCAGCACATGCCGGCAGGTTTTACCGCAGAATTTGCCCGGAGCCTGAACAGACTTTGCCCTCTGGAAGTTTGCGAGGCGCAGGATGAAATGCCGATTGAAGGTGGTCATGTTTATATTGCGCCTGGAAATTATCATATAATAGTAGAAGAACGAATTTCAGGAAATGTAATCCGCACAACTCAGACTGAACAAAGAAACGGACATCGTCCTAGCGCGGACGTTCTTTTTGAAAGCGTTGCGTCTGTCTACAAAAACAATGCGCTTGGCGTAATTATGACAGGAATGGGACGCGACGGTGCGGCTCAGCTTGCGGAAATGCGTAGGCAAGGCGCGTGGACTTTAGGTCAGGATGAGGCTTCCAGCATTGTTTATGGAATGCCACGCGTCGGCTGGGAACTGGGCGGAGTTCAAAAGCAAGTTCCGCTTATGCAGATGGCGGATGAAATAAGTAAACTTGCACGCGAGCATTGTTAATCTAAAAATCTATTGAATAATCTTTGTGATTTCCAGTTTTACGATTGTAGGTGCTGTTCTTGATGACGCAATCGTAAAACCGCAGCTGATTAAAAAACAGATTGAAATAAGAGCCGCCTTGAAAACTTCTGTACATTCAATTTTTAGAAGATTTGCGATTAGCCCGGAAAAAATTAATCCTGCCGCAGCGCACAAAATTGGTACAAAAAGTGCGAAAATTCCGGCTATCGCTTCTTTTTTCTGCGGAAGACCGATTGTTACTTTTGAACCTTTTTCAATTTTCAGTTTCCGTGGATTTGAAACTTGAATGTTCGCCCTGAATTTCTTGTTTTTTTCAGAGTGGATTTCTGGAGAAACTAGGATTGATTCATCATTCTGGATTTCAGTTACAATATAAAATTGCTTCAAATCATTTCTCCTGTCTGTTTTAGTTCTTTCATTTTTTTTGCACATTCATCCGCGCCGGTCTTGTTGCCAAGCTCTTTGTATGTGTCGCGAAGATTGTAGAGCGCATCGTAATAATACGGATTTATCATTACAGCGTTTTCAAATGCGTCCGCGGCTTCTTTGTATGATTTCTGGCTAAAAAATATAACTCCAATAATATTTAAAAGATGATAATTTTCCGGGCTGATTTTTAGACCATAAAGGCAACATTCATGCGCTTCAATAAGATTTCCCTGGGAATATAAAATTGTTGCAAGTTCTTCTATTATTTCTGCATTTTCCGGGGAAAGTTCGTGCGCTTTTTCAAGGCTTTCCGTTGCGCTTTCAAGATTTCCTGAGTCGCGTTGTGTCAAAGCAAGGTTGAACCAAAGAAGAGAATTGTTTTTTTCAATTTTTATTGCTTTTACAAAACATGCGATTGCTTCTTTGTAAGAACCTGCGTTCGCGAGTAAAATTGCCTGGTTGTTTAGTCGGGCTGCTGTTTCAATCATATTTTTTCCAGAAAGCGGCTATTTTTCCGCCTTGAATTTTAAAATCATCTCTTCAAAAAGCTCTTTTATCAGTTTTGCTGATTTTGAAGAATTTTCGCTGCCAAAAACATTTGCAAGAATTTCCACGTTTTTTTCTATAGTTTCTGTTCCTTTTTTCTGCGCCGTCTGGATTGCGTCACTTTTTTCTAAAAGCTCAATGCACTGTTCAACTGCCGGAGAGTCAATTCCTTCTTTTGCGGCTTTTGCAAAAAGTTCTGCGATTTTTTCTTTGTCATCTGGATTTTGCTGCACATGCAGAAGAACCGGAAGACTCTTTTTTCCTTCAACAATATCGTCTCCGCGTTTTTTGCCGGGATTTCCTGTTGTAAGATTTTGAACGTCATCAAGAATCTGGAATCCTTCGCCCAAAGCCGCCGCGACTTTTCCCATTTTTAGGGCTTCCTCTTTTGATGCGCCACCGGCTAAAAATCCTGTCTGAACCGCAAGCGAAGCCAAAGTTCCGGTTTTTAAATGAACCATCTGCGTGTATTCCTGAACTGTAGGAAAAAGATGTGGATTTCTGTGCCAATAAATATCCATTGCCTGCCCAAGATGAAGCCTGCGCAATTCCTGCGTGTACAAAGCGTAAAGCTGGTTTTTGAATTCTGTTGAAACTTTTAGCGAGTCGATTGTTTCCGGGGCGACAAAATAAAGCCACGAACCTGCGTTCAATGCAACATCAAGTCCAAAAGTGATATGGGCAGCAGGTTTTCCGCGGCGTGTTTCTGCGGAATCTTCTATATCATCGTGGATAAGCGAGGCTGTATGAACAAATTCCACAAGCGGAGTTATATCATAAGTCTGTTCAAGTGTGAGAGGCGCATCTTTTTTTGCGTCTCGGCAAAGTTCGGAGCAAAGCACAAGAAGAAGCGGCCGCCAGCGTTTTCCGCCCAAATCCATAAGCGAGCGGCACGGTTTTATAAGGTTTTCAAAGTGCTCGTCTTTAACGCAGTCCGAAAGCTCCCGGAAGGTTTGCGGTTGCCATTCAGCATTCGTTTTTTCCGGAAGAGATTTTTTTAGCGATTTTTCTATATTTTCTAAAATTTCTGCAAATTCATTTTTCGTATTCATATAAAAAGGATTATACACGAAATCTGTTAATCATTGAATCAAAAATTCCGAAAAGATAAGTATTATGGCAGCAAACAGTTACGAAAAACCCGATTATTGGTCTCAAAAAGCGTTTTCAGAAGGTTATCCGGCTCGTTCGGTTTATAAATTAAAGGAAATGGATGAAAAATTCGGAATGTTGAAGAAAAGCTGCAATGTTCTGGATTTAGGTGCGGCTCCAGGAAGCTGGACGACTTTTCTTCTGCGGAATCTTGGTGCGGAAAGCAAAGTTGTAAGTTGCGATTTGAATCCTCTTTCAAAATCTGTGCGCGGTGAAAATCTGACTTTTATCCAGGGTGATTTGAATGACGCTGCCATCCGCAAACAAATAAAGGCTCTTGGCCCTTTTGATTTGGTTGTTTGCGACGCGGCTCCATTGACAACAGGAAACCGGATTGTTGACACGGCGCGTTCAGAGCAGCTTGTTGAAATGGCAATCTGGTATGCGGAGACAATGCTTAAGCAGGGCGGAAATTTCTGCGTGAAAATCTTCCAGAACGGCGACCAGCAGAAATTCCTGCGCAAGCTTAGGGAGCTTTTTTCAAGCGCTAAAGGCTTTAAGCCGGAAGCGTGTCGCTCCGAGTCGTTTGAGACATTTCTTGTTGGAATTTCACGGAAATAGGTGATACAATATGAAAAAGTACAACAATTACAAGAATTTGACTTTAATTATGAAATTAGAAAATCTATATAAAAAATTGTTCAGCAGCCGGCTAAGACGGATTGTTTTTCATAGCGTGATTGCTTTTGCAGGCGGAATTTCTCTTGCCTGGGGCGCATTGTATGTCGCTTCAAATTTGAATGTTGAAAAAGGCGTTGGAGGTTTTGAAGCATCTGCTCCGACTGAATATATTGAAGAAAATTCAGAATCTCCGGTTGTTTCTGTTTCCGCCGAAAATTCTTCTGCTGCGGAACAATCTTCTGACGCACTTGCGGAATTGGACGAACTTGCACTGATTGATTCTCTTTCTGAAAATGACGCAGAATCAGACAGTTTGGATGCGGCTGCGGCGGTTTTAAGCCAGGACGCGTATTCTTCAGAAGGGCTTGAGCTTTGTTATTTTACTTACCGCGTTCAAAAAGGCGATATGATTGGTTTTATTGCGGACAAATTCAATGTTACGCAGGACACAATTATCAGCGTGAACAACATCCATCAGTCAAGGTTGATTCAGATTGGTCAGATTCTAAAAATTCCTTCTATGCCGGGAATTATTTACACAGTAAAAAAGAACGGTGAGACAGCCGACTCAATCGCGGAAAAATTTGAAATCAGCGCGGAAAAACTTGCCCGCGTGAACAATATTCAGGAAAATCAGAATCTGGTTGCTGGTCAGACATTGTTTGCCCCGGACGCGCTGTTGGACTGGGTTACCCGCCAGGAAATCAACGGAGATTTGTTCCATAAGCCAATCCATTCGCGCTATTATCTTTCGTCTTATTACGGATGGAGAAGCTCTCCGTTCAGCGGAAAACGCTCTTACCATTCCGGCGTTGATATGGCTTGCCCACAGGGAACTCCGGTTTATGCGGCTCTTGGCGGAACTGTAACTTCAGTTGGCTACAATAATGTCTACGGAAACTATGTGATTGTGACCCACCATTCCGGCTACAAGACTTTGTACGGACATATGTCAAAGCAACTTGTAACACGCGGAAAATGGGTTGACACAAGCACAAGAATCGGACTGGTTGGAAGTACAGGATTAAGCACAGGACCGCACTTACATTTTACAGTCTACAAATTCGGAAAAACTGTAAATCCAGCCGGGCTTTGGAAATAATAAAATTCAAAAATCTTTTGTCTACGAAATCCTTTTTGCGACAGTCGAAAGTTTTTTGATAAACAGGTCGATGTGGCTGCAAACAAAAACGGCACAGTAGGCAGTAACGCAACCGGCGATTGTAAGTGCGTACCAGATTGAAAGCGAGCGGTTCTGGATGTCTTGCATGGAAAGCAACGAACTGAAAAGCAGGGCAATCATAAGAAGTCCGCCGATTATCCAGCCGGCAAAAGGAAGCGGCTTGTAAAATCTGTCTTTTTGCTGAACATGAATCTGAGAAATAATTTTCTGGATTGAAGCGTCTGTGACCGGCATTTCAATTTTTAGCGGTGCGGAAATTTCTTTTTCAGCAAGCTTTAAAAGCTTTATCTGTTCCCGGCATTTTTTGCAGCCCAAAAGATGAAGTGAAAGTTTCAGAGGAACTCGTTCGCCTTTATCCAGCATAAGATACTGATTCATAAAATCTTCGCATTTATCGTTCATGTCATTTTTCATAATATTTCTCCAGCTTTGTCTTTAATATTTTTTTTGCCCTAAAAATATGAGATTTTATTGTGTTCACCGGAAAATCCGTGATTTCACTTATTTCCTGATATGGAATGTCGTAGTAAAAATACATTTCTATGCAGATTTCGTATTTTTCCGGAAGTTCGCTGATTGCTTCTCTGATTGCCTGCTGTGCAATTTTTTTGAGTTGAATTTCTTCTGGCGTGACAGACGCAGAATCAGGAATTATCGTTTCGTCTTCAATAGGAAGAGAATTTTTCGCCCTTTTTACAGAATTTATTGCGGTTGTGTATGCAATTTTCATCAGCCAAGTTGAAAACATTGAATTTCCCTTGAAGGAATCCAGATGCGTAAAAACTTTGATGAAAACATCCTGCACAAAATCCTCGGAATCAGTTTCGTTATGAAAAAAACTTTTTCCAAAATTGAAAATTCTGTTTTTGTAGAGCATCATAAGTTTTGTAAAGGCGTTTTTGTTTCCGGCCAGAACGCTCTTTACAAGGTGAAAATCTCTTCTTTTTATATGTTCTCTTTCGAGCTGCTCAAGCATTCTTTAATCTTTCTTGTGGAAATCTGGATAAGTGTAGAAAAATATAAGAAGGCAGATTCCTACAACCATCGGTAAAAGTCCGCCAAGAATTGCGTAGGAAAATCCGTCTATGATTGCAAAAACCGCAGTCAGCGCAAGACCGATTCCAGTCAGCAAAAGTCCTGTTAGCAAAGAAAAAGCCGCAAAATTGAATTTGCTTGGAACAAAAGTTCCTGTTTTTATCTGAAGTTTTGTCTCGTGGTGCTTCCACAAAATATAGAAGAAAAGGATTAGCGCGCCAAAGCAGATTCCAACAATCGGAACGATTGAAATTATCACTTGCGCCGCAGGAGATGTTATCTGGTTCATGTTTTATTCCTCGCTTTTTAGACACTGAATTATACAAAATGTTGCAGAAAAAATATATTTGGATTGGAATTTTTGAACTTTTGTTGATTCAGAAAAATCGCTCACGTTGGATTTATAATTTGTTCCAGATGGTTGGGCTCGCGCTTCGCTTGTGTTGATTGGGGTGCTACGCACTTTAATTGGTTCAATCGCCCAAAATCTTCGCAAATTATAAATCCGCCTGCGCTTTTGTTGATTCAGCAGAAGAACTCAAACTTCTAATCCAAAAAAATCAAGTCTTCAAAATAGATGTCTTGGATTTTGTTCAGCACAAGAATTTCGTTCAGTTCTGATAAAAGTTCAGTTTTTATTTGCTGGTCGGTTTTTGACTTCAGCTGGGAGACTGTTCTTGCGGAAAAATAATTCACAAAAATCGATTTTATCATTGCGTTTTTGCGCGAAAGTTCCTCGAAAAATTCCTTGTCATCTTTTGTGTACGAAATAAGCGGAGTTAAAACTACAGTTGTTCCGGATTTTTTGTCTTTTTCCGTTGCTGTTACGGCGCGGATTCTTCCAAGGTTTTTGTACGAGTAAAGATTGTCTTTTAAAGGTTTTTGCGGCTGTGCTTTTACAACAGGAAGTGCCGGTGATTTTGTTTTTACCGCAATGGTCGTGCCCAAAATCATCAGAAAAAGAAAAACCGCCACCGCCACAAGAATTTTATTCAAAGTTATATTTTCAACCAACGCACGCAAAAAATTTTTCATCTGTTCCGCCTGGATATAATATACAACAGTTTGATTAATTTTTCATTCAAGAAATTCCAAAAACCTGCCGATATACAAGTGGTATAGTAGTTTGTTTTTGATTTTTTAGGAAAATTTGATGAAATCGGGAATTAAAACTGCTGTAAGTCTTGTGATTGCCATTTTTATTTTTGGCGCGCTTGCGGTCGCTTCTTCGTTGGGGCTTTTTGCTTCTGTGGAGCAGCAATTTTATGAGCCGGCTCGTTTAAAAGTCATAAATGAAAAGCTGGATTCGGTTGCGGGCTACAGCAATGAATACATTCAGAATCTTCTCAATATTTTTGGTGCTGAAAAAGACGGTTTTTTGAGCCACGAAAGTGTTCTTTCTTTTGCGGGGCAAAATCCTTCTGCGGAGGCACTGCGTCTTTTTGAATCCCTAAAGGAAAATTGTCCTGGGCTGGAAGGTTTTAGGATTGTTGATTCCGCCGGAAAACGCGTTTTTTACAGTTCTTTCCGAAACGATTACGTTATAAAGTCAGAAAAAGGTGTTCAACGCCGCATTTATTCAAACTACGCAAATTTGCAGACGACGCACGGAAAAAATGAGCTTGAATATCAGGTTGTCTCCGCTTTTGCAGACGAAAATGATGAAAATGAAACCGCCGGAACTGTGCAGGATTTGCCGCGGATTATTTTTGACGGCGATGAGCAGCGGCTGATTTTTTCCTATAAAATCCAGACTTTGGATGAAAAACCTGTTTTCTGCAGCGCGATTTTTTACGTGAATCCTGTGGATTTTGCAAATCTTCTTGTTGAAAATCACATTGTTTCCGTAAATGAGCCGCTTTCGCTTGTCTCTTCTGCGGACGGAAAAAACGGCGGATTTGTGTTCGGGCTTCCAAATGTGGGAAAAAATATTTTTGCCGCTGAAATCTTAAAAAAGTGGAATCAAGGCGTTTTTGGTCCTGATGAAATTGTTGCCTCAAATTCTGCAAAAATTGAAGGAATTTCTGTGAATCCTGCGGAAAATTCCGGCACAGAACAGACGGATTCAGAAAGTGGCGGACTTTTCCAGGAAGAAAAAACTGTTTCCTGGAGTCTGATTTCCAGCCGGAACGCAAAATTCCTTCACATCGGCGGAATTTTTTCCAGCGAAATGCTGAAAATGCCGCAATATGTTCGGATTCTTTTGCTTTTGTGTACGTTTGTAACGGTTTGTCTTATTGTTGTGATATTTTTTAACATCCGGAAAGACGATTCTGTTGTTATAAAATCAAAAATCCGCGGAATTCAGATTGGACTTTTGAACGAATATTTTGAAAAAGATGTTGACCGCAAAAAAGTTGCCGCGATGATTACCGCTCAAAAAGATGCTTTGACCGCAAAAATCAAAAAATCGCTTGGTCGCCGCGGCAAAAAGTACGGTAGCGATCTGGACGTGATTTTGAACAAAAGCTGGGAAGACATAATAAATATTCTTTCTGGAAACGAAAATTCTTCCGGCACAGCGGACATTTCTTCCGCAAGTATGAAAGAAATCCGGAAAATTTTCGAGGAAGTTCTTGCGACAAATACATTGAAAATTGAAAATCTTGATAACTCAAAAAATCTTTCCGCCAAAAATGCTGAGGAAATCGCGCCGCTTGAACAAATCGAGGAAATCGCTCCTGTTGAAGAAATTCCAGAGGCAGAACTAGTTGAAGAGATTGAACCGCTGGAAGAAGTTGACGACGCAGAACCATTGGAGGAAATTCCAGAAGCAGAGCCGATTGAAGAAGTTGAAGAACTGCCGGATGCCGAGCCTGTTGAAGAAATTGAACCTTTGGAAGAAGTCGATGACGCTGAGCCATTGGAGGAAATCCTGGAAGCCGAACCAGTTGAAGATGTTGGGGAACTGGAAGAAATCGAGCTGCTGGAAGAAATTCCAGAGGCAGAACCGGCTGATGATGCTGAGGAAATTGAAGAGCTTGAGCCATTTGAAATCAAGGGCTATGAGAAAAAAGTCAGCACAAAAGACAACAGCGTAACATTTGTTCCAGATGAAAACTGCGACAGGAAAAAATTTGAAGGTTCAGAGCCGCTTGTTATAAGCGACAAGACAAAATCTGCGGAAAAAACTTCAGACGAAGATTTTGGAAAAGATTTTGTTATATATAATCCATTTGATTTTGCTAAAGAAAACCTTGAAAATTCCGATTCTGAAAGTAGTGTTGCTAACTCAGAAGAAAATTCTGCGCCGCAGGAAGATGCCGCGCCTTTGGAAGAACTTTCTTTTGAAAAGGATGGTTTTATGTTCACTACTTTTGCAGAAAATGATAACAATGTAACAGAATTGCCTTTGGACGCTATCGTTCTTGGAGAAGATGGCGTTTTCCATATTTCCGCAGATGTTTCAAAAATTGAAATGCCGATTGATGAGGACTTTAAAAAACTTGTTGATTCAGTAATTCACTAAAATCTAAAATCAGCCGGATTAATTAATCGTTGTGAACAATGCAGCTTTTTATAAGAGAAGCAAAAAGATAGATTTTCTTATAAATTGCAATGCAGAATTCCTTAAGCGGAATATCAATGTAGTGCTCAAGTTCCTTGCAGTTTGAGATAAGCGTAGGTTTTGACTTCTGCAGGTCTTCAACAAGAGATTTTACTATTTTTCCGATTGTTATTAAATCCCGCGAACTTTCCATCACAAAGTTATATGCGCTTTCGTTTGCTTCCGAAATAAGGCGGTTCACAATGTTTTTGGAGCTTGAGTCGCGCTCCGTTTTTGGAAGAAGCGTTTTTATCTTTATTCCAATCATCGCGTCGTCTGCAAGTCCGTTGTCAAATTCAATCAGTTTGTCTGAAACTGAAAGAAGATTATTGTAGCAGTCAGAAATTTGCGTTGTAAGCGTTGTGGAATCCCAAGTTCCGCGGACAACTACAACATCGTAAAATTCCCGCAAATCTTTTTTTACAACTTCAATCAAAAAAGTCTTAAGGTAAGAAAGAGCCTGACAATTGTCGAACAGGTTCAGTTTTTTCTGTTCAAAAATTGTATTTTTAGAATAGACATAATTGTTCAGCGGCATAATTTCGGTTTCGCCAAAAAGCTGGGAGGCAAAATTATTTTCTGTGGCGGAACGTTCTTTTTCTATCAATGAATCCACTGTGTTCTCAACATCGTTTTTCAGCTTGTCAAGGTACGGTTCTACAATGTTTGCCTTTAAGTTCTGGATATTCGGAACATAATTCGGGTCAGAGGAAGAAAGTTTTATAATCATCTCGAAAGTCTGGGCATTTTTTAAAGCCAAAAGCCGGGCGATGATTTTTTTCCAGACTCCAATAGAAATCGGTTCCTGTCCGCCTTTAAAAGCCTTTAAAAGTTTTATTGCGTTCGTCCAGTCGGAATCAAAAGGAATGTCCCAGATTGATTCAATGTAGTCTTTTAGGTCATCAACAACATATTCCGCGTTAACATGCTCAAAATGCGGCATTGTGGAAAAATTATTCTCGCGGATTTGCTTGTCGAACTTTTTCAGAAAAAAATAATAGTCAAAAGTTGAAATTGCCTTGAAAACAAGAATCTGGCGGTACAATCCGTCGATTGCGCTGATTTTTTCAACCGTAAAAAAATCGTTCAGCTTGGAAAGTTTTTCTTCAACCTGAGTTTTCAGATGATTCAGCGGAATTTTTTTGCTCATTCCGACAATAACTTGCTCATTCAGGTTGTCTTCCAGGGCGCGGATTTCTTCCGGCATTGCAAAATTTATCACAAGATGTTTAAGCGTGTTCTGGTTCTGTATTGAATTGAACAAATTTTGAAGCGGCGCGACAGACTTGTAGATTTCAAAAAAAAGTTTTCCCATTGCAGGAAGAATTTCGTTTCCGTTGTATTTGTAAAATTTGTTGAACCGGCTTTTTGAAAGTTTTTTTGCGATTGCGCGCAGCTGGCGTTTTTTCTCAGCCTCGGAATCTTTTCCGCCGAACAAAGCCGCCAAAATATTTGCAAAAAATCCAGATTTTTCTTTTTTCTCGTTATCCATAGCGTTATTTTTTAATGATTTTCAGAAACTGTCAAGAACATAGAATTTTTATAAAAAATCGAGTATATTTATAAAGGTTTAATAGTATGAAGTTTGAGTTTTGCTGAAAAAGAAACAAAAGCGTAGTCAGAGTTTTAATTTGTGAAGATTTTGGGCGATAAAAGAAATTAAAGTGCAGAGCACCCAAATTCGTACAAGCGAAGCGCGAGCCCAACCATCTGGAGCAAATTGAAAATCTGACGGAAGCGGTTTTTCACGATTTATAAAAACTCAAACTTCATTCTGGTTCATTAGGAGATTCCGAGAGGTATTTTATGAAAAAATCAGTTTTTGTGCTTGCAACAAGTTTTTTTACTGCGGCTTTATTTGCTTACAATCCACCGGCTGGCGGACAAAGCATTTTTAATATTTCAAGTCCAACGCAGCTTACGTCTGCTTCTTCGGCGGCGGGCGGCGGAATTTTTTATCCCGGACCAGACTCAGTTGCGTTCAATCCGGCGCTTTCCAGTTTTGAGGAGCGGGTTCAGCTTGACGCGAATTTTTCGGTTCTTGCGAACAAAGGCGACGGCGGTTCGGGCGGGGCTTTTCAGACAGGAATTCTGATTCCGATGAAAATGTTCAACTTCAGCGGACTTTTAAACGGCGTTTTTATTGGCGCAGATGATATGGACGTTGAAAATTCCCTGAACGTAAAGGCTGGTTTTTCAAAAGAAATAACAGAACGGCTTAGCGTGGGAATAAATCTTGATTCTGGATATTTGTGGGGAAACGGCTCGGACTGGTCTTTGGGCGGCGGAATTGGCGCACTTTATAGAAGAGAATCGCTTGGTGCGCTGAAGGATTTCAGGCTCGGCGCTTCGCTTTTAAACCTTGGAAAATATTATAAGACAGGAAAAATTCTTGGAATTGATGAATCAAAAGACTCTTCTGTTTTTCCTAATTTTGTAACGCTAAAAACTGGCGTAGGCACAAACTTTATAAAAAATGATTTTATTGTGCTAGGCGGCTCTTTTGATATTACAACGCAGTGCTTCCAGAATGTTGCGTTCGACTTGGGGCTTCAGGTTGGCATAAAAAATCTGATTTTTGTGAATCTTGCGGAACGGATTGATGTTTCTGAATGTGCTTATGGCAGCCCGGATTTGCTTCCTGCAATCGGAGTGAGCGTAAAATTCAACCTGAACGCAAAAAATAATTCATATTTAACTGCACACAACTGGGAAAAGAGCGAGCTTCTTGCTTCCGCGGCATGGCAGCAAAAATATGAGAACATAGAAGTTGTTTCGGCTGGCTTAAGAATCAAACTTGGTCAAAAAGATGTTGAGCCGCCTGTAATTAAAATTTGGGATGAAGAATAACCGGAATCTGAATGGAGACTAAAATGAAAAGAAATTCTTTTGTAAAAATAGCAGCGTTTTGTCTGATTTCTGCTTCAGCCTTGAGTTACGCTGAACCTGGCAAAAAATATATTTCGCCGAATAATGATGGCGTTCAGGACAATCTTACAATTCCGCTTAAAATTTCAGACAAGCATCTTATAAAAGCGTGGAGTCTTGTTGTTGAGGACGAAAACGGAAAAGTTGTGCGCACAATCGGAAACAAAGTCGCGCTTCCTGAAAAAGTGAATGCAAAATCTTTTTTCAAGCAGCTTGTTACTCCAAAAAAAGGCGTTGATGTTCCTGCGGCTGTTACTTGGAACGGCGCGATGGATAACGGAGAAAACGCGCCCGACGGAATTTATTACTATTATTTTACAGCGACGGACGACAACGGAAATGTTGGAAAAACCGGAAAGTATGCGGTTGTTGTAGACACAAAAGCGCCGGAAATCGCGCTTTCGCAGCCGACCGACAAGATTTTTGGTGAAGGCGCAAAATCAGATTTTTCTATAAGACAGTCCGGCTCAAAAGAATCAAAATGGACAGGAATTTTTAAGAATGCGCAGGGGCAGGTTGTTAGAACCTTAACTTGGGAAAACAACTCGCCTGAATCTTTTAAATGGGCAGGAACGGACGATGTTGGAAAAAATGTTCCGGACGGCGTTTATTCCTATGAAGTAACTTCTACGGATGAGGCTGGAAATACTTCTGAAAGCGCGTCAATCACAAACATCATTTATTCTGCGGAAAAACCAGCTACAAATATTTTTATTGCCGGCAGCCGTTATTTTTCACCTGAAACAGATTCTGAGCTTTCAAATATTAAGTTTGAGGTTTCAATTCCTGTGCCAGAGGCAACAAGCGGAAACAAACTTACAGAATGGTCGGTTTCGATTGTTGATTCAACAGGAACTGTGCGCCGCTCTTACGACAGCTCAAAAAGCGAAGTTCCACCTTCAGAAATTATTTTTGACGGAAAAGACGACAGCGGAAAAATTCTCCCGAACGGAAAATATCAGGCTTTTGTAAAGGCTTCTTATTTAAATGGATTTGAAGCCGCCCTTTTAAAATCTCCAGAATTCGTGCTTGACACAACAAAACCTTCAGCCCAGCTTGGAATTTCTTCTTCAATTTTTGGCGGTGCAGACAAGCCGAATGTAAAAATCTCAATGCTGGACGACAATGCCGGAAAATACGCTGCGATTCCTGCCTGGTACGGACGGATTTTTAATGCGGAAACTGGAGCTACAGTGCGCGAGTACAATTTTGGTCAGTATCTTCCAGACAATATTTTGTGGAACGGTTTTGACGCGAACGGAAAACTTGCTTCTGACGCAAAATATAAATTCGAGCTTTCGGCAACGGACTTTGCAGGAAATAAAGGCGTTGTTGTTGCAAAAGACACATTCACTCTGGATACAAAAAAGGCGACTTTGCTTCTTTCTTTGAGCGAGCCTGCGTTTAGCCCGAACAACGACAAAGTAAAAGATTCGATTCAGTTTTTGCCGGTTTTAAAGGACGCTTCTGGTGTTGAGTCTTATGACCTTGTTATTAGAAACGCAAAAAATCCGGCGGTAAGAACAATTCATGGAACAAAATCTTTGCCGGCTTCAATTTCTTGGGATGGAAAAGATTCTTCTGGAATTGTAAGTGCGGACGGCACGTATTTTGCGACTTTAGTTGTGACTACAACAAACGGAAATGTTATTTCAGTCGATTCTTCAAATTTTGTGCTTGATACGGTTGCTCCTTCTCTTGCGGCAAGCGCGCCTTGGTCAGCTTTCAGCCCGGACGGAGACGGAATTCAGGACACAATTCCAGTAACAATAACAGGTTGCAGTCAGGAAAACCTCTGGACGGCGGAAATAAAGGATTCAAAGAACAAAGTTGTAAAACGCTACACTTGGAAAGGAAAAATAAAGACCGGCGCAAAAGATTTCTTTGAGTGGGATGGCTCGGATGAATCAGGAAACAAAGTTGCGGACGGAATTTATTCAATTGTGATTTCTTCTACTGATGAAGCTGGAAACGCGTTCAGCACAACAATGTCTGGATTTACATTGGATGCGCGCGAGACAAAGATTTATGTTACTGCTGAAAACGAAGGAATTTCCCCGAACGGCGACAAAATTCTGGACACTCAAAAGTTCAACATAAAAGCTAGCGTTCCAGATGGAATTCTTACATGGAAGTTTGACATCCGCAGCGAAAACGGAACTTCTGTACGCTCATGGTCGGACAAGGACAGCGCAAACCTTCCGGCAACAATTATCTGGGACGGACTTGGAAACGACGGAAATGTTGCTGAAGGAACTTTCACAGGAACCTTGAGCGTAACCTACAAAAAAGGAAACAAGGTGGACTCTGTTTCATCTCCGTTTATTTGTACGGCAATTCCTCCAGTTCTTAGCGTAAAAACCGCGCCTGAATATTTTAGCCCGGACAACGATGGAACAGATGATGATTTGTTCATCAAGCTGAGCGGAACTTCAAAAGCACTTATAAAGAACTGGTCATTTGTGATTGACGACCCGAATGGAAAAGTTTTCTGGCAGATAAAAGGAAATTCTTCTATCACAGAAAGGATTGTCTGGGACGGTTTAAGCAACACCCAGAAAAACGCGAAAGGCTATGCAGAACGCGTCCAGTCCGCAATGGATTATCCGTACACGTTCACAGTCTCTGACAATCTTGGAATGACAAGCAGCGTAAAGGGAATTATTTCCATTGATGTTCTTGTTATCCGTGACGGCGATGTGCTAAAAATGGCAGTTCCTTCTATTATATTCCGTTCTGATAACGCGGACTTTAAGACTTCAAAAGAAGTTCAGCACGGACTTGACCCGGCGATTGCCGCGAACAACGAGCGCGTTCTAAAACGAATCGCAGAAATCCTGAACAAGTTCAAGGACTACAAGGTTACAATTGTTGGACACGCAAACCGCCTTACAGACTTGGAGGCAGAGGAAACAGAAGACAATATGCGCCAGTGGGGACCAGCCCTTATTCCGCTTTCTGCAAAGCGCGCGGAATTTGTAAAAGATTACCTTGTTAAAAAAGGTATAAACGCAAGCCGACTTTCCACAATAGGAAAGGGCGGAACTGAACTTGTTGTTGACTACAAAGACAAAGACAACAACTGGAAGAACCGACGAGTAGAATTTATTCTGGAGAAATAGTTAGTGGATTGAATGTCGAGTTTTATTAATTGAGAATAAAAACTCGACATTCAATTTAAATAAACCACAACGCAGATTTTTTCCAAATTTCACCATAAAAAATATTGACACAAAAAAAACAAAAGTATATAGTATTAACACATTCGCAAGAATGAATGGTTGCTTAGCTCAGCTGGTAGAGCAATGGACTGTTAATCCATGTGTCGCAGGTTCAAAACCTGCAGCAGCCGAAAAGGTTCAGTTTTTCTGAACCTTTTTTTATTTTAAAAAGAAAGAAGGTGATAAAATGATGAAAGCCAATAAACCGA